>CACXDS010000001.1 GCA_902766425.1 uncultured Lachnospiraceae bacterium
ATGAACATGAACGGGATGAACGGCATGGGCATGAACGGAATGAACATGAACGGGATGAACGGCATGGGCATGAACGGGATGAACATGAACGGGATGAACATGAACGGGATGAACGGAATGAACATGGGCGGAATGAACGGCATGGGCATGAACGGAATGAACGGCATGAATCAGGGGATGCCAAATGTGAATGTTCAACCCGCACAGTTCCAGAGCTTCAGTCAGGATGCTCCAAATGTGGCCGGACATGAGAATATCAATCTGATCATGGATGTTCCGCTGGAAGTGACAGTGGAGCTCGGCAGAACAACAAAATCTATTTCTGACATATTAAATTTTGCACCGGGCACCATTATAGATCTGAACAGAATTGCCGGTGAACCCATTGATGTTCTTGTCAACGGAAAATTTGTTGCCAGAGGCGAGGTAGTTGTGATCGAAGAGAATTTCGGAGTTCGTGTTACGGAGATCATTAAATAATGCCAATAAATATATGTGGAGGATAACAAAATGGCAAAGAATATACTAATATGTGATGATGCGGCTTTTATGAGAATGATGATCAAGGATATTCTCACAAAAAACGGCTACAATGTAGCAGGTGAGGCTGAAAACGGAGTGAAGGCGGTTGAGAAGTATAAGGAGACCAACCCTGATCTTGTATTGATGGATATTACCATGCCGGAGATGGATGGGATTCAGGCTCTTCGGGAGATTAAAAAGGTGAATTCCGGAGCCCTGGTGATCATGTGCTCCGCAATGGGTCAGCAGGCTATGGTAATCGAGTCCATTCAGGCGGGGGCTAAGGATTTCATCGTGAAGCCCTTCCAGGCGGAACGCGTGATCGAAGCAGTGAAGAAGGTAGTGGGTTAAATGATGATTCTTTTGGCGGCAAACAGATCGAACAGCTATGCTCAGCTTTTGACTGTTCTATTGATCTTTGTCGTGGTATTGGGTGCAACTGCGCTTACCACCAAGTGGATTGCCGGCTACCAGAAAGAAATGGGACGCTCCGGGAATATCGAATTGCTGGATGCGGTGCGTTTGGGAAACAATAAGTATATTCAGATCGTCAGGGTGGGTCAGACCTACCTTGCTCTTGCAGTCTGCAAGGATTCAGTGACGGTTTTATGTGAAATTTCCGAGAATGAGATGAAGGCAGGGGATGGGGCTCATGCCCAAAGGCTTTCCTTTCAGGAAATAATGAAACGAGTAAAGAATCCTACGGATTTATATCCGAAGCAAAAAGAACTGGACGATACTGCAAAATCAGAAAATGATTCAGATTCCGAAAAGAATTAATAGAGGAGAGCAATCCGGTTCATGAGGAGAGTGTTTGCTTTCAAATTTCATAGAGCAATCCTATTATGCCTGCTGGTTACGGTGGGCATATTGTGGTTTTTCCCGGCGAAAGGTAAGGCTTCCCAGCTGGAGGAGAGGCATATTGCCGGAGAGAATGAGACCACTACGGTAGTGGATGCACCGGGGGTGGCGGAGACACCGGAAGAATTGAATCGCTTAAACACCGCAAATACCTGGACCATTACCTATAATGAGGGGAACGGGGAGCTCAGCGGGTCACTGCGGATCCTCATCACCTTGACGCTCATTGCCCTTTTGCCACTCATGGTATTGATGATGACCTCCTTTACCAGGATCATCATTGTGTTGCATTTTACCAGGGCTGCATTGAATACGCAGACGGCTCCGCCAAACCAGATCTTGATCGGTCTGGCTCTGATCCTGACCTTTTTTATCATGGAGCCCACATTGATGAGAGTATATAATGATGCGGTGGTTCCCTTTGAAAACGGCCAGATCACCCAGGAGGAGGCACTGGAGGAGGGAATCAAACCCCTAAGAGAATTCATGTATGTCCAGACGCAGGTCAAGGATGTTGATCTTTTTATGGATATTGCGAATCTAACCTGGGATGGGCAGAATGAGTCTATTCCAACCTCTGTTTTGATTCCAAGCTTTATGATCAGTGAGCTTAGAACAGCTTTTTGGATCGGTTTTATGATTTATCTTCCATTTATTGTGATCGATATGGTGGTTGCCTCTACTTTGATGAGTATGGGTATGATGATGCTGCCGCCCACAACCATCTCCATGCCCTTTAAGATACTTCTTTTTGTGGCTGCCGACGGATGGGCTCTGGTGATCGGAGAATTGGTAAAGACCTTTTATTAAGTTGGCTCTTTTGGGCGAAAGCTCTTTTGATGGAAGGGAGGGATCCTTATGACAATCGAAGCTGTTTCGGATATGATACGGGAAGGTTTGTTTGTTGTATTAAAGACAGCGTTACCCCTGCTTTTGATCTCTCTTTGCATCGGTTTGATCGTGAGTATTTTCCAGACGGTAACCTCCATTCAGGAGCAGACCTTGACCTTTGTTCCCAAGATCATCGGTGTGTTTTTGGGCCTGATCATCTTAGGAAACTGGATGATGAATAATATGGTGGATTATATGGTTGATCTCTGGGGACAGTTTGCCTATTTTATCCATCAATGACGGAGACAGAGCATGATTTCTTATTCTTTTTCTCTGTATGATCTGGAATATTTTTTGTTGATCCTCTGCAGGGTAACTGCGTTTGTCTATATAGCGCCTTTTTTCGGAACCAGAGGAGTTCCGAACCGGGTAAAGGTGATCTTTAGTGTATTCACCTCCCTGCTTTTGTATCAGGTTACGACGCCGGTGGAGAATCTGGTTTCCTACCAGAGCGTCTTTGGATATTCGCTGATCGTGATCAAGGAAACCCTGACGGGCTTGATCCTGGGACTGGGAGCCAATATGTGCATGTCCATTGTGAATTTTGCCGGCTCCATCGCAGATATGGAAACCGGTCTTTCCATGGCTACCTTAATGGATCCCACCACGAATCAGAATACCAGTATCACCGGTGTATTATATCAATATGCTTTGATGCTTATGCTCATAGCCAGCGGAATGTATCGGTATCTCATCGGTGCGCTGGCGGACAGCTTTGTATTGATCCCTGTGAATGGGGCAGTGATCCGGCCGGGAAGGCTTATGGATACCATGATCGATTTCATGAGCCAGTATATTTTTATCGGATTTCGGATCGTGCTGCCCATCTTTTGCGTGATCCTGCTGTTAAATGCTGTTCTGGGGGTTCTCGCAAAGGTGGCGCCGCAGATGAACATGTTTGCGGTGGGAATGCAGCTAAAGGTGATCGTGGGATTAGGTATTTTGTTCCTCTCCATGGGACTTTTGGGGAATCTGTCAGAGTTTGTATTTGAGGAAATGAAGGAGATTACGACTAGCTTTGCGGAGGGCATGATGTGAGGCTTCGGTATAATCTGCAGTTATTTGCAAAAGAAGGTCCGGGAGGTGAAAAGACTGAGCCCGCGACTCAAAAGAAGCTGGACGATGCCAGGAAAGAGGGCCAGGTCGCCAAGAGCCGTGAGGTTGCAAACGGAGTGGGACTGCTTGCCCTGTTTTTGCTGTTAAAATTTTGGGTTGGCACCATGGCGAACCAGTTTCTGGATGTGTTTCACATGGTCTATGAGGCTATTCCCGAGACGGTGACCTTCTGGTATGGAGACATTCCTGCCGTGGATGTATGGCGACTGTTCCGAAGGCTGCTCCTGCAGATCCTTTTGATCGTCGGGCCAATCCTGATCCTTGGTTTTCTGATCGCCTTTCTCTGTGATCTGGTGCAGGTTGGGTGGAAACCAACGGCAAAGCCACTGCAGCCGAAATTGAGCAAGTTTAATCCCATCAATGGGTTCAAGAGGATCTTTTCCATGAACTCCCTGATGGAGCTGGCAAAGTCCATCGCTAAGATCTTGCTGATCAGTTATATCACCTATTCCTTTCTGAAGGGAAAGGAAAACATGCTCATCGACATTTATGACATGTCCCTGATGCAGGCCATAAAGCTTTTGGGAAATGTAGTGACGGATCTGGGAATTCGGATTTCCATTATCGTACTATTGATCGCTGCGGTTGACTTCATTTATCAGAAGGTGAAGTTTACCAATGATATGAAGATGACCAAGCAAGAGGTCAAGGATGAATATAAACAGTCTGAAGGAGATCCGCAGATCAAGGGCAAGATCCGTCAGAGAATGCAGGAGGCCTCCAGAAGGCGTATGATGCAGGAGCTTCCCAAGGCAGATGTGGTGATCACCAACCCGACCCATTATGCCGTGGCCATCAAGTATGACCCGGAGGTGGCGGAGGCCCCGCTGGTGTTGGCAAAGGGAGCGGATTATCTGGCTGCAAAGATCAAAGAGATTGCCCGGGACAATCAGGTTGAGATTGTGGAGAACAAACCCCTGGCCAGGATGCTGTATGCAAATGTAGATGTGGGGCAGGCTGTCCCGCAGGAGCTCTATCAGGCGGTGGCGGAGGTCCTGGCCTTTGTCTATCAATTGCAGGGAAGAATATAGATGGTACATCCCTCGCAGGTGATTGAGATTGGATTTTAATGATATATCCGGCAGGCTTTACACTTAAGCGAAGGATCTACTTTAGCCTTAAGAAAGGAGGAGACACACATGTTCAATGCGAGAATGCAAAAAGCGGACGCCATTATTGCTCTATACATGCTGATCGCATTTATTATGTTTATTGTGCCGCTTCCCGCCTTCCTGCTTGATATTTTTATGGCCTTTAACATGGCAGTGGGCTTCACGGTTTTATTCGTATGTATGTTTACGAAGGAAGTGCTGGACATCTCCTTTTTCCCCACAATCCTGCTCTTTACCACGATTTTCCGGATTGCCATCAATGTTTCCTCCACGAGACTGATCCTTCGTACCGGTACCTCCGGAAATGTGGTACTTACCTTTGGCGAATTTGTAGGCGGAGGCGATCTGATCATCGGTGCCATTGTCTTTATCATCTTGATCCTGGTTCAGTTTTTGGTGATCAATAAAGGTTCGGAGCGTGTGGCTGAGGTAACGGCTCGTTTTACCTTGGACGCTATGCCGGGTAAGCAGATGGCAATTGATGCCGACTTAAATACCGGCGCCATCGATGACGCAGAGGCAAAGAGAAGAAGAGATAAGATACAGCAGGAATCCAGCTTTTTCGGAGCTATGGATGGTGCTGTGAAATATGTAAAGGGAGATGCCACGGCGGGACTGATTCTTACGGCCATCAATCTGATCGGCGGAATCGCAATGGGTATGTTGCG
>CACXDS010000002.1 GCA_902766425.1 uncultured Lachnospiraceae bacterium
CATGCGGGAACGGAAAGCGGCATGCGGGAACGGAAAGCGGCATGCGGGAACGGAAAGCACCATGCGGGAACGGAAAGCACCATGTGGGAACGAAAAGCATCGTGCGGACCGCGGAAAATGACATGCGAGTGCCCGGACGAATTCGAGAGGTTGGCAGTAGGCAGGAGCAGACAGGAGGGTTATGGCACAGATCACGGTGATTATCCCGAATTATAAGGGGATCAACTTCATAGAGGAATGTCTGAGCTCCCTGTATGCGCAGGAGGAGGGAACGCCTGCTTATGAGGTTTTAGTCGTGGATAACGCCTCAAAGGATGGGAGCGTTTCACTGATCCGGGAGAAATTCCCGCAGACAAGACTGATCTGCCTGGAGGAAAACACGGGCTTTTGTCATGCGGTGAATGTAGGGATCAGGAACAGCGATTCCCCCTTTGTACTTCTTCTGAACAATGACACCAAGGTCTTTCCGGATTTTGTAAAACAGCTTTACCATGCCATGTGCGGCAGAACGAGAACACCCCAAAATAGCATGGACAAGGCAAAAAGAAAAGCAGGGGACAAACGGGAGAAAGACGATCATGAGAGGGTTTTCTCCGTAAGCGCTGCCATGCTGATGTGGGACAGGCCGGAGCTTATGGATGACGCGGGTGATATCTATAATCTCCTGGGCTGGGCCAGAGCAAGGGGAAAGGGAAAGCCCTATGTGCGCTACCAAAAACACTGTAGGATTTTTTCTGCCTGCGGGGGTGCGGCACTATACCGCCGCAGCGTGCTGGATGAAATTGGGTTGTTTGACGAGAATCACTTTGCCTATCTGGAGGATCTGGATCTGGGTTACCGGGCAGGGATTCACGGTTATGTGAACATCTATGAGCCGAGAGCAAGAGTGATCCACTACGGAAGTGCCTCCACAGGCTCTCGATATAACGCATGGAAGACCAGAAGGGCGGCGGCAAACAATGTCTATGTGATTTATAAAAATATGCCTCTTCTTCAGCTGATCCTGAATTTTCCTTTTTTGATGGCGGGATTTCTGATCAAGTTTTTGTTCTTTGTAAAGAAAGGGATGGGCGGTCTTTATCTCAAGGGGCTTCTGGACGGACTGAAGCTATGCTCCTCGCCGGAGGGAAAAAAGCACAAGGTGCGATTTAAAGGGAAGCATTTCATCTACTATCTGAAGATTCAACTGATGCTGCTCCGGGGGGTGTTTGGCTGATTTCAAGCCCGAAAGGAGCATGTATTTTTGGGAAGATAAAAGAAGGAAAAAGACTGTGGCAGATTTGTGGCAGCCGCAGTATATAATAAAGATATCAGCAATGTAGGATGCATGGCATACAAAGATATCAGTAAAGCAGGATGCATGGCGTACAAAGATATCAGCAAAGCAGGATGCATAACATACGGGGAAGGCAGAAGGGAAAGATCGGAGGCACATAGGGGTATGGACTGAGATCGTATCAGCAGTTCATCAGCATGGAGTCAAGGAGGGGTATGATGGCGGATCTGAATAACAAAGAAAAGGCACAGCGCTTGCAGGATATGTACGAATACTATACTACGATCGAAGACAAGCTGAGCTTTCTTGTGGAGAACGCAAACCATTACACTGCGGTGGAGGGTCTGGGAGATAAGGTATCCCAAGAAGAGGCTGACGCTCATGAAAAGAATTTGGAAAAGTTTATCCGGGATTATGTTGTGGAAGGCAATGAGGAGACGCGGATACAGGTATATGAGAGCCTCGGTAAGCTGATCACTAAAAATAACAGGGAAATGTATCAGGAGAGTCAAAGGCTCTTAAAGGATATTCCGGAGACTGTCCAAAATCGTGAAAAGGCTGCATACTGGCTTGCAAGGAATGCCTCTCAGAGCGGTGCAAGGCTGTCTGTTCTGAATGATCTGTCGCAAAAAATTAGTTCTGATTTCTTGGATGTACCTTCCCTGGGAAAAAAGCTCGCTGAGGAGCTTGGACTGGACGAGAATACCACCATGGAGGAATATGCCAGTCTCATAGGATATACGGAGCCGGAGCAGATCAAGGGCTATCTGGAGGATTATGAGGCGGAGCCGGGCACAAAGGCTTTGGCTCATCTGCAGATGCAGGGGAAGGAGCTTACGGAAATTCAGGGAAATCTGATCAAGGGGCAGACGCTGAGATGGATGAGGCAGGGGGAGGCAGAGTATCTGAGGGGCGATATTTCCCCGGAGGAGCTCCAAGGGATCCGCGAAGTAAACAGAAGAAACGGGGAGGAGCTCTCTGTAAGAGGAATTAGGGAATGGATTCGATCAGAGGGGGAAGGGCTTGTACAGAAAAAGCAGGAGGCCCTTTTTAAGGAAATGCTTTCCACTTATGAAAAGAACTATACAAAGCCCTATGAGCGCATGCTGATCAGGAAGGACGCTGAGAGATTTCGCATGCGGACGATGGATCAGGAGAAGTCAGCCTTTACATCGGCGCAGACGGCGAGTATGGAGAATATGGATCGAAAGCTCCTGGAAGCTGCCGGGATCAAGGACTCCAGGCCACATTCCAACGACTGTATCTTTGACCTTTTTGTGATGGCTAAGCACGGGGTGGCCTTTAAGGATATCCCAAAGTTTGAGAGGGGGAAGCTGGAGGGACATGACAAGGCGGCTTACCTGAAGGAGTTTGAGCAATTTGTAAAGGATCATCCCATTTCAAAAAAGGAAAACGGGAAAATCATGTATTTGCCTGAGAATGCTACCGCCTGGGGAGAGCTCTACCGGGATGCGGACAAGGTGATAAGCCAATACCGGATGCCGGATGTGGATCTCGGAAACCCGGAGAACTGGGAGGGGATAAAGGACGAAATGGTCCTCCTCACCAAGATCGGAACGGATTTTGTACAGGTGATCCAGGGGCAGATGGAGAAATTCCGTAAGCCTGAGTTGAATGAGGGATATCTCAAGGGCTTCGGCTCCGAAGAAGCCCAGCAGCATTTTTGGGCAAATGTCGTTACGCTGCAAAACTGCAAGGGATATCTGGAAGAAATGGGCACAACGAAGGATGAGCGTTATGTCTATTCTGGGGGAGTTATGGCGGCGGAGCTTCGGTGGTATGCCAGTAAAAATCAGGATGCATACAGGGGAAAAACTCTGCTTGAGTTCGATCAAAGATTGCCAGAGTTTGCCGCAGTGAACGCACTTCTTGCATCGCCGTTTGGAGCAAAGGGCCTTGGCGGATTGGCACCCGGGGATCGGCAGGCGGTAGAAGCCTTTTTGGAGAAGGGGACGCCTCTTCCGGAGCGGATCGAGCAGCAGATGCAGGCGGATTTTGATTTCCTGAAGAATAGCTATTACCCCGATATGATATCCGGCGAGGTGAAGGGTGAGTTGGATGTGAATCTGTCTCAGAAGGCTTTGGAGGAGATAAAGCAGAGGTTCCGGACAGAGAAGGGCGGCTCCCTTCTGCTGGCTGAAATGACTCCTGAGCAGAGAAAAGCAGCGGAGCTTACCTTTCATCAGATATTTACTCCCGGCTACAGCCTGTATGCGGTTACCGTCAATATGACTCATGCCGGAAAGAATATTTATGATATGATCAAGGTGAACGGGAAAGCCTTGGCGGAGCACTGCGAGGAGAGGTACAATGAGGATCCGATCTTCGGGGAGGAAAGGGCTTTTGCAGAGCTCTCTGATGAGGAGAGGCACAGCTACATGCGAATGGAGGCTGCCCGGGCTCTGGCCAGCGATGCGGAGCAGGTGACCTGTCACACCATCGTAAGGAATGATAAGGGCGAGCTTGTAGTCGATGGGGAGGGAGCTGCCATTGGCAGCTTCGATCCAAAGGCAAGAGAGCTGCCGGAGCCTGCAGATCTGACGGATGAGCAGCTGAAGGCGTCCTATTTTAATCCCCTGGCCAATATTCATTCCATCATTACTTCTCTTCCGACGGATGAAGCTGTGCAAAAAGAATTGAACTCCCCCACCTACAAGGAGCTGAATATATTTGAGGAGGATACTGCCGCCTCAAAGCTTTATGTACCGGAGGATAAAATTGAGCCCAGTATTCTCACAGTCGTTTTTCAGAACTATGGCATTGATCGAAAGATTTATCAGGTGGCGAATCCAAAATATTTGGAGCGATTCAGGGATGCTCTCCGGCAGAACGCCGACAGATGCGACCAGATCAATGAGGACAGGTTAAACAGCAATGAAGAGATGCGCCTGTATGCCAATGATCTGATGCGGCGGATTGACTTGGTGGCGGAGTCATTAAACAGAACGAAAGCAGAGAAGGAATACTATGAGAAGGATGAGGGGGAGGCAGTACGCCAAGAGCAGGTAAGGACGGCGGAGGCACTTGAGGCTGCTGAGAAGAAGCGTAACGAGCTGGCCGACAGGACGCAGAAGCTGGAAGAGGAGATAAAAAAGCTTCCTGACGGAGAAACTCCCCTTGTCTTTAATCCCTTCAGTGCGGGAGGAAATAAGAGACAGAAGGAGATGGAACTTTCCAGTGCCCGTGAAGCCCTGGAGAAGGCGGAGAAGGAGCTGGCCGAGGCAAGGGAGAATGTTCAAAGGGCAGAGGAGAGAAGAAGGAATTATGAGCAGCATTTAGGTAAGCTGGAGTATAAGCTGAACTGTTTTCAGGAGCGTCATAAGAAGATAGAGCAGGATGCTTCACCGGAAGATTATGAGCAGATCAGGGAAAAGACCCGAAAAGCGCTGAAGGCCATGGGGCCCAATCGTCTCCGGCGGGCAGCGGATGGCTTTTCCACAGATTATGTTTCGATGAAGACTCCCTTTGGTTATGGCGGGCAGGCCTTTGGCCCTGTGATGGATCTGGGCTATGAAAAGAGTATTACCGCAAAGGTGGCCGAGTGCTCCGGAAATGATTTCCCTGTTTATGATGCCATTATCGCTGAGGATGCGGTGGAGGAAGCTCTTACGGATTACTGGAAGGAGAAGGAAAAGACCCCCATAGATCCGCACAGGGAGGAGCTGTACAGAAGGAGACTCTATGATCAGGTGTCTCAGCTGGATTCTTATCTTCAGACCATGTATGATACCCTGGAGGACCCGGAAAAGAATCAACAGCTCTGGGATATGCAGATCACGGATAAATTGAATGAGCCGTTTCATCTGCATCAGGAAAGTGTCAGGGGAACTATTATCGTAAAAGCCAGTGCGGAAGCCTATAAGGCCGGGCTGGAGCAGGGATGGCACATAGACGATCTGGGTACTCTCGCATCGTTTAATCTGCTCCGGAAGGGGGCTCACAGTGAAGCAGAGCATCCAACAATACTCCACTTAAAGGAGTATCAGAAATTGAATGAGCCTGTGTATAGGGGAGTCGCTCACAAACGGTGGCTGGAAGAGATGGATTCCCTGTGGGAAAAACTGCAGACTACGCCTGTCAGAAGCGCGCAGCAGCGTAAAGAGCTGCTGGATGAGATACAGGAGCAGGTCAGACAGGGATATACGAAGGGCTATCTCAACAAGAAAAACACAGAGGGCTTTCAAATGACCTACCGGGATTGCAGAAAGCGGGATAGGCTGATCGAGCAGGGACTGGAGCCCGCCTATGTCGAGACCAAGGGACTTACCATCAGCGATAAGGGGAAGGAGAGGCTTCAGGAGATCCGGGAATTCAAGGAGCAAGAGCTGGACAGCAACAATGCTCCCGGCTTAGAAGAGGAGCCGGATCCTTTGACCCGGGAGGAGTTGAATACCGGCTTTATGGGGGTAAAGACGAAAAACACCGCTCCCGAGCCGGACTGGGAGTACGAGAGGGCTGCAGAGAAATTCAATTCGGAGCGCAGCTCGGTATTTATGGGAAGGGAATCCGAACTGCATGAAAGGCTTCGGACAGCTGCGGAAAGAATGCAGGAGATCAGATCCCGCATCGGTTACCCCATGGATTCCAAGCTGCTTCCCAAATATCTGAATGCCCTGGATGAAGTGGCTTATACCAGCAGGCAGTACCAGGAGCGCAGAGCAGATGCCAAAACGGGCGCCGGCAAGGAGAGGCTGGAGGGAGCCGGGGAATTTGAAAAAATGGCCAAGGAGGAGCTGCTCCGCGTCAAGAAGGCAATGAACAAAGAGTTGAAAACGGATCATAGCCTTAACAGACTGCGTACAAAGGCTGCGGAGGCGGAGGCTTCCGCTGCGGAACAGAAGCTCGGGAGGCTGATGAATCAGGGAAGACCTCTGACGGATAAGGAGAAGGAAAAGGTCAGCGGTTATGCGGCAACGATCATGATGTCAGCCATTGCCACCTCCTCAGTGGAGATCCGTCGGAACGGCTTCCAAAATATGGGGACCAATATAGTAAAGCAGAGCATTACAACCAGCAAGGAATTCAAGAATGTCATGCAGGAGTATTTCAAAAAGCCGAAGCTGACTGCAAAGGAGCTTGTCGGCGAGCTGAAAAACGGAGGGGCCATCAAAAAAATGACAGGACTTCGAAAGAATCTTGAGGTGGATGAGAAATCTGTGCAGCAGCTGGCGGACAAGGTTAAAAATGGACTTAAGAAGGATACTCTGGTCATAGGAGGGATGTGACGAGTCGACTTCATCCGGACGCGGACTTGTGGTTTTTGATCATACTTTTTGTGTGCTTTCGTAGGTTTTCTGAAGCAGCAGAATAAATGATCACAGCAAACCATGGGTATCAGAAGCTGTCGGTGAAAAATGTATGATGAGGGGTTTTAAGCATGAAGGATATTGTGATCATAGAGGATGACGCCGCACTGAATCATGGAATTGCCCTGGCACTCAGGCGGGATGATCTCAGGTTTCATCAATGCTTTCGGCTGGGGGATTTTAAGGCAAGTGAGAAGGCGGATCTGATCATATTGGATGTCAATCTGCCGGACGGGAATGGATTTGATTTTTTGAAAGAGCTCAGAAGGACTTCCAATA
>CACXDS010000003.1 GCA_902766425.1 uncultured Lachnospiraceae bacterium
AGCAACAACAGAAAAAATAACGGATACGGTAGCAAGAATAAGCATAAAAAGAAAAGGTAGTTTTCAGAGGACAGATGCCTATGGATTACGAAAAATCATACACAGAAATGCAGAGTGCCGTCGAATGGCTTGAGAACGAGGAAATCGGGGTTCCTTTTGGCAGCACGGAGTACAAAAATGCTACGGAGTTCTGCAAAAAGGTGGCAGAAACCCTGAAGCAACTAAAGGAAAAGGGCGCCGACTACAAAATGTCTGATTATGAGCTGCAGCAGGTAAGGCAGCAAATGGAAGAAGCAGCGAATTACATGGATGTTTACCTGCAAAAGAAGAATCAGGAGTCGGTCAGAAAGGGGCACCTCTCTGCCACATCCTCCTATCGCGTGGAAGCCATGCGGAGCGCCAAAAGGAAAATGGAGGAGCAGATGGATGCAGTTGGCGCCCAGCTGGTGGAGAGGGGGCTGGAGGAGCCTCTGCCAAGCAGGGAGGAGATGGAGAAGCAAAGGGGGGAGCTCTCTCTGGAGCTGGAGGCTGCGCAGACCGATGTACACATGGGCAGTAAGGAATTCCAGAGTGCCCAGAATGAATATGAGAAGCTGAATGAGCTTTGGTCGAAGACCATGGACGGAAGAGGAGCCGAGGACCTTCCGACGCCCGGCGAGATCGAGTCTCTGCGCGCCACTGTCGAGCGCACGCAGAAGTCGGTGGATGCGTATCTCCTGAAAAAGGCTGATGCGGAAAATCCGGGTCCAAAGACCCAAAAGCGTATTACCGCCATGTCCCGGGTAAAGGAAAATCTGGAAGCTCAGACCCGAATGCTGGAGGAGTGGGATAAAAAGCTGGCAAAGCAGGAGCCCGAAAAAAGTCATAACGAGCTGGCCACAAATACCGGATATCTGATGGCGCAGATGGAGGCAGCGGAAGCGGGTGTGTTCGGCGGAAGCAAGGAGTTCAAGGAAGTAAAGGAGCTGCTTGGGCAACAGGAGCAAAAGTGGAAGGAAATTGCCCAAAAGGGGCCAAACTATAAGATGTCTCCGGAGGAACTCCGGGATATGGTTGAACTCAACCAGAAGATGGAAAAGGCCGTCGACACTTATATCGAGAATAAAGCAGGTATGGAGCTTGGTCCGAAGACACAGAAGCGTTTGCGCACCATGCAGAAGATCAAGGATCATGCCAAATCCCAACAGCGGAAATTTGAGGCCCGCAGGGATGAGATGCTGAGGGAAGTGGAGGGGATTTCCAATCAGCAGGTGGAGGATCAGGCCCGTGAAACCTCCGGTAAGCTTCGGAATGCAGATCGCAGGGTTTATTTTGGCAGTAAGGAATATTCCGATGCCATGAAGTCTTACAATAGGTCGATGAACCGTTGGGGGGAGTATAAGAACAGGGAGGAAAAAGGGCTTGCCACGCCACAGGAGCGCGCAGAGGAGAAGAAGGCGCTGGAGGCGAACATCAAAGAAATCGATAAATACCTGACGAAGAAAAAGAATAAAAATCTGGATAAGAATCCTAAGACAAAAAAACGGGTGGAAACAATGGAGCAGGCCAGGAAGAACCTGCGGATCCGTATCCAAAGGATTGAACTTGCCGAGAAGAAGCTCAGACAGCAGGAGCTGGAACAGAGAAAGCAGCAGTTAGAGGAGAGAAAGAAAAATCTGCAGCTTGGAGCTAAGTCCCAGCAGGCTCTGGAGCGCAACATGTCCCAGGCCTCCATGGCAGCCACCAGACAGCTCTCCCAGCTCGGAAACCACAGAAGGCTGTCAGAGATGGATCGGCGGAATGCACGCAAAGCGATTGCAGCTCTGGTGCTGGAGGATTTGCTAAAGCAGCCCGGGAACGACCCCTTAAAGAGAGCTATTTCGAAGGGGGGACGGCAGTTTGCAGGTGCGGTGAAATCAATCGCTAACTCCAAGGAGTTCCGGCAGGCCTTTCCGGACATCACCCTCACTCCGACCAACTGCAGAAATCTGGCCAACAATCCCAAGGTAGCCGCAAGATATGCAAGGGAGTTTAATAACCGTATGGTGCAGAAGGCTCAGGCGAAGAGGCAGCTGAAGCCACAGATGACGCCGCAGCGGCAAAATGTCAGAACGAACAATATGAACTCGGAGGGGCAGCAGTCATAATCTGCAAAGGCGGTGATCGGCCTATGCATCCTGATAAACGAAGCGTCCATATTGACCCACGGAATAGGATGGTGGAAAGGACTTTGGCAATATGAGGTGTATCATAGCGGATGATGAGCCGCTGATCCGGAAGGATATTCACAGGACGGCGGCAAAGGTCTTTGGGGAAGGAACGGAGTTTTTCTTCGCAGAGAACACGGATCAGGTATTGGAGATCATAAGGGAGCAGAAGGTGCAGATCGCACTTTTGGACATAGAAATGCCCTTTATCGGAGGCGTCGAGGTGGCAAAGAGGATTCGGGAGATTTCACCGAAGACGAATGTGGTTTTTGTCACGGGGCATGAAAAATATGCACTGGAGGCGTATGCTACCTATGCAACCGATTTTATTGTAAAGCCGGTCAACGAGGAAAGGCTGCGCAAGGCCTATGAGAATCTTCGGTTTCCCGTTCCAAGGCTGGAGGTTCGCTGTTTTGGAAGGTTTGATGTCATGGTGGACGGAAGCTCGGTAACCTTTAAGCGTTCTCAATGCAGGGAGGTCATGGCTTACATGATCGACAAGCGGGGGGGCGAGGTATCGGAGGATGAGTTCCGCTATCTGCTCTGGTCGGAGGAGGAGGACACCGATTCCAAGAAGCGTTATGTGAGAAATATCATCAGTGATATCAGAATAGCACTGAAGGAACGGGGCATAGAGAATGTGGTGATCAATAATAAAAGCACCGGATATCGGATCAACCGGGAGTTGATCGACTGCGATTATTATGATTATCTGGATGGCAAGCGTACCTTTACCCAAAATGAATTGGAAAGCTACATGGAGCAGTATGACTGGGCGGAGGCCAAGCGTGTCTCTTTTGAAAAAGCGTAGGCGGGTCAATGAGAAATCCGCAGGAAATGTGGCAGATTTGTGGCATTCACATGCTATAATAGGATTACAGTACCAAAGGCGCAAGATTTTATGATACCTACATCATAATACAGGACATAACAAAGCTGGCCTTGCTCAGCAGCGGCAAAAATGAGAAAGATTGACCAGGGGTTACATCAGGGCGAGGAGGTTGTGGAGGGAAGATATGGTGCCTAAGGCAGGAAGAGAAGGAGAGGTAGCACCGGGGCAGATTCCGGTTCAGGAAAAAAAACCAATAAATAAGAATCCGGAGAAGCAACAGGTAGCTTCTCTGCTGCGAAAATATGACAAGCAGATCAAAAGGTTCCACGAGATGAGCAGGAAGATGCTTCATGATCCTACCGTGGATGCCACTGTTTTCGGTCTGAACACTTGGGAGCTTCAGGCAGCGGAGGTGATCGCCATCGCCAGTATACAAAAGGGGCTGGAACAGGGAAAGCTGCAGCCGAAGGCGATTGATCCGGAGGTGAGGAAGAATGTCCGGAAGATCGGCAACAGCCCGGAATTTAAGGAGTGGGCCGAGAAAGTCCAGTCGGATCCCAATAAGCTGAAACAGCTTAGCAGGATGGCTCCGGAGGAGGTGCGGATGGACTTTGTGGAGGGCATGAGCAAGAGTGTACATCAAAATTACGAGCAGGAGATAGAAGGATTGCATAAGAACACTGTCGGAAAGGTGGAATTCAAAAAGGCACCTTCTAAGGTTGCCGATCCGGTGATATAGGGACCGTAAAATTTTGACTTGTTTGAATTTTTGAACTCTCTGTGATAGGATGAATCAGGGGTTATGGAATATGGTCTGATAATGTATCTAAAAGGATATGAAGCATGGTGACAATGTTATGGGAATATGTGCAGGACTCCTATCTGACGCTTGTGATCGTTACTGCGTTGGTGGTCATGATGATCTCCAACCGAAAAGTGCAGATTAAGGAGGAAAGCCTTGTGCTGATCAGCATCGTGGTTGCACTGACAGTTGTTTTATCCATTGGTGAATTTCTCGAAAAATGGTGTAATCTGCATGACAGGAGCTATCACTTTTTATATGTCAAATCGGCAATCATATATACGGGATATCCGCTGATCGCACTGTTGATCCTGTATCTGGCGGAGAAAAAGCACAGAGTGCTTCTGGCAATCCCCCAGGTCCTGACAACGCTCATTGCACTGCTGGATCTTTCGGAGAGAACAGCGCTGATCTATGGCTACAGGTCTGATCACAGCTATTACGGAGGTCCCTTGTATTGGGTGCCGTTTTTTGTGGAAGGAACCTATATCGTTATCCTGGCGGTCACCTCTATGAAGGCTCTGCAGGGTGGTAAAATGGCCTTCGGAATGATCGTGGCCTATATGGCATTCAGCTGCCTGATCTCCATTGCCATGGTCAGGAACGGATATGTTTCCCCAAGGATCATTCCGGGGGTGGTGGCGCTGGAGGTGCTGGTCTATTATTATTATCTCACCGCCATCCGGCATCGGGAGGTACAGGAGGCGCTGGATGCGGAAAAGCTGAAGGCGGAACGGAGCAGGAGCAATCTCCTGATGTCGCAGATCCGGCCGCATTTTATAAACAGCAATCTGGCAGTGATCCGAAGCCTTTGTTATGAGGACAGTGAGAAGGCCGTTGAAATGATCGATCATTTTTCCACATACCTGCGGGAGAATATTAAGCAGATCAACGACCGGACGCTGGTTTCCTTTGAGAAGGAGATGGAGTCGGTGGACAATTATCTCTATCTGGAAATGCAGCGCTTTCAGGACAGGATACAGGTAGCAAAGGAGCTTACCGTGACAGATTTTGAAGTGCCGCCCCTGGCCATCCAGACCATTGTGGAAAACGCTGTCCGGCATGGCATCAGCATGACGGGGAAAAAGGGAACGGTGACCATAGGAACGGAGAAAAGGGATGGCAATATTATCATCACGGTGAAGGATGACGGCATGGGCTTTGATGTGAACTCCGTAGATTTTGACGGAGCGACGCATGTGGGCATAAAGAATGTGACAGACAGATTTCAGAATCTGCTTTCCGGGAGCGTAAGCGTGGAGAGTGCTATAGGAGAAGGGACAACCGTAACCATCCGGTTTCCGGAGAGAAAAAAGGATGACGGGGAGGGACAGGGATGATACTGGTAAGTACGACAGGACAGGAGATCGCAGATAATATGACTTCAGCTGCGGACAGCTTTATGAAGCAGTTGGCAAATCTGGAGTTTTCCAATGCACTGTTTTATGTCGCCTTAATGCTGGCGGCGGCCATTATCTGCTTTGAGGGGTATCGGCTGTATAAGCTGGCATTGATTGTTTTGGGCTTTTACATCGGTTACAGTAGATCACATGTCCTGCTGGCAGGGATGGAGCTTACCAGCGAGCAGCAGCTGATCGGGCAGGCCATTGCGGGTATCCTGCTGGCTGTGCTGGCGGGGACATTGGTGCATGTGGGGATTTATATAGCGGCGTATCATTTTGCGCAGACAAACCTGGCGGGTTTATTAACGCCGATCCTTCTGCAGCATGTGGAGGTGCCAAAGCTCCTGGAGCCCATTGCAACCAGAATCGCCGCAGTGCTGATCGCAGCGATCATAGCCTGGTTGGCTGTAAAGTCGGAGCGCGTTGTCGTCGTGGTTTTGACGGCGGTGATCGGCGGATTTGCCATGGTGAATTTCTTCTTGAAAATGGTTCCGGTGTTTCCTGTCAATATCGGATTTTTCTTAAAGCTTCCCCCCGTGGCTTATGTGATCGCCAAGCTCGGAATCTCTGCCGCCGGGGTAGGGGTGCAGGGTGTGAGAAAATCTAAAATGTAGAATAATAAACTGTGGAGAGCAAAATGAAAAAGTACAAAAGTATTCGAAACAAGCATATTTGGGCAATGTGCGCAGTTTCTCTGATCACTGCGCTGGTTCTGATCCCGGCTATTTCCAGGATCTACCGAAAACAGATGGAGGAGGATTTCGCACAGAAGGCCTTTAATCAGGCAACCATCGCTGCGTCCCTCATTGACGGTGACAGCATCGCCAGATACCGGGAGACCGGAGAAAAGGATGCCTATTACGAAGAAGTGCGCCAGATGCTGCTTAACATGAAAAAAGTGCAGGGGTTTGATTACTTTTATGTGGTGATCCCCTATGACGAGGAGCAGTATTACATCTGGGATGCAGGAGAAGAGGGGGAGGAGGGCGTCTGTGATCTGGGAGATACGGATGTCTATTATGACAATGGAAGACAGGTCATGCAGGATGCCTTTCGCGCCGATGCGGAGAACAATATTCTGATCACGAATTCAAAGGAATATGGCTATCTTGCCTCCGCCTATGTGGCGATCCTGGACAGTAAGGGCCAGCCTGCGGCACTATCCTCTGTGGATATTTCCATGGATAAGATCAACGCCCGGATCCGGAATTTTATTTTGATAATTCTGGCGATCATTGTGGGAGTGCTGATAATCTGTCAGTACATTTATTATGTCTTTATGAGAGAGAGTCTGGTGAAGCCCCTCAGGAAGCTCCACGAGGCTGTTTCCGATCTGGTATCCGAGAATATGACAAATCTGAAGGATTTCAAAGTGGATGTGCACACCGGTGATGAGATCGAATCCATCGCGGATGCCTTTGGCGTCATGACGAAGGAGCTGGACAATTATATCAACAATCTGGCGGCAGTGACAGCGGAGAAGGAGAGGATCGGTACGGAGCTGGAGCTTGCCACCAAGATCCAGGCCAATATGCTGCCGAATATTTTCCCGGCCTTTCCGGAGCATGATGAATTTGACATATATGCATCCATGACGCCGGCCAAGGAGGTGGGCGGTGACTTCTATGACTTCTTTATGCTGGATGACGATCACCTTGGTCTTGTCATAGCGGATGTATCCGGCAAGGGAGTTCCGGCAGCTTTGTTCATGATGATGTCAAAGATTCTGGTGGGGAATTATGCGACCATGGGCGGAAGTCCCGCAGAGGTACTGGAGGCGGTTAACGCTCAGATCTGCAAAAACAATGAAGAGGACATGTTTGTCACAGTGTGGTTTGGCATTCTGACAATCTCCACAGGTAAGGTGATCGCAGCCAACGCCGGTCATGAGTATCCGATCCTGCAGGGTTCTGACGGGAGGTTTGAGCTGTTTAAGGATAAGCATGGCTTTGTTGTGGGAGGCATGGAGGGCTTAAAGTACAAGAATTATGAGTTTACTCTGGAGAAGGGCTCGACGCTCTTTGTCTATACGGACGGCGTGGCCGAAGCGACCAACGCTCAGGATGAGCTCTTCGGCACAGACCGGATGCTTGAGGTTTTGAACCGGTCTCAAAAGGCCAGTCCCGAAGAGCTCCTCCGGAATATGAAGAAGGGTGTGGACGAATTTGTGGGTGACGCACCGCAGTTTGATGACCTGACCATGCTGGCAGTCAAGCTCCTGTGAGGCAGGTGATTTTATGGGGGCCAGCAAAGGAGTCCCTGTAGGTCATCCGCAAGGGACTCTTTATAGGGGCAGTTGCTAAGAAAATACGATATCGGAGAAAGGGTTGTGAATAAGGTTCAAAAAAGGAAGTCCTCCACAAGTGTAGCGCTGAGAGTAATCCCGGTGCTGATTGCAGTTTTTACAATGAGTATCTTGTTTTTTGCCCGGGATTATCTCGCCATGAGATATCACTATGATTTTTCCTCTGTTGCCCAGGTTGCTTCCGGGACGGACGGAAGTGTGATTCTGGTGGATCAGGGAAAATCGGTGATCGAGATTTTGGATGAGAGAAATCGTCTTCAAAAGAGACTGAAGGGCGAGGATGAGGATCGCTTTTATTATGCGGAGTTGGTTTTAAAGGATGGGGAAAACCTCTATATCGCAGATACGGAATATGACGAGGAGGATCAGAGCAAGGTTAAAAAAAGGCTTCTTTCCCTGAAAGGAAGCGAGCAGAAAATACTCTTTGAGCAGGAATACGATTTGTCAAAGGGGGCTGCGGGGAGCGAAAATGAGATTCTGGAATTTCAGGTCTGGGAGGGCGGAATCTATTTTTTATTGAAGGTTGATTATGGTCTGGAGCTCTACCGCATCGAGGAGGGAGACAGTGAGCCGGCGTTGCTGGAGCGCTATTATTGCGGCGATGAGCTCAATGACGCCAGCATCGATCTGGGAAGCGGAGAAGTGGCTATTGCGGTGAAAAGGGGTTATATCAGGATTTTCGACCCCATGAAGAATACTTGGGTCACGATGCCGACGGAGAGAGAGCATCTGATGCCGAACCGGGTTGTCATCCGCGATCACAGAGTTTATTTTGCAGATTTATATGAAAATCAGGTGTGTGTGTATGACAGGGTGGCGCAAGTTCAGGCTCCCGGCGAGAAGGCACAGGAGGCTGAGGATTTATCGGGAGGCGTGATCAGCGAGCTATTGCAGGTGGAGGGAAAGCCGGTTTCACTGGAGGTCTCTTCGGACGGAAAAGCAGTTCTGGTTGGCAGCTCCAACGGATTTTATACTGTGACGGAGCAGGGAATCCGCCATATCGAAGGCGCTAACTATAGATATTTCTATGTGACGGTGATTCTATGGGTTGTTTTTGGATTGGCGGTTTTTGGACTGCTTTGGACGGTGGCCAGAATCTTTGTCCTGTTAAAGAGTGTCTGGCAAAATGAAAATGCGATCCGTGTCTCTATTGTTGTTCTGGCAGTGGCGGTGGTATCCTGCTTTGTGGCTTATTCCCTGATGGATGAGCTGTTTGGCAAGGAAGAGGATACATTGATCGATAATATGAAGCTTTTTGCCGATCTGATGGCTCAGCAGACGGATGCGGAAGCCATTCTTCGAATGGAGGGGGAGACCTTTTACGGGACCTCGGCCTACAAAACCCTCCGTCAGCCTTTGGACGGAATGATCGAGAGTGCGGCGGCCGAAGGTAAGTACTATCGTTATACCATTTATACGATGGTTGACAATGAGATCCGTTATTGTCTGAATTACAACGACGATGTGATGTGTTGGGAAAGGTTTGATCTTGCGGGAGACAGCTATTACAGGCAGGTTTTTGAGACCGGAAATTCTTATGCACTCAGCACAAGGGACGCCGAAGGAACCTGGATCAGCCTGCTGACGCCCATAGAGACAAAGGAGGGAGAAGTCGCTGCGCTCTTAGAGGTGCGCATGGACATGGGCCTTCGCAACAGAGACAAAAACACTGCTATCCGCAATACGATTTTTAATGTTTTTTGTACAACGGCAGTGGTGCTGATGCTGATCCTGGAGGGAGTGCTTCTGCTGTCCTTCTTGGAGAAAAAACGCAAGCTCACCACTGACGAACAGTTGGATCTCACGAATCTGATTCCCCTCAGGGGGCTGATCTTCTTTACAAATGCAGCGGATTCCATACAGGATGCCTTTGTGGCGATTCTGTGCGCTGAGCTTTATCGGGGACAGCTCCCCATCCCGGATTCCGTGGCCATCGCACTGCCACTATCCGCGCAGCTTCTCATGCTGGCACTTTTCTCCAGCTTTATGGGATCTGCGGGGGAGAAGCATGGTCCTGCTAAGGTGATGGGATATGGGTTTCTTGTGCAGGGAGCAGGGTGTCTTTGCTGTGTACTTACAGGCTCCTATTTCGGTGTATTGGCCGGTAAGATGATGATCGGAGCGGGCATGGGAACGGTTTATGTGAACTGTTACGCAGTCGCGGCAAAGGGGAAAACGGAGGACAGCTCCGCTAAGGCATTTACGGCGATTTCGGCGGGAAGCCTTTCGGGCGTTACTATCGGTGCCGGTCTCTCATCTGTATTTCTCACCATCGGCGGCTGGCGCCTGGTGTATCTGGTGGGGGCGATCCTGCTTGCAGCAGCATTTCTGGTAACTCTTTCCGCCAAGAAGGCGGAGGCTAGGGTCAAGGCATTGGAGGACTCGGAGAAAAGAGCAAAAGCTGCGGTACTTCAGTCGAAGGATATGGCTGGTGGCGGAGAAGGGAGCCCGGTTGTTTCTAAGGAGAAAGGGAAAAGAGGCAAAGCAGAAAGCGGCATCGGAGCGTTTCTGTGGAATGCGCCCATCATGGGGTATTTCCTGCTGATCCTGCTGCCGTTTATGATGTCCCTGGCTTACAGGGAATACTTCCTGCCTCTGGCTGCGGGCGAAAACAATGTGAGCGAGGTCAGCATCAGCCGATTCTATCTCTTGTGCGGACTGGTATTTTTGTATGTTGGCCCGGTGGTGACAAACTTCCTGATGAAACGACTGGGCACCTTAAGGAGCGTTTATCTGGCAAGCTCCCTCATGGCGGCGGCCATGCTGCTCTATGTGATCCGGCCCGATATCGGCACGGTATTTTTTGGAATGGTGGTGCTGTCCTTTGTGACCTCCTTCTCCTACGGGTGTATGTACACCTTCTTTGGATCCCTGCCACAGGTGGTGAAATACGGCGAGGCAAAATCCATGGAGGTTTATACTGTATTTGAAAGCATAGGTTCCACGGCTGGCCCCTTGGCATACGGTGTTTTGCTCTCTTTCGGGGATCGGCTGGGGCTGACGATCTTTGGCGGGATCATGCTTGGATTTACGGCAGTTTATGCCATGATCATGAAGGGGAACGGAAAAAAGTCATTGCAGGAGCAGCAGGCGTGAGTATTATATATTTCATAAGGTAAAATAGGACGGGTAGGACAACAAAATGAAGATTGTATATTTTGGTTCAGATGTATTTTTGTCGTGCTTTGAGTATCTGGTGGCTGAGCATGAGGTCATGGCTCTTTACACCTACCACAATGATGAGGATTATTTTAACGAGAATAATATCGTGGGCAGGGCGAAGGGCCTCAGGATCCCGGTGCACTATGAGGCAATCGACAGAGAACGGATCCGGAAGTATTTCCAGGAGGAAGGGTGTGAGCTGTTCTTTATCGCAGAGTATGATAAGAAGATCGATATACCGGAGGATCTGACAGAATTCAGGGGGATCAATACCCATAGTTCCCTTTTGCCACAGGGCCGGAGCTATTATCCCATTGAATGTGCCATGGAAAGAGGGCTTCCCGAGACCGGCGTCACCATGCATAAGCTGAGTAACGCCCTGGACAGCGGTGATATCCTGAAACAGAGAAGCGTGAGGATCACAAGAGAGATTGACAGCATAGACATTTATCTGATGAATGCCACCAATGCCTTGGAGATGCTAAAGGAGATTCTGGGGGATTTCGAGGGCGCATGGGCTGCCGGAAAGCCGCAGCCGGAGATACAGCCCTACTGGAAAAGACCTGCGGACGAGCTTTTGACCATCACTCATGACATGTATGTGCGGGATGCGCTGGATATTTTCCGGAGATATAACACCATGTCGGAGATCCTGATCGAGGGAAGAGTATATTTTGCCTCTGCTGTGATGCCGGGCAGCGCACTTCTCCCGAAGGAGGAGATGAGGGTGCATGACAGGCTCTGGCTGTATGCCCTCAAGGATGGACATATCCGGGTAAATGTGTTCGGAAAGAATCAGAAGAACCGGAAGTAGGGATGGGAAATGTGGACGAAAAACAGGTTTCAGACATGGATATGGATGGTTGCAATCGGATTTGCCCTGATGGGCTGCGGGGGATGTGGAGATTCCGGAGCGGAGCCGAAGCTCTTAAAGGAGTGGACGGCGGAGAAGGAATTGGCAGAGGCAGGAGCGCAGGCTGCGAATCGTCAGTACCGCGTCGGAATGATCACGGATGTGGGCGGCGTGAAGGATCAGGGCTTTAATCAGAGTGCCTGGGAGGGGCTGGTGGCCTATCAGGAACAGACAGGTGCAAAGGTTGATTATATGGAGTCGAGCACCGCAGAGGAATTTGTTCCGAATCTGACTGCACTGGCTGAGAATGGTTATACTCTTTGCTGGGGGGTGGGATATCAGTGCGCCGATGCACTTCTCACCGTGGCAGAGCAGTATCCGGATGTAAATTTTGCCATCATTGACAATGCCTATGAGAAGGCACCGGACAATGTGACCTCAGTGGTTTTCCGGGCGCAGGAGCCCTCCTTCGTGGTGGGGTATATTGCGGCCTGTGTCTCAAAGACCGGTAAGGTCGGCTTTGTGGGAGGAGCACCGGGAGAGATCATAGATCAGTTCCAATACGGGTATGAGGCCGGAGTGCAATATGCAAACCATGTACTGCATTTGAATACCGAGGTTTTCGTGGAATATGTGGGCGATTTTGTGAATGATACTCTGGGAGGACAGATCGCAGATACCATGTATGAGAATGGATGTGATATCATTTATGCGGCAGCCGGAGGAGCGGGACTTGGAGTTATTGCATCCGCAGGGCGAACAGGCAATTTCGTCATAGGTGTGGATAAGGATCAGGCATCACTGGATCCGGAGCATATCCTCACCTCCGGAATGAAGAAGGTGGATGTGGCAATCCAGAGAGTATCCCAGGATTATGCCAGAGGACTTGCCATCGGCGGGAGAGTCTTAAGCTTTGGCATGACGGAGGGGGCCGTGGGGATTCCCGAGCATCACGAGAATTATTCCGATGAGGTCTACGATTCGGCTATCGGAATCTGTGACCAGATCAAGGCCGGAACACTGATCCCGCCCGCAAATGAACAGGAGTATGCCGCATTTGTGGAAGGGCTTTAAGGAAA
>CACXDS010000004.1 GCA_902766425.1 uncultured Lachnospiraceae bacterium
CCCGTGGCGTCGCCCAGCAGCAATCCGACTAACCCTACCACGACGCCGGGCAGCAGCCCTTCTGTCAGCCCCAGTGCATCGCCCAGCAGCAGTCCGAGCGCCAGCGCCAGCCCGAGCCCGGTACCTGCAGGAAAGACCGGTATGGATCTGGATGCGGAAAAGGTTGCTCTTCTGGTGACGAAATCGGCGGACGGCTCATCTACAACGGCTGAAACCGCAACGATCAAGGCTACGGTAAAGGGCTTCGCTTCCGGCAAGGAGCTGGATTTCAATGCGGAATCCTCCAACAAAGCGGTAGCAACCGTTGCCATTGATGCCAACGGGAAGATCACGATCATTTCCGTGGCTAAGGGAACGGCTAAGATCACCGTAACCGTGGATTATAAGAATGCTGCGGACAGACCCGAAGGCACTACTGCAGCTGAAACCAAAGTGACCAAGACCATTGATGTAACGGTTACGGAGAAGGAGCCTCTCGCAGTGACCTTTGACAAGACTGAGGTTCTTTGTTATTCGGAGGTGACGGACAAGCCCATTGTTTTGACCACGACCGTTAAGAACAGCAGTCTGAAGGTTGCTGAGCTGACCGAAGCCAAAATGAAGCTGACGGTGGAGAGCTCGGATGTCACCGTGATCCAGATCGCCAAGAAGGAGTTTGTGGCCAGCACCACTGACGGAACCGTACAGGTGAAGCTGACTCTTGCACCCCAGGTACTGACGGAGAAGAAGAGTGCCTTCATTCAAGTGAAATACACGGAGGGAGAGGAAACCGTCACTGTTAAGTGTCCTGTTACCGTGAAGCCCCATCCCAAGAATGATAAGGTGACTCCGCTCCTGGACAATGAGGGCAGACAGCTCTTTGTGGAGGAGGCCACCAATAAATATCGCGCAGCTGTTTATGCCGACTATTATGTGGATAATGTGAAGTTTTTTGTCCAGAGCGGTGTGAAATATACCGGCTGGCAGACCATCGAGGGAAAGACCTATTATTTCAATGCGGAAGGAAAATTTGTCACCGGCGAGCAGGTGATCCAGGGAGCTAAGTACAACTTTGGCCCCGACGGAGTGCTGATGAACGGCAACGGAGTGCTGGGTATCGATGTCTCCAAGTGGAACGGCTCCATCAACTGGACTGCGGTGAAAAATTCCGGTGTGAACTTTGTGATCATCCGCTGTGGTTTCCGCGGTTCTTCCAGCGGAAGCATTTGCGAGGACGAGAAGTTTGCGGCAAATATCAAGGGAGCTATCGATGCGGGCTTGAAGGTGGGCGTATACTTCTTCACTCAGGCAATCAGCGAGAGAGAAGCTGTCTATGAGGCTTCCTATGTGCTTGAACGCATTAAGAACTACAAGATCACCTATCCTGTGTTCCTGGATGTGGAGGCCAGTGGCGGACGCGCTGACAAGATCTCAAAGGAGACAAGGACAAGTGTATGTAAGGCATTCTGCCAGACCATTCAGAACTCGGGCTATACCGCCGGGATTTATGCAAATAAGAACTGGCTGAGTGAGAAGATCAACACAAGTGAGCTGAGCAGCTTCCGTATCTGGCTGGCCCAGTATGCTTCCAAGCCCACTTATGACGGCAGATATGACATCTGGCAGTACAAATCCACCGGCAATATCAACGGAATCAGCGGTAATGTGGATATGAACCTCAGCTACATGGGCTACTAAGGATCAATTTGGGGCTATCTGCGGAGCGCGGCAAGGCGACCTGCGGATAGCGGCGGACCGCAGAATGTATCCGCTGATGAGAGGTCGGACGGAGGAACAATATGGATTCAAAACTGCGGAAAATGGCAGTGATCACATCCCTGGCGCTGGTGCTTTTGGTGGGACTCCTTGTGGTCTGGATGAACCAAAAATCCACCGGAAGGCCCGGGGAACAGACAAAAATGACCGATTCTTCCACGGAGGAGGAATCGGTCCCCACGCCGGGACAGATTGGAACGGATCTCTCCGCCTTTGAACGGGATGCTGCTTTTTTTGACCCGGAAAGCAATCCCTATCTGGAGGAGCTTCTGGACCAGTCGTCCCGGCTGTCTCTTTTTGTGACCTCTGTGGAGAAGGATCTTCGCATTCAGGTCAGGGACAGCTATGACCGGATCGTCACAGGGGAGAGCTTTTATGTGACCTTGGAGGGTCATGGGGAGTTTAAGGATCTGGACAGGGACGGGATCATCTATATCGGGGATCTGACAGCGGGAGAGTATTTGGTGTCTTTAAAGCCCATCGAGGGCTATAAGGTGCCGGAGGCGCCCACCCGGATCCGGGTGAAGGATAAGGTGGAGTATATCCCCATCGAGGATATTTCGCTCCTGATCAGGACGGAGGACGAGATCGATGTGGAGGCGGAGGACACCGGAATATCCGATGCCTTGGAGGATGCGGATCAGACGGAGGTTAAGGAGCTTCGAAGCAGTACTAAGACAGCCCGTACAGGAATCGATGTCTCCAAATGGCAGGGGGAGATCGAATGGGACAGGGTAAAGGCGGCTGGCGTGGAATTTGCCATTGTCAGAGCGGGGTATCGGGGAAGCGTCACCGGAGCATTGGTGGAGGATTCCTGCTTCCGGGCAAATCTGAGGGGCGCCGCTGCGGCGGGAATCCCGGTGGGAGTGTATTTCTTCACTCAGGCCACGGATGAGGTGGAAGCGGTGGAGGAGGCCTCCATGGTGATAGAATTGCTGAAGGGCGCTAAAGTCGATTATCCGGTCTTTATCGACACGGAGGGGGCCGGCGGGAACGGCAGAGCGGATGAACTCTCTGTGGAGATGCGTACGCTTGTGTGTGAGGCATTCTGCCGGACCATTGAGAACGCAGGCTACAGGGCGGGGGTATATGCCAGCAAAAACTGGTATGAGAATAGGATCACCGTAAGCTCCCTTAGCAGATATGTGATCTGGCTGGCGGAATACAGGGAGGTGCCCGGGTATGAGGGATATTATGATCTGTGGCAGTATACCTCCAAGGGCGCGGTGGATGGCATTGCAGGAGATGTGGATCTGGATGTGAGCTACTGGAACCCGGATTAAATCGGATATACCGATGATACAGGTAAACAGGAAAGGGCGGATTGGGAAGTATGAAATTGGGAAAAAAGGGCGGGATCGCTGTCTTTTGGATATCGGGACTCATACTGATGGGAGTTGTGTTGCTTCATCAGAATATGGGGCCGGCAGCAGATCCGGCGGAAGAAAGGCTGAAGAAAATCCTGACCTGCCTGATCATTGCCGGGGCAAGCATTGGCTTTACCCTCTTTTTTGATAAGGTGACGGGCCTGGCGTCGGAGCTGTTCCAGAGCAGGCATCTGATCTGGAAGCTGGCGAAGAACGATTTTAAGAAACGTTATGCGGGCTCCTATCTGGGAGCAATCTGGGCTATGGTTCAGCCCGTGGTGACGGTTGCACTCTACTATGTGGTATTTGAGATTATCATGCACGGCGCATCCCGCACGGAGGAAGCACCCTTTGTCCTTTTTTTGACGGCGGGGCTTGTACCCTGGTTTTTCTTCAGTGAGGCGCTGAACGCCGGTACCAATGCGCTGAGGGAATATGATTATCTGGTGAAAAAAGTGGTGTTTAAGATCAGTATCCTGCCCATTATCAAGATCATTGCAGCGACCTTTATCCATGCCTTCTTTATTCTGGTGCTTTTGGTGATCGCAGCGCTATACGGCTTTTACCCCACGATATATACGATCCAGATCTTTTATTACAGCGCCTGCCTGTTCCTGCTGGTGCTGGCCGTCTGCTATACCACCTGCTCCATTGTGGTGTTTTTTAAGGATCTCTCCCAGATCATCGGGATTTTGCTGCAGATCGGTATGTGGGCAACCCCCATTCTCTGGGATATCAATACGCTGCCGGAAAAGTGGCAGAAGCTCCTCAAGATCAATCCGCTGGTCTATATCGTAAACGGGTATCGGAGCGCAGTCTATAAACAGGAATGGTTCTTTCAGGATTTCTTCTCCACGGTTTATTTCTGGATGTTCACCATTGTGGTATTCGGCATCGGAACCATGGTGTTCAAGAGGCTGAAGGTGCATTTTGCGGATGTACTGTAGAGCAAATAAGGGGAGGAAGTCAAAATGCTTACTCGATGGAGAAGGATCATGGGATATCGTCCCGGAAAAAAGCTGTTGGCCATATTGGCTGTACTGGCAGCGGCAGCACTGCTCCTGCCCCTGCTGCGCGTGGCGCTGTATTCGGCCCCCTGGTATGATGATTATCTCTATGGGTATTTTACCAAGAGCGCCCTTGAGGAGGAAGGAACCCTGCGGAATCTCCTGATCGGGCTTTGGTTCTGCATCAGGACGCAATGGTATTGCTGGCAGGGCACCTTTTCTTCCATGGCTCTCATGTGCATGATCCCGATGGTCTGGGGCGAGCAGTATTATTTTTTGGGCCCGGTTATTTTGCTCTTTTTGCTGGTGCTTTCCGTGTATCTCCTGATGGGGGTTCTGTTAAGGGATCTGTTGAAGGCGGAAAAATGGAGTGCCGTTCCGATTCAGATCACTGTAACTGTCATGGCCTTTGAGCTGATCTATAATCTGAACTGCGGAATTTATTGGTATAATGCCGGGATTCATTACATCGGTATGCATGCTTTTATGCTGCTGCTACTCGCAGGCTGGATCAAACTGATCCGGTGTAACGGAAGGGTGACCGGGGGCTTGCTTCTGATCTGGTCCGTTCTGGGAGCAGTGCTGGCAAGCGGGTCTAATTTTGTGACGGCTCTTCAGGGCTTTCTGGTAGGAGGCTCCATTCTTGTACTTGGTGCGTTGTTAAAGGACAGGAGGGTGCTTCTTTTGCTCCCCTCTCTTGGGGTCTATTGCGTGGGAATGTATTTTAACCTTGCAGCGCCCGGGAACCAGGTTCGAAGGCTCCAGCACACAGCCTGCGGATTGGGGATGGACCCCATGCCGGCCATACTTCGTTCCTTCCAGGAGGCAGTCCGCTTTGCCTGGACCTTTTCGGGGTGGATCACATTGCTGTTTCTGGTACTGTTGATCCCTCTGATCTGGGTGCTGCTCCGGGATGTGAAGCTCCGTTTTCGCTTCCCCGGGCTGTTTCTGGCATGGTCCTTTTGCCTGTACGCCACCGGATTTACGCCCAGCCTGTACGGAATGGGAAGTCCGGGCTTGGGAAGAACCCTCAATGCGGTGAAGCTGACCTTTCAGATTCTGCTTGTTCTGAATGAGATTTATTTTTGCGGATGGCTGAAGGAAAAGCTTGCCCGGAAGGAAAGAAAGCTGGATCAAGGCGCTGCTTGGTGGTTTTATCCCGTGTTGGGAGGGCTCATGCTCCTTGCTTTTACATTGGAGCCGAATCAGTCCGCCAATTATTCCACCTTTGCGGCATATTATTATGTTCATACCGGAGAAGCCTATAATTTTCATCAGGAATATTTGCAGAGAGTCCAAAAGATCAAGGAGGGGGGCGATGATGTGACGGTGGAGCCCTACTATTTCAAGCCTTGGATCTTGATGGGATCGGAGCTTTCCGATGATCCGGCCAGCGAGGAAAATATGGCCATAGCCAAATGGTATCATAAGGCAAGCGTTACTTGTAAAAAATCACAGGAGTGATGAAAAATGACGGATAATTTGAGTAGGGAAGATCATTCCGGCGTTAGAACAGCCAATGGATCCAGCGAAGGAAATGCCCCGGAGAACGGGGAGGAGAGAGAGATCGCAATCCGGGTTCAGGATGTGGTAAAGGTATATAAGCTCTACGACAAGATGCGGGATCGGGTGAAAGAGGCCTTTGGAATCGGGAGGAGCAATCATAAGCTGCACTATGCCCTGAACGGGGTGAATATGAATATTTACCGGGGGGAGACGGTGGGGATCATCGGCACCAACGGCTCCGGAAAATCCACGATACTGAAGATCATCACCGGGGTTCTGCACCCTACCTCGGGATCCATTATGGTGGATGGCAGGATCTCGGCGCTGCTTGAGCTGGGAGCCGGCTTTAATCCGGAGTACAGCGGGCTGGAAAATGTCTATCTGAATGGCACCATGATGGGGTTTTCGGAGAAGGAGATCGATGAAAAGCTGCCTGCCATTCTGGAGTTTGCGGACATCGGAGATTATGTTTATCAACCGGTGAAGACCTATTCCAGCGGTATGTTTGTGCGGCTGGCCTTCGCGGTGGCCATCAATATCGAGCCGGAGATTCTGATCGTGGATGAAGCGCTTTCCGTAGGGGATGTGTTCTTCCAATCCAAATGCTACCACAAATTCGAAGAATTCAAAAAAATGGGGAAGACCATTGTCTTTGTGAGCCATGACCTGAACAGCATCGCCAAGTATTGCGACAGAGTTTTTCTGTTAAACAAGGGCGTCCTGCTGGGGGAGGGCGGACCGAAGGAGATGATCGACGCCTATAAGCAGGTGCTGGTGGGACAGTACCGTGCACCCGGGCGGGGAGGCGGCGCAGATCCTGGGGCCGGTGCGCAGGCTCGGAATGCATTGCAGC
>CACXDS010000005.1 GCA_902766425.1 uncultured Lachnospiraceae bacterium
ACAGAAAAGACAGAATCACAGAAAAGACAGAATCACAGAAAAGACAGAATCACAGAAAGAGTAGAGGATATGGAAAAGATTTTGACGGGGCTGCTGCTGATTTTATTCCTGGTGGTGTTCATCAGCATTCTCAATGAAAAGACCATAAAGATCTCCAATGATATTGCATTGGTATTTTTTTCCTTCCTGGTGGCTGTGGGGATTAAAATTCTCCAGGCAACGGGATTGGTTTCGTTTGAGGGCACGGTGATCGGAGATATCGCGGGGCTGAATCTGCAGGAATTCCTGATGGACGGAATCTTGTGCTTTATGCTCTTTTCCGGCGCCAGCGGCGTTAATTTTAACCGGTTTGTGAAGAATATTAAGTCCATCAGTCTTCTGGCACTTCTATCCACGGTGCTGTCCTCCTTTATTTACGGGGGGATCTTTTACCTGTTGAATCTGGCGCTGGGACTGGGCTTTTCCATATGGCTTTGCATTTTGCTGGGTTGTATCGTCTCCCCCACGGATCCGATCGCGGCCACCAGCATATTGAAAAAGGCGGGACTTTCCAAGAATGTCTCTACGGTTATCGAGGGGGAATCCCTGTTTAACGACGGCACCGGTGTGGCGGTGTTTGTCTGCATCAAGAATATTGTGAATGATGTGTCGGATTTAAGCTTCCCGGTACTCATGGCCAAGGAGCTTCTGGGAGCCATAGGCATCGCACTGGTGCTCTCCTTTCTAATGTTTAAGCTTCTTCGGGCCACCAACAATCCCATGCTGCACATTCTGATCAGTCTGTTGGATGTGGTGGCGGCCTATGTGATCTGCGAGGAGCTGGGGTGCTCGGGAGTCATTGCGTCCGTGGTGTGCGGGATTTATTTTTCCCGGAATATGGCGAAGCATGAGGCGTGGCACAGGGTGGTGGATCCCAAGGATTGGTATGAGGATTTCTGGCATATTGCGGACACCCTGTTTAACAGTGTATTGTTTATCCTGATCGGATTTTCTGCCTTAAATCTGCCCCGGCACAGATATATTCTGGTGCTTATGCTGGGGGCGATCGTGATCAATGCAATTGCCAGATTTTTCGGCGTGGGGATTTCGGCACTGATCATCGGAAAGAAGAAAATTCCGAACAAGTATAATGTGAAGGAGTTTACCACTCTGATGACCTGGAGCGCCCTGAAGGGAGGACTTTCCCTGGCACTGGCCCTCAGTACAAAGGAGTTTTTGCCGCCGGAGAGCTATCATGTGGTGCTCATCGTCACCAGTGTCACCATGTACTTTACCATTGTGATCCAGGGCCTGACCACAAAGAATATTTTTGCTATGGTGGAGGAGTGGAAGGCAAAGAGAGTGAAATGAATGCGGATGATTTTTGAGAGAAAGGCTAAGTGAGAGATAAAACATTGTTGGAACGAGGAGGTTTGGAATGAAGCGGAAGGTGACAAGCAAAGTGATCTCACAAAAGGAGATCTCGCCGGCAATCTTTGACCTGTGGCTGGAGACGGATCTGGCCGCAGAGGCAAGAGCGGGGCAGTTTATCGGTGTGTTTCCGAAGGATAAAAGCACTCTTTTGCCAAGACCTATCAGTATCTGCAAGGTGAGGGAGGATGGCAAGGCGCTGCGGATCGTATATCGGATCGCGGGGCAGGGCACAAGGGAGTTTTCCGGCTTAAGGGAAGGGGATGAGGTGCAGATCATGGGGCCGCTGGGGAATGGCTTCCCGGCGGAGGCAGGTCTGGGCAAGAAGGTCTTTCTCATGGGGGGAGGCATTGGAATCCCGCCTATGGTGGAGCTGGCTAAGGAAATAAAAAAGCAGTCTGATGATAACACGGTCATTCAGTCGATCATGGGATATCGGGATGCGGATACTTTCCTCAGCGAAGAGCTTGGAAAGTATGGTGAGGTATTCATCGCCACTGAGGATGGCAGCGTCGGGACAAAGGGAAATGTGATGACGGCGATCCGGGAGAAGGGGCTGGAAGCGGAGGTGATCTTTGCCTGCGGCCCTATGCCCATGCTGAGAGCGATCAAGTCCTATGCGCAGGAGAAGGGAATCCCTGCTTATATTTCCCTGGAGGAGCATATGGCCTGCGGCGTTGGCGCATGCCTTGGATGTGTGGTGAAGACAAGGGAGGTGGATCATCACTCCCATGTGAATAATGCCAGGATCTGTACGGATGGACCGGTTTTTGAGGCCGGGGATGTGGAGATCTGACCGAGAGGCATCGTCACAGGCAGAAATGGCTGGGAGGGCGCTGGGGATGGGTGTGGCCGAATGCAACGAAGTTCCGTCCGCGGTAGCGGACTTAATTACGAAGTGTAATGAGGCGACCGAAGAAAAATACGACGCTTTCTTTGCGGCGGATTTTTCTTCGCCGGTCAGGAGCCGAATGTAACGAAGTTCCGTCCGCGGTAGCGGACTTAATTAAAAGAGAGGCGGAAAAATGGCAGAGGAAAGAAAGCTGGGAATATCCCGGGAGAATCATACAAAGAGTAGCAGCGGGGAGCAGAAAAAGGGAGTGCCGGATCTGCGCACTACCATTGCCGGAGTGGAATTCAAGAATCCTGTTATGACGGCGTCAGGAACCTTTGGGTCCGGTATGGAATATGGGGAGTTTGTGGATCTGAACCGATTGGGGGCGGTGGTGACCAAGGGAGTAGCCAATGTTCCCTGGCCCGGGAATCCAACCCCCAGAGTGGCGGAGGTCTATGGGGGAATGCTCAATGCAATCGGGCTGCAGAATCCGGGGATCGATGTGTTTATGGAGAGGGATATTCCCTTCCTGAAGCAGTATGATACGAAAATCATCGTGAATGTCTGCGGAAAGAGTGTGCAGGATTATATCGATGTGGTGGAGAGACTCTCGGAGGAGCCGGCGGTGGCACTTCTGGAGATCAATGTCTCCTGCCCGAATGTGAAGGAGGGGGCCATTGCCTTCGGCCAAAAGGCGGAGGCTCTTTACAACATTACCTCCGAGCTGAAAAAGCATGCAAAGCAGCCCATTATGATGAAGCTGAGCCCTAATGTGACCGACATCACAGAAATGGCCAGAGCGGCTGAGGCGGCCGGAGCGGATGCCCTTTCTCTGATCAATACCATCACGGGTATGAAGATCGATATTTATAAGCGGAAGTTTGTGCTTGCCAATAAGACCGGGGGTATGAGCGGTCCCGCCATCAAGCCCATTGCGGTGAGAATGGTATATCAGGTGGCTCAGGCGGTAAAGCTTCCGATCCTGGGCATGGGCGGCATCGCCACAGCGGAGGATGCCATTGAGTTCTTGATGGCAGGGGCCAGCGCTGTCAGTGTGGGAGCCATGAATTTTGTGAATCCCTATGCAACGGTGGAGGTGCTGGAGGGCATCGAGGCCTATATGAAAAAGTATCAGGTGGAGAAGCTCTCCGATCTGATCGGGGTCGTGGAGTAGGCCGAAACCAAAACGGAAGGGCCTTCCTGCAGGGAGAGCAGAGTATGGAGGAATTCAGGGAATAATTCGAGGGAGCGCCGCATATACATTCAGTATCATGAAGAGGCGGAGGTGTATGGCGTGGAACTCGTGCAGCAAAACATACATATGGATAGGATCGGCAAGGAGGGCTCTGTTCAGATCACTCTGGAGGATGATGTCAATCTTCCGGAGATGAAACCGGACATCAGCTCTCTTTGCATGGAAAAGGGAAATGTGGTGGTGGAGGAGGTGCGGCCGGGAACCGATGCCGTTATGGTAAGGGGGCGCCTGGTGTTTGATATTCTGTACCACACCCAGGAGGATGGGGGTAGGCTGGACTGTCTGGACGGAAAGCTCCTCTTTGAGGAAAAGATCAGACTGGATGGACTGACCGCAGGGGATAATGTGACGGTCTGCGGTAAGATCGACGATATCTCCGTTGCTGTGATCAATTCCAGAAAGCTGTCCGTACAGTCCGTGGTCACACTCTCCGCCACTGTGGAGGAAATCTATGATGAAACTCTGCCTGTGGGAGTGAGCGGGGAGGAGGGTGAGGATCCCCAATATCGACTGGTTCCCATGGAGTTCACCCAGGTCTGCCTTTGCAGAAAGGATGTTATGCGGGTGAAGGAGGAGCTGGGTCTGCCTCAGAATTATCCCAATATCGGTCAGATCCTGTGGAAAAATGTGGAATTCGGGGAGATGAATTTCCGGCTGGGGGAGGAGAAGATCACAGCTACGGGAGAGTTGCGTGTCTTTGTGCTCTATGAGGGAGAAGGAGAGAATACCTCTCCTCAGATTTATGAAGAGCCGGTGCCTATTTCGGCGGAAATTGCCTGCTATGGCTGCCGGGAAGGGGAGGCTCTGGATGTCCGTTACGGGATGGGGCAGTGGGAGCTGACAATAAAGGCGGATGAGGACGGGGAACAGAGGCTGTTTGCTCTGGAGGCTACTGTCGAGCTGAAGCTCTGCGTCTATGAAGACAAGAGAATGGATGTGCTGACGGATATTTATGGGATCAAGAGGGAGATAAGCGGCAGCCGGAAAAGTGTGCAGCTGGAAAAGCTCCTTCGATCCGTAACGGGTAAGACAAAGGTGACGGAGCATGTAAAGCTGGGAGCGGGGGACCAAATTCTGCAGCTGGTGCACAGCGATGGGCAGGTCAGCCTTTCCTCCGTGAGTCCTGCACAGGAGGGTATCGTTTTAAGAGGGATGCTGGGAATCAAGGTTCTGTATGTCACCGGGGACGATGAAAAACCCTACGGATGCTTAAAGACAGGGATTCCCTTTGAATATACGATGGAGATCCCGGGGATGACGGAAAATGCCCAGACAGGTCCCGTCCAGACGGAGCTGGAGCAGCTCTCCGTCACCATGCTGGACGGGGAGGAGCTGGATGTGAAAGGGGTCATCTGCTTTTCCACCACAGCCATGGAGCGGGTGGAGGCGCAGGTATTGGGTGAGATCAGTCAGATGCCCCTGGATGCGGAAAAGCTGGCCTCCCTGCCGGGAATGGCGGTCTATGTGGTGAAGCAGGGAGACGATCTCTGGACCATCGGAAAGAAGTATTATGTGCCGGTGGAGAGCATTATGGACTTAAATGATCTGGATCAGCAGGAGCTGAAACCGGGTCAGAAGCTCCTCGTTGTAAAGGGCGGTGTGTGAGGACCGGAAACGACTGAATGCGTATGGGCATGTGGCCGGAAGGAACATCCGATGGGGCATGACGGCGATACGATTGGGGGGTATAAAAACCCCGCAGGCAAGAAAAACTCCTGCCTGCGGGGAAAAGGGGAAGAATTATTAACTTAAGGATTAGTTCTTGAAGGTGACACCGGCTTCTTCTGCCAGTTGGTCAAAGCCCTTCATCACAGCGTCATAGGTCCGATGCGAAATGTCCGGAAGGCTGTCACCCCAGGTCTTTTCCGCCTGCTTGAAGCCCTTCTGGAATGCGTCCCGCATCTTCTCGAGCTGGGAGGGATCGCCGCCGGTCAGTGCCTTAGCGAAGTCCAGAATGCGCTCGGAGGTCTGCTTTACTCCGAAGTAGCCATCCTCTGCAATGTCGGCCTGGGCCTGAGCCTTGGTCTCGGCATCAACGGTGAAATTGCCGCTGCGCAGAATGGACCAGATGTCATTGGCCTTGCCGAAGGCTGTGGTCTGCTGGGAGATCATTTTCTCCACTAGGCTTTGGAGCTGGCTTGTCCTGTTCTCCACTTCTGCCTTTAATTTATTGACAAGCTCGGTATTGGGGGTGTATTTTTTCGCTGCTGTAACCTTCGGGTTTTCATTGGAAGGCTCATACACAACCCCTGATCCTGTGGTGGCAGAGGTGTTTTCCGCAGCGGTGGTTTCCTTTTTGGCGGCGCTTTCTTTCGTCTTGGAAGCACTTGAGTAATTGCTGACGGATTGTGAAGTAACTCCATTTACATTCATATTGATACCATCCTTTCTGCCTGTCTGAGTGACGGGCTTTTTTCAATCGTCCATGATTGTAAATTAAATATCGGCAGGTGGAAAGCTTTTTTAAAGAGATAAGCATCATTTTAAAACGAAAAATGACGGGATTTTAGGCGATTTTAAAATTCTCTCTTGAAAATATAGGGGAGAGATGGTGTAATAAGTATACTTGAACATAAGAGGAGGGAATATGAAGCAACAACTTCAAAAAGCACTGGTGATCCTTATGTTTTTGATCACCGGGACGGTAATCGTGGCACTGGCATTATATATGGAATTTGGGGATGGAATAAAGGGATTTTGGGGAATCGGCGGACAGGGAAAGGGCAATGAGGCGGAAACACAGGTGGGCGGTGAGCTTACGGAGGCCTCAAAGACTGCAGAGGACAATTCAAATAAAATGTCCATGGGAATCGATGTGTCAAAATGGCAGGGGATCATTGACTTTGAAAAGGTGAAAGAGAGTGACATCGAATTTGTCATGGTACGGATCGGATATCGGACCGCAAAGGATGGTGTGATCGAGGCGGATGGCAATGCCGCTTATAATCTGCAGAAGGCTCAGGCAGCAGGACTCTATCTGGGGGCATATTTTTACTCCAGCGCAGTCAGCGAGGAGGAGGCGAGGGAGGAAGCGGATTTTGTGGCGGACTTTGTGGCAAAGTATCCCATCACCTATCCCATTGCCTATGACTGCGAGGGGCATAAGGATGCTGACAGCCGGAATTTTATGCTCACGACAGAGAAAAGAACACAGATCGCCATAGCCTTTCTGGATGAGATCAAGGCCAAGGGCTACACGCCCATGTTCTATTCCTCCAAGGGCGATATGGAGGGCGAGGACAGCTGGGATATGGCGAAGCTGGAGGAGCATGGTATGGTATGGGTTGCCCAGTATCCGGAGGAGCCCTGGCCGATCACGAAAAACAGCTCCTACGCCGGGGAGCATGCCATGTGGCAGTACAGTAACCGGGGGAACCTTGGGGGGATGAAAACAGGAGCAGATCTGAATCTGGCGTATTTTGCCTTCGAGACCGCAGGGGTGCCGAAGGATCTGACTCTGCCGGAGGAGGCTTTGCCGAGCACGGATTCAGAGATGGTCTTTACGGAGCGGCAGGAAAAGATAACTGCTAAGATTCAGACGAATCTCAGAAGCTGGCCGAGCACGGATATCGGTGGCGTTGTATATACCCTTGAGAATGGCGAAGAGGCGATGAGAACCGGTGTCTCCGACAAGGGGTGGTCCCGGTTGGAATGGCAGGGGCAGGAACTGTATGCCATCACCTCTTATCTGACAACGGACTTTTCTGCGCAGCAGGGGGATGGAACCACAAAGGTGATCAATATGGACGGCATTGAGGTCAAGACGGTCTTTGACACCAACAGCGACACGGTAACGGCGAAGGAACTCGTAAATCTGAGGAGCCTGCCCAGTGTTGCTCACGAATCCTCCAGAGTGATCGGAACCCTGGAGGCGGGGCAGAAGCTGAGGCGCACCGGCATCAACAAGGATGTGGGCTGGTCAAGGCTGGAATATGAAGGGACAACGGTCTACGCCATCACCAGCTTTTTGGAGGTCTGTGAGGAGTGATATTCAGGTAGTTAAAGGAAGACAAAAGAACAAACACAAACACGATGAAAATGTGTTACAAAAATACGGAGGGGGATTTTAAATGTTTTGCGTAAACTGTGGAGCGAAGATTGAGGATGATTCCGCGTTCTGTCCCGAATGAAGGGCGTATGTTGTAAAATGGTTTGAGAATCATTTCGCGGAAAATGGGTATATGTATCAGGGCGGAATTGAATCAAACATGGATATCTCGATTTATACATTAGATGGGATTATTTCACAAGAGTATCAGCGGATTAACCGACAGGATAGCAACGACAGTTTGGTTGAGGCATATGCGGATGAAAACGGAAGAATGACTATTTTTACGGTAATGCTTTCCTCTGAGGAAGAAGTGTTCAATATAGTGGCTGACGAAAGTATAAATTGTGAAACGGTTTCTGTGAATGGAAAGCAGGCTACCTATTATTCATCCGATAGTACTGATGAATCGAATGCGATTACATGGCAGGGAAATAACGGAGAACTATTAAGCATAAGGGCAATTATGGAAAAGGAATCGTTGATAAAGATGGCAGAGGCAGTAGATAAAAAGAGATAAATGCAAAATGTTTCATAATCCTTGTCACATTTGGACATC
>CACXDS010000006.1 GCA_902766425.1 uncultured Lachnospiraceae bacterium
AGCGGATCCAGACCGCTGGTGGGCTCGTCAAACACAAAAAGCGACGGACGATGCTGCATGGCACAGACAATGCTCACCTTTTTCCGATTGCCCAGGGACAATTCCTCCACCCTTTTTGAGGTATCCAGCTGAAGCCTCTCGCAAAGCATCTCGCTCTCCTTTGTGCAGTCCATTTTCCTCATGGCAGCCGCATAATGTATAACCTCCCGCACCCTCATATCCGGATAGAACCAGGCTTCTGAGGGCATATAACCCACCTGCCGCAGGATCTCCACCTTCTTCTCCCGCACATCCATGCCAAGTAGTCTGATCCCTCCCTCCTGATAACGGATAAGCCCCAGCATGGAGCGGATCGTGGTAGATTTTCCCGCGCCATTCGGCCCCAGAAACCCGAAGATCTCCCCTTCCTCCACAGCCATGGAAAGGTCTGTGACGCCCCTGTTTTTCCCATATCGCTTTGTCAGATTCCTAATCTCGATCGCATTCTTTCCCATATTCCATCCTCCATCAGGTTTTCCACAGCCTCGCCCGTCATCCCAGTCGTTTTCAACAGCACCGCCTGACATTGCGGATCCTTTTCCACAATATCTCCCGCCGTCGCGGATCCTTTTCCACAATTCCTTCCGTTGCTACCGATCTTTTTCCACAGCATCACTTCTCCGGCCCGGTTTTCTTAAAGCTCTCCAGCTCCAGATTCAGCTCCTCCGTATCCCAGTGCCGCCGCACATAATAAATGCAGTAAATGGAGATATAACAGAGCATCATATAGCCAAAGAACAAAAGCGCCGGCACCCCTTTTTTGTCAAACCATCCAAAGAGAAAGCTAACCCCCACATAGACAAGGGAGCAACCGATACTGGCCATGAATTCAAAGACTCCCAGCTTATCCGACTCCTCGAAGTTCCTCAGCAGAAACACCTGTATATATCCCATGACATAAGTGGTCAGAATGATTTCCGCCATCACAAGCATATCCGCCTGAAAGCTCCCCTGAAGCATGCGATAAACACAATAAAAAAACAAAATAACAAAAAAATAAAGACATGCCTTAAATTCGATCCCTACCTCTGCCAATAATATTTTTCTGAATTTTTTCATCTCCTGACCCTTTCCCAAACTCAATCTCCGGTATTGATGTGCCTCGTCCTGACCCACACGCCCGATCTGACCCACACGCCCGGCCCGACCCACCTGCCGGCCCTACTCGCTCCCCTTCAGGATCCTTCTCAGCGCTTTTGCATATCGCCTCGAGATAATGACATGCTCCCCGCCGGTCATGGCCGCATCGATCCGATTCCCGGCTTCACTCCTCAGTCTCTCAATGTGATATAGATTGATCACCATGGATTTGCTGCACCTGAAAAAACCATCCGGCCCATATTCCGCCTCCGCCCCCGCAAGCGAGACCGCTGTGGAGAGCACATCTCTCTCCGTATAGACATAGGTTACCCCATCCACACTCTCTAAATAGATCACATCCCGGGGCTTTATGAGAAGCTCCTCCCCCTCTTTCCTGCAGAGCAGTGTGTGACTCCTTTTATTCAGATAGGCCAGCAGCTCCTCGATCTCCCTCGTCTTTTCCCGATACCTCAGAACCACTTCCTCTTCGCCCTCGGAAATCTGTTCCACTCGAATTTTCATCTTCTCTCTTTTCTCCGCCCTGTTTTATCCTTCCCTCTATCCATACCATATCGAAATCCATTAAAAAAGGCAACCCATCTTATGACAGGTTGCACTTTTCCGAACCTAAGCGGTCATTCCGGCTGATCCCGGGGCGTCCCCGCCGGCTCGAATGACATCACTTGCTACGCAGCTTAGCTGCGTTGTATCGATCCTCACGGCATTCGCCGGATTGACATGCCGACATGTCACCTTAGCTCATTGCTCGCAGGAATAGATCAAGCCCGGAACACCGGGACGATTCCTTCAATGATTCATGGTTCCTTCACTGATCATATAATACAGGAAGGATAGCTTCTGCGCCAGCTCGATCAAAAGAGTCACCTCACTGTGCTGCCAGACTCTGGATTCCCCCTTGAGCATCATATCTGCCCGAAGATATCCGTAAAACCGGTCATACAGCTTGAGCTCCACGATCACTGTGGAATAAATCGCACTCTCACGCAGCCTCCGGTAAAGCTCATGATCTTTATTTCGGGAGGTTACAACGGAATTCTCCACAAAATATGTGGAGCCATTCTGAAAGAACTCTGCCAAAAGCCCCTCCTCCACAGGTCTGGCTTCTTTTATCTTGGAGAGGGGAATCACACAGAGATCCTTGACCTCACCCTCCTGCTGAATATACAACATATCCACCATCAGATAGGAGGCCACATAATCTATGGCAGCTTTGATATTTTCCTCATAATTCTTATTCCGGAAAAGAATATCCTGCAGCTTTGTGTGCAGATACATCTGGCTGTGACTTCTGTCCCGGATGGATTTCACAAAGATATCTTTATGCTTCTCCTCCACATAGATGATAAAGCAATCCCTGCCCTTTGTCTTCCCGCGGTACAGTGCTTTATCCACCAGATCAAAGAGCTGCTCAAAGGTTTGGGCATCCTTGGGATATTTAGCCATTCCCATGGTATAGGTAACGGAAATGGAATGGTCATCCACTTCGATGGGTTTGGTGGATCTGAGTATTTTAAAGCACAGATTCCACTGTTCCTGATATTCCAGATCCCCCTCCACCACAAAGATAAACTCGTCTCCGCCATATCTGCCGATAACCCCATCCTCGCCGATGCACTCCGTGAGCTGCTTTGCAACCGTCTGAAGCACCACATCACCGACGCGGTGACCGTAATTATCATTGATGTATTTAAAATTATCGATGTCGAGGATCATATAATTAAACGGAGTCTTGTTTTTGATCAGTGACTCCGCATATTGATAGATCACCTCACGCTGATAAAGCCCCGTGAGGGCATCACATTTTGTATCATCTACTTGAAATCC
>CACXDS010000007.1 GCA_902766425.1 uncultured Lachnospiraceae bacterium
TCCGGCCGATCCGAAGTAGCAAGGAAGATGCATGACCTTTGGGAACCCCATCTGGAATTGGAGCAATAGAGCCGATACTCATCGCCTACCTTGACGATGTCGGGAGCCCATATACTCGCCAGTCCGGTCCAGCTCAACGCATCCGCCGGAATTTTCCCGATGACTCTCCCCAATTGTTTCCAATGCACCAGATCCTCGGATTCCCAGCCCTCGCCTCCTGTACAGTAAAGGTAAAAGCGGTGACTCACTGGATCCTCGAAAATCGCAGGATCATGAGCAAAATACTCTGTCTGGTCATCCGCCGGGTCATCCCCGCGGAAGCCAAACTCTTTCTTATAATCCCGATAGCTCTGCAGGATTTCTTCCGAGGTTCTGGCATGATCATAGACACAGAGCGCAGAAATATCTCCCCGGAAGGACACCTGATAGCTGTCCCCGCCCAGATACAGCATGGTGGCATTGCCAATATCCGGCAGTTCAGCCATGCTTCCCCGTAGCACCCCATCTAAAAAGAGTCTGATAACACCACTGTTTCCGTCATAAACCATGGCCACATAGGTCCATTTTCTCGTTGGGATGGAGGCATACATGATATCCGTCCACTCGTTCATCCCATCCTTGTGCACCCGGAACATGGTCTGATTGCCACTGACATTAGGCATAAAGGAGCTAAATCCCCGCTCATGTCTGACATAGATGGCACTGATCCAGTTCTGCACTTCATGGGGCTTGATCCAGGCCGTCATCGTATAGGTGTTTCCGCCTATCATCTCCGCCGGATACTTTACGATATTTGTTTCCACTGCTCCGCCCACAAAGCGAAGGCTTCCCCATTTTGCAGAGATTCCCTGCAGAAACTGTACTTCACCGATGACCTCTCCCTTCTGCTTTCCATCCAGGGAGACCAACGAATTACGAAACTCAAACTGAAAGCCATTTTCTTTCTCTACGACTCCGCTTAGAAAGAGCCTGTATTCCTTTGCAGGGAGCATTTTAGAGAAATAACTGCCTGAACCTGCGTTGCAGCCGCATTGCAAAAGCATCTCTGCCTCTGCCGCATTATCAATCCCCTGCCCCACGCTCAGGAAATGTAGCTCCGTTGCCACCTGAAATAAGGCACGGAGCAAGCCCAATCTGGCCTGGGTGTGCATGGTCTCGTCCACATATTTTTGATCAAAGAGCAATGTGGATATGGGTAGCTTTTCCAGGTAGGGAAAGCTGGCAAAATTAGCTCCCATGCCGATCAATCCGATGGAGAAACCTGCCTCTCTAATCTTTTCCAGCTTTTTCAGAAGGCTCTCCACCCCCCGCTCGGCGAACATTTTCTCATCCACCCAGAGCTCTATTTGATCCTTTGTCAAGCCATACCGCTCTACCAGTCTCTGCATGGTTTCAACAAAGCTGTCATCTAAGAGTGCTCCGGAAATCCAGACACCCACCTGCGGTGAGATTGTCCCGTTTTCCCGAAAGCCATGAATATCTCTGCAAACATGTTCCAGCGTAAAATAATCTATACTTTTGATCAGACCGATTTTCTCCAAAACAGTCTCGAAATCCCTTCTGTGCCAATAGGTTCCGTTGTCCTTTTTCCAGGCAGCAACTGCACCCGTCCGCATCACCTTAGCATTTTGCAGGTGAATGATGGGATAATAAAGAACCTCAAATCGTCCCTCCTCCAAAGCCTGCACTGCTGCGGCTTCCATCTCCTTTTCTTCCCGGATTCTGTCCTCATAATCATCAAAAAAGATATACTGATTCTTACCGGATTCCTTGGCATAATACATTGCAGCATCACTATAGGAGAGCAGACTGTCAATCCCCTCTCCCACCTTTGCATTATGCACGATTCCCATACTGACAGATATGATGTCAAAGGACTTATCCTTGACTGCCTCGTGGCGGACTAACCGAAACAATTCCTCCGCCATATCCGAAAGCTGCTTTCTCTCATAGCTTCCCGGCAGAGCAAGGACAAACTCATCCCCTCCCAGCCGGATCACTGCGCCATGTTCGCCTGTCACCTGCTTTAACAATTCGCCAAAGCGGGTGAGCGTCACATCACCGGCCTTATGTCCATAGACATCATTTACAGACTTAAAATTATCCAGATCCAGAAAGCAGATCTGAATGATATCCGTCTCCTCACAGTAATGATTCCACAAGTCATACAGGCCTTTGCGGTTATATAATCCTGTCAGATAGTCGTATAGATCGCTCATATATCACCTTTTTCACGCGCTGTTAAAGTACGAACTGCTGCATTGCATGGTACATGTCTTATCGTATGGTATTGGCTCTGTCTTACTTGCAGAGCTCCGCCACAACGGCGCCGATCTCCTTGCCGTCAGCCTTCCCCTTGAGCTCCTGCATCACACTCTTCATGATCATGCCCTTATTCTTAGTGGCAGCCACTTCCGCAAAATGCTCCAGAATATAAGCCTTGATTTCCTCTGCACTCATCATCTTAGGCGCAAATTCCATAAATACATCATATCTGGCCTGATACTCCGCCCGCAGCTCCTCCCTCTCCTTGGGACAGGTCTCCAACTGCTCCTTGACGGACTTCACTTCCTTCATAATGGCCTGATCCACCATATCCTCAGGGATATCCTCCCTGCAGCCTGCATCTATGCCGGCCTTCTTCACTGCCGATACCAGAACTCCGATGGAATCCTTTCTTGCCTTATCCCTGGCCTTCATGGCCGCGATCATCTCACTCTGTAAAGTCTCTAATTTCATGATAAAACTCCTTTCCAAACCTAATTATCTTCCCTGCCTCACTGCATTTAGCGTAACACTTTTTCACGGAAATGTAAACTATACCCGTGGTATTATATCAAAGAACCATGTGGTCTACCTTCCTAACACAATCTCCTCACCCCATACCCAAACAGGAATCGGCTCATCAAACGCATATTCCCATATTGACGATGCCTCCCCAAAGAGATAGACTCGCGTCTTTTTCTCTTCGGGATATATGATCCAGTATTCCAAAACACCCGCATTTTCATATTTTTCCTTTTTTATTCTTTCCAATAGGCCACGATTCTGATCCGTGGCCATTTCGATTATCAGATCAGGTGCTCCATGTATCATATATTCCCCCAACCGGATTCTCTCTCTTTTTGCTGCGATTATTTCTGGCTGTACCATGGTCGTATCATCCAGCATATCCCTAATATCCATATACACATGCCATTCCTTATGAATATGCTGAAACCTCATTGTCGCATCAATCAATTTTATTCGGAATAAATTATCCCTGTTAGTCGGTGACGATCCCATGTCATAAAGCCTTCCGTCAATCAGCTCAGCTCGCGTTCCTTCAGGCAGTTTCAAGTACTCATCCATGGTAATAGCCGCATTCTTCTCCAACAGCTCCCGAATATATGGATCTTCCTTTACTTTGCGGTTCAAAGGCATTTTTCTGTCATAAGCTGAAAGTTCAAGTCTCCCAACTGCCTCAATCTCCCCTTGTCCTTTCTTGATTCTTCCCTCATTACCGTTATTCCACAGAACCCTAAACTCTCCTTCCACCACCATGCCAATAATAATTCCGCTGACATTCGCGTTGGGATCCCAAACAATGTCAAACACACCCCATTCTCTCCCCGTCATTTCCTCTTCCAAACAAATATTCTTCTTGTCGCGAATAATCTCTTTTACTTCTTCAACCTCATTCATTTGATCGCTCCTTCTCATTTTCTGAAGAAATGATTGCCGTTCTGTCTTCCACAACTCCCCCTACGATCATTATTCCAAGACCGCTCACTTCCATTATTGCTTTTTTGTACTTTCTCATTATCAAATATCTCACTTCTTCTCCGGACGCTGACATTCCACAAAAAGCGCCCGGATCTCCTTGGACACCAGCTTCTTTTCCTTTCTGGTCTTTCGCCCAAAAAACTCCTTCACCTCATAGAACTCACAGCGATTCAAGGTCATCGGTTTTAAGCAGATCCGGCTGACGCTGAATCCTTTTTCTACCAGCACTGCCCTTAACCCCTCCACTACCGCCTCTTCCTTCATGGTCTCCTTTAGGATATCAAAAGCTGCATATTTTTCCTTATATTCCATCATCAATTCAGCCAGTCCGGTCCCACTCGGGCTGGGGCTGATAAGCGACATATCCAAGAATGCAGCAATTCTCTTTCTGATCTCCTCCTCCGGCTCAAACCCTCCCCAGACTCCCTGATCACTCGCAGCATTCCCCGTATCATTCCATTTAAAACATCCGCTCACTGTCTCGGATTTGCTTTGAAGGATCGTTTGAAGCACCCGCTCCACCAGCCTCTGCTCTTCCTCGCCGAGGGAGGCCAGTGCAGCCGGGCTATCGCTGCCAGCTTCTACTGCAGCTTCTTTGTCTTTGGAATCACCATTTTTAAAGGTATTGCTATGGTCTTTATGGCTTTTAGGATCATTAGGCGCATCGCCATAAATATGAGGATCTTCTCCCCTAACACTGGCCTTTCCCGCCCCTTTCGTCGAAGCTTTCTCCTCTTCCTCAACGGGCAGGAGCCTAAGTAACTCTTCTGCCGAATACCCGTATTTTCTGATGGCCTTTTCCACAACATAGGGCTCCATACAGAACGGACAAATCGCTGCATCCCTGCTGTTATCCGTCATGATCTCTTCTCCACAATTCGTACATCTTGCCTTAATCGAAGCCATACTCCCCTCCATCAGAATCCGGAATTCTTCTTTACTTCACTATTTTCTGCTGATCATGCCCGCAACTTTTCCATCTCGCTTTCCAGATGATTGACGCGGATTCTCATCACTTCATAATCCTCTTCTTGGGAAATTACTTTGTCTAACTTCCTGCTCAAATCAAGATGACCCTCCGCCACAATGCAAATATTAGGATTCGTCTCATTTTCCAAGGTCATGCGAATTATCTGAACATTTTTTTCCAAATTGTCAACGCGAGTTTCCAAAGCATCCAGACGATGTTCAACGCCATCTAAACGACTTTCAACACGATCCAAACGATGCTCAACGCCATCTAAACGATGTTCTATACCATCCAGACGCTGATCGATGCTATCCAAACGATGATTTAATGATGTAAACGCTTCCTGTAAATCAAATACTTTCCCCATAGATTATACACTCCTCTTACTTTTTTAGATTAACACATTTCCTTTTTATAGACAAGCCCATGCCAGACAGCTTCATTTTTTGAGAAAAAGAACACAGTGCGATAATACAATAATCACCTCCCCTAAATCGCACAATAAGTCTTACAAAAGTGGAAAATTAGGATTTCTCGAAAAAATGATCTGAATTAGAATAGGTCTGCGCCAAAAAGAAAATCTGCCCTGAAGACAATGTAACATATCTTCAGCGCAGACGCAAGAGTGCTTCATAAAATTATTTTTTTATTAATTTTTATATACCAAAAGACTTCTAAAACTCAACTACGGTGAGGTAACTCCCCACCCATGCCGTCCGATATCCCATGTCTAAAAAATTCGTAATGATTCATAATACGAAAATAGCCCGATGCCGAAACCGCATCGGGCTTCTCTAACATTCATTCCATAATCATATATCATTTTCACGCCTTCTAGGAAACAACTTTACACCGTAGCTTCAAACAATACCTTATCCTCAAAGCTTACCCGCCTCACGCCTGTCTCTTTTTTTTGGTTAAAGTTAAAGCTCAGCATGTATCCGGTGTCCAGATTGAAATAATTCAGATATTCCTTAATCTGTGTTTCTCCTTCGTGGTTGTAGCGTTCTCCGCGCCAAATTTTTAGCTCGACCACATATTGACGCCCTAAGTAATCAACTACCACATCCGTCCTCGGACAAAAACAGATTATACATTCTCGTTTCAAAAATGCGGTTGTCCACCCTTATCAGGTTATCACCCCTTCGGATGAAACCATACATCTGCATTTGTGCGATCTCCATCTGATCAGCGTTATACACAAGCTTTTCGCCGCCTATCAAAATTTCCCTGAGGACTTCCTTCATCTTTGGCATGTTGTTTAGCTTGCCATCTGGTCCTTAACCTGCGTATCCATCAGCTGGCATATGCGGCTTACAAGGTACGGATATCCGTTGGTATAATCCCTGAGCCATTTTGCTATTTCAGCGGCATTTAGGTTCATCTCGTGATCTTTTGCATATTCTTCCAGCATTCCCCGTATTCCGCCTTCGGAAAGGCTCATGTCAACAAGAAAGTCCGCAGCAATGTTCCATGGGCTGTTTTCCTTGTGCTTATCCTCTTCCCGAATCTTGCTCTTAAGGTGCTTTACATCCGTCACGCCGGCAAGAACCACCGACTGAAATGCCGGAAGCCCTTCCTTTTCCCTGCTGATGAAACCATCCCTCAGAATGCCAAGCATGTCAAGAAAGACCTAGTTGTTCGTTGCGCTGTCCACCTCGTCAATAATCAGCACAATAGGTTTGTCGGAAGAAATCATCCATCTTCTGAATGCCCTGTACATTTCATCCAGCTTCACCTCATCCGGCTTTCTTGCGCAAAGTCCGCTTATTTCTTCCTTTATTCTTTCCGGGATTACAAATCCGGAAAACTCGCATTTGTCCAACAGCACCCGACAGAATGACTGAACAAAGTCTCCCTCCGTCTTAAATCCAGCATCTCCAATGGATTCAAAGCTAAGGCTGACAACTACATACTGATCCTTCAGCGCCTGCTGCAATGCCCATAGCGTGGTTGTTTTTCCATACTGTCTGGCACGGTTGATCATAAAATATCTGCCACCGTCAACAAGCTTTCGGATTTCCGCAATCTTATCGGAAACATCCACCATGTAATGCTTCGTTGGAATGCACACAGCGGTAGTGTTAAACTCCTTCATAATATACCCCCAGTCTTATTACATATTGTATTGCAAGCAATTTTCCTTGTCAACAATCTGCAAACCGCTGGGCCGCATAAATTTATAGTCAGAAAACTTCGGATGGAAGCATCATACTACAATCCTGCCCTTCTGTCAAAAAGAAAAAGTACTCAAAAATAAATATCTTCCCGGCATAACTACATTCGATGCATCCACATTTTTTCACGATCAAAGCCGCAAACACTCAGCCGCTTTTGATTGTAAATATTTGGAGCATATGGTAAACTATACATATGTAAATGAGCAAATAAAGCGTAAAAGAATGTAGAAGGAGTGCCCCTGCCATGAAAGCCTTAATTTATAGTTTAATTTTTTTCGGTGCTTTTCTGATGGTAACAAATATCATTCGCTATATGCGGTTTATCCGTTCCACCCATGATGTAGTTTCTTCCGGGAGCAAACGGGACCGATTTTGGAAATATATCTCCCTCATCCTGCTGATTTTTTTCTTGATGGGCTATCTTTTGATTGCCTTCTTTTCCGATCCCGACCTGATGATGGCCATGGTACTTTTCGGGGGAAGTATTTTTGTCGCCATTGTTCTGACTCTGCTCTCCCACCTGCTTCAAACCTCCAAGGCAAGAGGAATTGACATTGCCGAAATCCTGATCAGCGTCATTGATGCCAGAGATCCAAATCTGAACGGTCACAGCCGCCATGTTCAGGAGATCACCATGCTCTTCTACCACTATCTGCCGGCCGCTATCAAGAAGGACATCAATCCCGTCAGCCTGGAGTACGCCGCCCTGATGCATGACATCGGCAAGCTAGGCGTACCGGAGTCCATTCTAAATAAGCCGGGCAAATTGACCGAAGAAGAATGGGCGGTTATGCGCCAGCACCCCAAAAAGGGGGTTCAGATTCTGACACCCCTTCACTCCTTTGATAATATTTCCGATTGGATCTTATATCACCACGAAAGACCGGATGGTAACGGTTACTATGGAAAAAAACCGGAGGAAATCCCCGTTGCAGCCAAGATCCTTGCCATTTCAGA
>CACXDS010000008.1 GCA_902766425.1 uncultured Lachnospiraceae bacterium
AAAAACAAGCATGGAACTTGGAGGAAGTAAAATTGGCAGAAGCAAATAATTACGGGGCATCCAGCATAGCTGTATTGGAAGGTCTGGAGGCAGTGCGAAAGCGCCCCGGAATGTATATCGGCAGCGTCTCCACCAAAGGCTTGAATCATTTGATCTATGAGATTTTGGATAATTCCGTGGATGAGCATTTGGCAGGATACTGTGATACTATCCATGTGACATTGGAAGCGGACGGCTCCGCAACTGTCGCAGACAATGGGCGTGGTATCCCGGTGGGTATGCATGAAAAGGGCATGAGCGCGGAACGACTTGTATTTACCACTCTTCATGCCGGAGGGAAATTTGACAATAATGCTTATAAGACCAGTGGCGGTCTGCATGGCGTGGGTTCCTCCGTTGTAAACGCCCTTTCCACAAAGCTGACTGTGACAGTCAAAGTGGGTGGCTTTATCTATAAAGATACCTATGAGCGGGGAATTCCGACCACAGAATTGGAGAAGGGCTTACTGCCTGTGATCGGTAAGACAAAGGAGACCGGTACAACCATCACCTTTTTACCGGATGATACGATCTTTGACAGGACTCGCTTCAAGGAGGATGAGGTAAAGAGCAGACTTCATGAAACGGCTTATCTGAACCCGGGACTTACCATTGTTTATGAGGATAAAAGGCCAGAAACGCCCGAGAAGATCACCTACCATGAGCCGGAAGGCATTGTGGGCTTTATCAAGGATATGAACAAGGCTAAGGAAGTCATTCATGATGTGATCTATTTTAAAGGGGAAGCCGAAGGGATCACTGTGGAGGTAGCCTTCCAATATGTCAATGAATTCCATGAAAATGTTCTGGGCTTTTGTAATAATATATACAATTCCGAGGGAGGGACACATCTCACCGGCTTTAAGACCATGTTCACCACAGTTATCAATAATTACGCCCGGGAGCTGAATATCCTAAAGGATAAGGATGTGAATTTTACCGGAGCGGATGTGCGTAACGGCATGACCGCTGTGGTTTCCATCAAGCATCCCGATCCCCGGTTTGAAGGGCAGACTAAGACAAAGCTGGATAATCAGGACGCCGCAAAGGTTGTAAGTAAAATTACCGGTGACGAGATTGTTCATTACTTTGACCGGAACCTGGAGGCATTAAAAAGCGTGATCGGATGCGCCGAGAAGGCCGCAAAGATCCGTAAGACAGAGGAAAAGGCCAAGACCAATCTGCTCACAAAGCAAAAGTATTCCTTTGATTCCAACGGTAAGCTTGCCAATTGTGAGTCCAAGGATCCCTCGAAATGTGAGATTTTTATCGTTGAGGGTGATTCCGCAGGAGGTAGTGCCAAAACTGCCAGAAACCGAATGTATCAGGCAATTCTTCCTATCAGAGGTAAGATCCTGAATGTGGAGAAGGCCAGTATTGATAAGATCTTGGCGAATGCGGAGATCAAGACCATGATCAATGCCTTTGGATGCGGCTTTTCGGAGGGCTACGGGAATGATTTTGATATCTCCAAGCTTCGGTATGATAAGATCATTATTATGGCCGATGCGGATGTGGATGGAGCGCATATCTCAACCCTGTTGCTCACTCTGTTTTATCGCTTTATGCCGGAGCTGATCTTTGAAGGCCATGTCTATATTGCAATGCCCCCTCTCTACAAGGCCATGCCCAGCAAGGGGGAGGAGCAGTATCTGTATGACGATAAGGCTCTGGAAAAATACCGCAAGACCCATAAGGGTCCTTTTACCCTGCAGAGATATAAGGGGCTTGGCGAGATGGATGCACAGCAGCTCTGGGAGACCACCTTGGACCCGGAGACCAGAATGATGAAGCAGGTGGAAATAGAGGATGCCAGAATGGCCAGCGAGATCACCGAGCTTCTCATGGGAACGGAGGTGCCTCCCCGCAAGGCATATATTTATGATCATGCCAGAGACGCGGCGCTGGATATTTAGTATTGGAATTGTAGGAATAAAAAGAACCGGGAGAGTTTTTTATGAATCAGAACGACCGCATCATTCGAACAGAGTATTCCGAAGAGATGCAAAAATCCTTTATTGATTATGCAATGAGTGTCATTATCGCCAGAGCCCTGCCGGATGCCCGGGACGGGCTGAAGCCCGTACAGAGACGAACTCTTTATGACATGTATGAGCTGGGAATCCGATATGACAGACCTTATCGTAAGAGTGCCAGAATCGTAGGCGATACCATGGGTAAATATCATCCCCACGGGGACAGCTCCATATACGAGGCTCTTGTGGTCATGAGCCAGGACTTTAAAAAGGGAATGGCTCTCATCGACGGACACGGTAACTTTGGTAATATCGAGGGTGACGGCGCAGCAGCAATGCGTTATACCGAGGCCAGACTTCAGAAGGTGACTCAGGAGGCTTTTCTGGCGGATCTGGACAAGGATGTGATTGATTTTGTCCCCAATTTTGATGAGACGGAAAAAGAGCCCTCCGTATTGCCGGTAAAGATCCCCAATCTTCTGGTGAATGGATCGGATGGTATTGCGGTAGGTATGGTGACCAGCATACCGCCTCATAATCTGGCGGAGGTGATCGACGCCACCAAGGCCTATCTTGCCAATGAAAACATCACCACCAGGGAATTGCTGAAGTATATCAAGGGCCCGGATTTTCCCACGGGCGGGATCGTCATCAACAAGGATGAGCTGGCGGAAATTTATGAGACCGGTGTTGGAAAAATAAAGATCCGCGGTAAAGTGGAATATGAAAAGACAAAGGGCGGGAAGACCAATGTGGTCATCACCGAGATCCCTTATCCCATGATCGGCGCAAATATTGCAAAATTCCTCACGGATGTGGCGGCGCTTGCCGAGACAAAAAAGACACAGGACATTGTGGATATCTCCAATCAAAGCTCCAAGGAGGGAATCCGGATCGTCATTGAACTGCGTAAGGATGCGGACGCCGAAAATTTTGTGAATATGCTTTACAAAAAGACTCGTTTGGAGGATACCTTTGGTGTCAATATGCTGGCTATTCATGAGGGGCGCCCGGAGACTATGAGCCTTCGGCAGATCATCAAGGCCAGCGTGGATTTCCAATTTGAGATCGCCACCAGAAAATATACCAATCTTCTGGCAAAGGAACTGGAGAAAAAAGAGATTCAGGAAGGTCTCATCAAGGCCTGCAATGTGATCGATCTGATCATAGAAATCCTTCGGGGCTCAAAGGACCGTGCCATGGCAAAGGCATGTCTGGTGGAGGGGAAGGTCGATGGGATTAAATTCCGCTCCAAGGAGTCCAAGATCATGGCGACCCAGCTTTGTTTTACCGAAAAGCAGGCTAACGCCATATTAGAGATGCGGCTCTATAAATTGATCGGCTTGGAGATCGAGGCATTGATCAACGAGCATGAGGAGACCATGGCTAATATCTATCGCTACGAGGATATTCTGGATCGCAAGGAATCCATGGCGCAGGTCATCATCAGCGAATTGGACGGCTTTAAGAGAGAATACGGCAGGAAGAGGCGTACTGTCATTGAAAACGGCCAGGAGGCTGTCTATAAAGAAAAAGAAGTGGAAGAGACGGAGGTCATGCTTCTGATGGATCGCTTTGGTTATGCCAAGACCATTGATCTCGCCACCTATGAGCGGAATAAGGAAGCAGCTGATTCGGAATTTAAATATGTTTTTCCCTGCAAAAATACCGGAAAGATCTGTCTTTTCACCAATGCCGGTCAGATGCACACCATCAAGGTCATGGATCTGCCTGCCGGAAAGCTAAGGGATAAAGGGATTCCCATCGATAATGTCAGCAATTATAATTCCAAGGAGGAGAGTATTGTCTATATGGCTCCTCAGACAGAATTAAACCTCTGCGAATTGATCTTTGTCACTAAGCAGGCAATGCTAAAGCTTGTAGATGGCGGTGAATTTGATGTGCGAAGCAGAACCGTGGTTGCCACAAAGCTATTGGATGGGGATGAAGTCGTTAGCGTGCAAGCGCTGAGGAGTCAGAAGAACATTGTGCTGCAATCCAAGGAAGGATATTTCCTGAGATTTCCCGTGGAGCAGATCCCGGCTAAAAAGAAAACAGCTGTGGGAGTTCGAGGGATGAAGCTTGGCGATAAGGACTGTGTGGAGGAGGTTTATTATACCCAAAACGCTGTGGAAACCACGATTGACTACCATGGTAAAAACCTTCTCTTAAACGGAATCAAATTATTGTCCAGGGATTCCAAGGGAGTCAAGGTTCGGGTATAAAGCCTTTCAAAGTGTGAATACCTGGTCTTGATCGATAGAAATAAAATAAGGCGCAGCATTGATTGACCAGATGGATCAAGGAGGAATGATAAAATGCGAGTGATTGCCGGAACAGCGCGCAGTCTGCCCTTGAAAACGCCGGAAGGCTTGGATACCAGGCCGACAACGGATCGGATCAAGGAAACACTGTTTAATATGCTGCAAAGCTATGTACCTGGTGCTGTATTTGTTGATCTCTATGCCGGGAGCGGCGGGATTGGGATCGAGGCCATCAGCCGCGGCGCTGCAAAAGCCTATTTTGCGGAAAACGGAGCTGCTGCTATCCAATGCATTCAACAAAACATAGCATTTACAAAATTCACGGAGAAAGCCGTTATCCTCAAGCAGGATGCAGTGGCGGCGCTTTCCTCCATCCATGAAAAGCATGTGGATTTGATCTTTATGGATGCCCCTTATGGCCAGGGACAGGATAGAAGAGTCCTCACCGCGTTAAAAAACATGCCCTATGTGGATGAGGATACCCTGATCATCATTGAAGAAGATAAGAATGCAGATTTTTCCTATCTGGATGAGCTGGGGTATTCCATTTGGAAACAAAAAAAATATAAAACAAATCAACATGTTTTTCTTTATCGAAAATCGATAATAATATAGATTTCTTATATCGAAATTAAAGTGAAAAATGAGGGAGAAATGAAATGAAAAGAGCTGTTTACCCAGGAAGCTTTGACCCCATGACATTGGGGCATCTCGATGTGATCAAGAGGGCAGCCTCCATATTTGACGAGCTGATCGTAACTGTTTTGAACAATAAGGAAAAAAGTCCGTTGTTTTCTGTGGAGGAACGTGTTAATATATTAGAGACGGCGACAAAGGATCTTCCCAATGTCAAAATTGACAGCTTCAGCGGATTGTTGATCAATTATGCCGCCAGTCACGATATTCATGTTTCTGTCAGAGGACTGCGCGCAGTTACGGATTTTGAGTATGAACTCCAGCTGGCTCAGACAAATCGCCAGCTGTCCCATGAGCAGTTGGATACTGTTTTTCTCACAACCAGTCTGGAATATGCATACCTAAGCTCCTCCAGCGTGAAGGAGATTGCATATTTCGGCGGAGATATCAGTCCCTGTGTTCCCGGCTTTGTGGCAGATCTGATTCATGAAAAATTCAAGGGAAGGGCGTAAAAAATGGCTAATAGCATCGATAAGATCGAAGGGATCATCTCTGAAATGGAGAATTATATCGCAGGTTGCAAACCAAGGGCATTTTCCAGTACAGAGATCATTGTGAACCGTGAAGAGATAGAGGGCTTGTTGCAGGAGCTTAGAAGAAGGACTCCCGAAGAGGTCAAGCAGTATCAAAAGATGATTGCACAGAAGGAAGCAATCATTGCCGATGCCGTGAATCGTGCAGAGAACATCAAGACAAATGCCGAGTCGGATGCCCACGCACTTTTGGAGCAGGCAACTCAGGAGCATAATCAGATGATCAGTGAGCATGAGATTTATTTGAGAGCTCAAGCCCGGGCGGATGAACAGGTGAACATGGCTATGACCCAGGCTCAGAATATCGTGGATCGCGCTACCATGGAGGCTAATGGACTAAAGGATGCGGCCAACCGCTATATGGAGGATGTTCTGGGGCATTTGGCCAAGATCATTTCCGCAGCAACTCAGTCCGCCAATGCCAATTATCAGAAGACCCTTCAGAGCACTGAGGACAGCTATCGCAAACTGATAAATTCTTTGGGCGAATATGAGAATATTATTCAGGACAACATTAAACAATTGCATCCGGAAGAGGCTGCGGTGAATGAAGAGAAGACTGAGATTCCCGAGGGCGGCGATACTCCCGAGGAGTAATAAACTGAATGCAGTTAATCTAGAAGGCTTTAACTAGAAGGCTTTAATTTGTAGAAACCAGTTTTCCTGCGGAAACTGGTTTCTCTTATCATTTTGATTATTTCACAGCGATCTTACAAACAATTTTATCTGTCTCCGGGGGGAATATGTTGGATCGGAATACTATATTTAAGCATCATCAGCTTATCCTATATCTTGTCATTCTCTTACTCCTTATGATAACATGGGGCGACTATGCAGCTGCAGCGGAGAGACTTCAGCAGACCGGAAATCCCGTTATTGTGGTGATCGATCCCGGACATGGCGGTGACAATAATGGTACCACCGAGAGTGGATTTCTGGAGAAGGAAATGACCATGGCCACTGCTAAATCCATGTATCAGACCTTGACTCAATTTCAGAATATTGAGGTTTATCTGACCCATTGGGACGATGTGGATCTGAGTTTAAAGGAACGCGCGGTTTTTGCAGCCGAGAAAAAGGCTGATTTTCTGATCAGCCTGCATTATAATGCTTCCGAATCCCATCAATTATTCGGATCCGAGGTTTGGATCTCACTTTTTCCGGAATTTCATAATCCCGGCTATCAATTGGGTACCTGTTTCCTGCGAGAATTTCGTGAAATGGGGCTTCATCTGCGCGGTATAAAGACCAAGCCACACAGCAATGGTAAGGACTATTACGGGATCATAAGAGAGGCTGCCGCTCGGGAGATACCTTCCATCATTGTCGAGCACTGTCATGTGGATCATGCTTCGGACAACAGCTTTTGTGATTCCGTGGAAGAGCTGGAAGCCTTTGGCTATGCGGATGCTCTGGCAGTTGCAAAATATTTTGGATTAAAAAGTGATAGCTTAGGACTGGATTATTCCGGAGAGAATTCTCTTCCCGAGGTTAATGCAGCTCATACAGTTCAGCGTGCTATGTACGATCAAACAGAGCCCGATCTTTGTAATATCGAGATCAAAGAGGTCTCTTATGAAGAATGTCGAGTAACTCTTGTGCTTAATGCAAGGGATTCCGATTCAAATCTGATCGATTATGCATACAGTCTGGATGAGGGAAAAAGCTTTAGCGGGAGGCTTCCCCTGCCTACGGGAGATATATTGACAGGCGAGCTGCCGGATACCTATGAGCTCGAGCTTTCGCTTTCGGAGGGATATTTCCCCTCCGTCATCGTGAAGGTGTTCAATCCCTATGATCTTAGCACAGTCAGCAACGCTGTTTCCTTTACACAGCCCTTTCAAAGGCCGATAGTAGAGCCGGAGCCCACGGAAGAACCTGTATTTGAAGACGCCACAGCGCTATTGCTCCCTGAAGAGGAGGAGCCGACTTCGGATCGGATCTCCATACTTTTGGACTACATAAAGCCGGTTTTGGCTGTTGTTGCAATTCTTTTTCTGATCTGCCTGACCGGGTTTTTGATCCTTCACAAGCGTAACCATTCCCACAGGGGACGGCATTCCCGTAGGCATTAAGCACTTGGGAGGACTTTACCCCCAGAAGGGTGGAAGAATCGTGCTGATACATATAAAATAGAGCAGGACCAAAAGGGAAAGTATGCACTTGTGGAGCAAATATTCTCCCATACATTGCTTTAATTCCGGAGCCTTCAGGCAGGAAAGCGTCTGGGCCAGACAGGAGAGCCCGCCAAAGGTAAGGGCGGTCATACAATAGAGCGGATGTGTCCCATTCAGGCTCCGTAAGCCGGAGGTGATCTCGAATAAAGGGCCAAGGAGCGGAACGGGACTACCCATGATCCAATGGGGCAATAGGTTCAAAAGATTAAACAGGATCATATATCCACCCAGATTCAGCATGGTCAACATGGACCCGCTGACAGCGTCCTGAAGTGCGTTTACTAATCCGGATGTATCGGAGATGGGTTCCGGTGCTTTTGTAATAAAGCTTCTCCTCTCGACGCGGCTATTATGGTAGCGTGGGACAAATCGAAGCAATAAGCCATAAAGAAAGGGAATGCCATAGAAGCCTGCCACACAGTACAGGGGATGAGCAGCATGCAGAAGGGGCAGGACAAAGCCCATAAAGAAGGCAGGGCCGATATTGTTGCAAAAGGCCAGAAGCCATCTTGCTTCCTTGAACTCTAAATGTCCTCTGTCATAGAGGTCTGAAACAGTTTTAGCGCCCAGTGGAAAGCCGCATAGAAAACCGATTACAACAGTAAAGCATGCCGAGTCGGAGCAGCGAAGCAATGGGCCCAATAAAGGGGAGAAGAGCTTAGTCAGCCTTTGTGCCATATTTGTACGGATCATAATCCCCGAAAGAATCATAAATGGAAGAAGCGCCGGGAGCATGGAATTAAGCCAGAGTTGCATTCCCTGGCTTGCGTAGGCAACGCTGAGAGATGATTTTGTCAGGATTCCCAAAAGAAAAAAAGCAAATAAGCAGGTAAGAAACATAAACTTTCTGCTCCGTCCGTAAAGGGATCCGTTCTTGAAGATCCCAAAGCTTCTTTATCACTTATGAGAGCTCTGACCGGTATAGAACCCGATATCCCATAAAATCAACACAGACCGAAGGTGGAACCATGATCAGACTTGATAAGCTATTGACTGAATTGAATATAGGCTCCAGATCACAGGTGAAGGATTATCTGAGGCAGGGCATGGTGACGGTGAACGGGGAGACTGTTCGCCGTCCGGAGCTGAAGGTGGATCCTGATACGGATCGGATCACTTTTGCCGGAAAAGCCTTGCATTATGAGAAATTCCAGTATTATCTATTGAATAAGCCTGCAAATGTAGTTTCCGCCACCAGGGATGCGCTCTCCGAAACAGTATTATCCCTGCTGCCGCCGGAGCATCGGGAGGATCTTTTTCCTGTGGGAAGGTTGGATAAGGATACGGAGGGCTTGCTGTTGATCACAAATGATGGTGAACTGGCACATGAGCTACTCTCCCCCAAAAGACATGTGACCAAAACTTACCTGGTTCAAATGGCTCATCCCATATCGGAGGAAGAGCGGCTGCGTCTGGAGGATGGTTTGGACATCGGGGATGAAACTCCGACAAAGCCTGCAAGAGCTGTTGTCCTGACGGATTGTGGAGAGGGAGATTGGCTCAGACTTTCCATTTCCGAGGGGAGATATCATCAGGTAAAGCGTATGCTGCAAGCCATCGGAAATGAAGTACTTTACTTAAAAAGAGTGCGCTTCGGAGCCCTTCGCCTGGATGAAGCCTTGAAACCGGGAGAGTGCAGGAGGCTTACGGAAGAAGAAATATCTGATTTAAAGAGTTCCCAAAGGATCATACAGGAAAAACAAAAGCTGATCGCGGGGAAAAAAGCCGTCATTTTCGACCTGGATGGATCTCTTGTGGATTCCATGTGGGTCTGGCCCAGGATCGATCAGGAATATCTGGCGCGTTTTGGAATTGAAATGCCTCTGGAGGGAAAGGAACGTGAGGAGCTGCGCTCGGCCATTGAGGGCATGAGTTGTCTGGAGACTGCCCTTCATTTTCAAAAGCAATTTGGCATTTCTGATTCCACGGATCAGATGATCGCAGATTGGAATGCAATGGCCTGGGATAAATACGAAAAAGAAGTCCCACTGAAGGATGGCATTCCCGAATTCCTGGAGGGCTGTCGCAAACAAGGAATCCTACTGGGAATAGCCACCAGCAATATGAGAGAGTTGGTGGAAAATGTCTTAAAAACCCATGGAATCC
>CACXDS010000009.1 GCA_902766425.1 uncultured Lachnospiraceae bacterium
CTTCTGCGTTTCCGTCAGAAATCAAAAAATATTGGATTGAATATACTACACAAATTTGCAGGTGTCAACCCATTTTCTAAAATAATCATTAATTTTCTAAAATAATAGTATATTACACGAAATATCATATATTTTTTGTCCTGTAAACAAAGAAAGAGCATGCAATTCATGTATTAGCATGCTCTTTCCAAAATAAATATCCCGTTATTTTTCATACTACAAAATCAGCATTCCGGTCAGCCAATCTGTCGCAAAGAACCCGATGGCAACCGCTAAACAGATCACAGGGATCAGACGAAAACGCCCTTCCAGCTTTTTATTTCCGGTAAGCAATAGTACAATTGCCCATAAGGCTCCCAAAACCACAGCGATCATGGCCACAACCACCAGACTTTTCCAGCCAGAGACGCATCCGATCACAGCCAATATGACACCTGCCAAGCTCACATTACGATTTTTCGTCAATAGACCTAATAGCAAGAAGGGGAGTAAGCCGCAAGCGGCTCCGATCAGCCTGTCCGGAATACTTATCTTATACATTGTAAACAATCCAATTGCCCCGATCACAGCAAGTGCGATCAATGTGCCTGTCTTTACCTTCCCCGTGTCCAGATTGATAAAGCAGATGACTGTCAGGATGCCGATCAAAGCAAAAACTGTAGCCCCCTCTGCCAAAGCTCCATAAAAAAGCATCATAAAGTCATAGTACCCCAGCCAGCCCTGCAGAATGCTTCCCGGAAAATACATCGTTCCTGCCACCGGAGCCACAAAATAAAGCGCCGCAGCAATGGCGGAGAGTCCACCGAAGATCTCAATCGAGACATCTCTCAATCCAATTTTGGAACCGCAATTCTTACACTTTCCTCCCAGACAGATATAACTCACCACCGGGATCAGTTCAAGAGGTGTCAGAACGCGTCCGCATCCCGGACAGTGGGATCTGGTCCTGATAAATTCCTCCCCTCTGGGTACACGGAAGATGACCACATTCAGAAAGGAATAGACTGCAGCGCCGAAAAAGAATAGGATCACACATGCGATTATCGTTACACCCATGTTCATGGTCAAAGCCCTCTTTTCCAAATTATGAATAATTTTATGCTTTTACATCTTTTCGGGGGCATCGAAGCCAAGGACGGAAATGCAGTCCTGAAGTACATCCCGGGTAAGCTTTAACAGGGCGATCCAGCCTGCTTTCCTGGTCTCGTTCTCCTCGGTTAAAATCTTGGTCTCGTGATAAAAATGGTTAAAATCATTGGCCAGCTCGTAGATATAGGCACAGACTCTGTGGGGAGCCAGCTCTGCAGCTGCTCCTTCCATCATGGAATTGAACTGAGCCAAAAGGAGCATCAACGCCTTTTCTGAATCGCTCTGCGCCTCTCCCAGCACTGCCTTCTCCACATCTCCGCCCTGCTGCGCATATTTTGCCAGTATGGATTTGATGCGGACGATGGTGTAAAGAATATAGGGGCCGGTATCTCCCTCAAAGGAGGTAAACTTCTCCATATCGAAAATATAATCCTTGGATGCCTGATTGGACAAGTCCCCATAAATCAGCGCTGCAAGGGCAACCTGATCCGCCACCTTGTGCGCCTCCTCCTCAGACATTTCCCTGCCCTCACAGATCTTGCGATACATCTCTTGTCTGGTATCGCTGATGAGCTGCTCCAATCGCATAACGCCGCCGTCACGGGTCTTAAAGGGCTTTCCATCCTTACCGTTGACGGTGCCAAAGCTCATCCAGGTAAGCTCCGTCTCGGGCTTTACCAGCTTGGTCTTTCTCGCACAGCGGAACACCTGTTGGAAATAGAGATCCTGACGCTTATCCGTCAGATATATGATCTGATCGGGATCATAATTCCGAACACGATCCAGGATCGTAGCCAGATCCGTCGTATTGTAGAGGGAGGCGCCATCGGATTTCAGGATCATACAGGGAGGCATCTCCTTGGTATCTGTCTCCTCCTTCACATCCACCACAAGGGCCCCGTCACTGATGTACGCCCAGCCCCCGTCCTTCATGTATTGCACCATTTCGGGGATCAGATCCTTGATGCTGGACTCCCCGTTCCACAATTCGAACTCCACATTTAAGGCGGAATAATTTTTTTTCAGATCCACAATGGAGACCTCACGGATCTTTTTCCCCAGAGCCCAGTAGCCCCGCACCCCCTGCTGGAACTTAAAGGTTGCTTCCATGGCCTTTGCTTTATATTCCGCATCCTCCTTGGAACGAATGCTGGAAGCGGGGTAGATCTCCTCCAGTTCAGATATGGTAAAGGGGGCCTCCTCCGGATACTCCCCCTGATAGCTCTCATCAAAATAAACCCAATCCGGATAGCGCTCCTTCAAGCCCACGATCACCAGCCCCATCTGCAGACCCCAGTCTCCCAGATGTGCATCGCCGATCACCTCGTGCCCCACATAGCGATTGATCCTCTTAACGCTCTCTCCGATCACCGCCGAGCGCAGATGTCCCACATGAAGGGGCTTGGCCACATTGGCACCGCCGTAATCGATCATGATCCTCTTAGCTTTCGCAGGCGCCTCCAGGCCAAACTTCTCCTCGCCTGACATGGTATCCAATAACTCCTTCAGATAGGATTTATGGAGCTTCAAATTCAAAAAGCCCGGTGCAACTGCCACCGCCTCCTGAAAAACCTTGCTCTCCGTAAGCTTTGCCGCCACATCATTTGCGATCATGATGGGAGCCTTGTGATACTGCTTTGCCCCCGCCATAGCGCCGTTACACTGAAATTCACAAAGATCAGGGCGGTTGGACAATCCCACCTTGCCAAGGGCCCCGTCATAACCTGCTGCCTCAAAGGCTTTTCCCATCTCTTCTGTCAACAGATCCAATAACTTCTTCATGCTGTCACCTCTTTCGATTTTTTTTAGGATATCACTTTTGTCCTGAATTGTAAACAAGGGATTCCTTTTGTTTTTCCCGCTCTGCCTTGGAATAGCTGCAACCGCAGTAATCCTGGCGATACAGTTCATACTGTCTGGACAATTCGATGGATCGCTGATAGCCGCCCTTTTTCTTAAAATCCGAGGGAAGCCA
>CACXDS010000010.1 GCA_902766425.1 uncultured Lachnospiraceae bacterium
AAATAAAGAATGGAAGATGAGAAAATGAAAAACCTACAAGAGAACACCCATGATAACAAGAATACCACCAAAGGAAAAATGACCGGAAAGCGGATTGCCGCCCTCCTCTGCGTTTTTCTCTTGGTGGCGCTCTATCTCATAACGCTGCTTGTGGCTATCTTTGACCGCAGCTCCTCCGGAAGATGGTTCTTTATCTGCCTTATCGGCACCCTGGTCATACCGCTCCTTACCTGGATCTACATCTGGATGTACGGTATTATGTCACAGAAGCATACCATTGCATCCTTTGATCTAAAAAAGGAGCCGGCGAGTGACGCCGGGGATTGCAGCTCCGATAAGGAAAGTAAGTCTGATTAGGAATGCAAATCCCTCAAATCTCTTTTAGCCTGCTCCTGACTTTGGAATACAATTCCCCGGATTCCAAGAGCCCTAGCAGCTTCCACATTAACCGGAAGATCATCTATAAAGACACTTTCCTGAGGGATCAAACCATACCTTGAAAGTAAAAGTCGATAAATGGCGGGATCCGGCTTAATCAGTTTATCCTGCCAGGACAGGATCCCGCCGTCCATCTCCTGCCGAAAGATCAACGCCTGCTTACACTCCTGCTCGATCTTCTCGGAAAAATTAGAGAGATAATAAACCTGAAGCCCGTTTTCCTTTAGCTCCCTGATCCAGGTCACGGCATAATCTCTGATGGTCACAATATCCGTCATATCGTCATAGGCTCTGTGAAGCTCCTTTTCCAGTGCGGGAGCGTTTGCCACAAAACCTGCCATCACCTGCTCAAAGCTCCAGACGCCCCGATCCAGCTCCGGCCACACCGGGCTCTCCACGGAAGCCTTTCCGATCCGCTCCAGAAGTTCCCCCTCAAAGCCCTTATCCCTCAGGAACTCCTTCCACCGAAAATCCGTCAGCACATTTCCAATATCAAAGATCACATTTTTGATCATATATGCCTCTTTTTATGTCTTATTTTTTCAAGGGACTCTTTCTGTAAATGATGTCCTGTCTCTTGGGTCCATTACTGATCATGGTAATCGGGTAACCAATCTGCTTTTCGATGAATTCTATGTAATTCCGGCAATTCTCCGGCAGCTCCTCATAATTCTTGATACCCCGGATATCGCATTTCCATCCGGGAAGCTTTTTGAGAACAGGCTTAGCCTTCTCCAGCTTATGCGTCACGGGGAATTCCGTGGTCACCTGACCGTCGATATCATAGCCGACACATACCGGGATCTCATCCAGATATCCCAGCACATCTAATACAGTAAAGGCCACATCCGTGGTTCCCTGCAGGCGGCAGCCGTATTTGGAGGCCACACAGTCAAACCATCCCATTCTGCGGGGTCTTCCGGTGGTAGCACCATATTCACCCCCATCACCTCCTCTGCGGCGAAGCTCATCCGCCTCATCCCCGAAGATCTCAGAGACAAACGCTCCCGCTCCAACTGCGGAGGAATAAGCCTTGCAGACCGTTACCACCTTTTGGATCTCATAGGGAGGGATTCCTGCTCCGATGGCGCCATAAGCGGCCAGCGTAGAAGAAGATGTCACCATGGGATAGATTCCGTGGTCCGGATCCTTTAATGTACCCAACTGCCCCTCCAAAAGAACGGTCTTTCCTTCCTTCAACGCCTGATTCAAAAAAGCAGAGACATCACAGACATACGGTGCGATCATTTCCCGATACTCATGCAGAGTATTCAAGAGCTCCTCCGGATCGATCTCCGGTTTATTGTATAAATGCTTCAAAAGCACATTTTTTACAGTGCAGACGCTCTTGACCTTCTCCTCCAGAAGCTCATCATCAAAGAGCTCGTTGACCTGAAAACCGATCTTGGCGTATTTGTCGGAATAAAAGGGAGCGATACCGGACTTTGTGGAACCAAAGGACTTTCCGCCAAGCCTCTCCTCCTCATACTGATCGAACAAGATATGATAAGGCATTACAATCTGTGCACGATCGGACACCAGAATCTTAGGCATGGGAACATTTCTCTCCACAATGGACTGGATCTCCTTAAATAAAATGGGAATATTCAGCGCCACACCATTTCCGATCACGCTGGTGGTGTGCCCATAAAATACGCCGGAGGGCAGCGTGTGCAATGCAAATTTGCCATAGTAATTTACGATGGTATGACCCGCATTTGCTCCACCCTGAAACCGGACAATGATATCCGCCTTTTCTGCCATCATGTCTGTGATCTTTCCCTTGCCCTCATCTCCCCAGTTTGCTCCAACTACCGCAATAACCATTTTGTCCTCCTTATTAGAGTCCGCTGTCGCGGACATATGCTTCACATGCTACCTATCTATTCTCTTATTCTCTGCCGTCCCAGCAATAGGTGCAGAGCTTATCCGCATCAATTCCCACCGAACCGATCATATCATCCAGTCTGTGGAAATGTAATGTGGTAAAATTAAGTTGTTTTCCGATCCTGGCCACCATGTCGTTATACTCATTGGTATTGGGATCCACATATTTTTTCAGATCGATCTTTAAGCCCTCCTGCTCCATCTCCTTTAAAACTCTTCTGGAAATGAGATCCATCTCCGAGGTGGATCTGGAGAAGTTCAGGTATTTGCACCCAAAGAGCAGGGGCGGACAGGCCGGCCGGATATGAACCTCCTTCGCACCGCTCTGATACAGAAATTCCGTTGTCTCCCGTAGCTGCGTTCCCCGCACAATGGAATCATCAATAAGAAGCAGGCTCTTCCCCTGGATCAGATCATGCACCGGTATCAGCTTCATCTTCGCAATGAGATTACGCTGGGTCTGAATAGTGGGCATGAAGGATCTGGGCCAGGTGGGCGTATATTTGATAAATGGTCTGGAAAAGGGAATTCCGGATTCATTTGCATAGCCGATGGCGTGAGCCGTTCCTGAATCAGGCACCCCGGCCACGATATCCGGATTCACATGATCCCTGCCTTTATCCCGCTTAGCCAGAGCCGCACCGCAATTATACCGCATCTGCTCCACGCTGATCCCCTCATAGGATGAGGATGGGTATCCGTAATAGATCCACAGGAAGGTACAGATCTTCATATTCTTGCCGGGAGCGGAAAGTGTCTTCACTCCCTCCGGCGTCACCACAACGATCTCTCCCGGCCCAAGCTCCCTCTCATCCTGATAACCCAGATTCAGATAGGCAAAGCTCTCAAAGGAAACACAATGTGCATCCTTTTTCTTGCCGATGACAACGGGGGTCCTACCCAGCCGATCCCTGGCCGCATAGATGCCTATGGGTGTCAGCACCAGAATGGACATGGAGCCCTGAATCACCTCCTGGGCATAACGGATTCCCTCCACGATATTGTCCTTCTGATTGATCAGCGCGGCCACCAGCTCCGTTGCATTGATCTCGCCGCTGCTCATCTCCATAAAATGGGATAACCCGTTGTCAAAGATCTGCTTGGTCAGTTCCTCCGTATTATTGATCTTCCCCACGGTGGTAATGGCGAAGGTGCCGTGATGTGACCGCATCAAAAGGGGCTGAGGTTCATAGTCCGAGATACAGCCGATCCCCAGATTACCCTCCATTGTATTTACATCCTTATCAAATTTGGTACGGAAGGGTGCATTCTCAATATTGTGTATTGCTCTGTCAAATCCCTTCTTTTTGCCGTATGTTACCATTCCCGCCCTTCTTGTTCCCAAATGGGAATGATAATCCGTCCCAAAAAACAGATCAAACATACAGTCTTCCTTCGATGCCACTCCAAAAAATCCACCCATTTTACTTCTCCTGACTTTATCTTTCTATGCTTTCTTATCGCTATTGTATCACTTATCTCATTTGTTATTATCGCGCTTAAGTCGTTCTCAGGCATTATTTAAGGGCTTCGCCCGGTTACTCAGCTGACTTGCGCCAAATTGCTCAGCCTTCCACCCGTTCGCTTTGGCCAGCGCCTTAAACATTGATCTCTGCTTTCACACCCAGAGAATCCTTGTTTGCGTCCAGAATCGGCCTGATCACATTCTTCAGGAAATTATCAACCTGTATCACGGACCGACCCACATAGCGGGCGGGATCCATGCTCTCCTGCAGCTCCTCCAGCGTCATGCCAAACATGGGCTCCTTGGCAATGAGTTCCAATAGATTATTGTCCAGTCCCTTTTCCTTCACATTCATACCGGCTTCCATGGAAAGCTCTCTGATCTTCTCATGAAGCACCTGACGGTCCCCACCCCTCTTCACTGCATCCATCATGATATTCTCGGTGGCCATGAAGGGAAGCTCACTGCGCAGGCGTTTTTCGATCACCTTGGGATATACCCGCAGACCATCCACCACATTCAGGCACAGATCCAATACACCATCGATGGCCAGGAAGCCCTCGGGGATGGATAAACGCTTGTTTGCGGAATCGTCCAGCGTTCTCTCAAACCACTGGGTGGCAGAGGTAATGGCAGGATTCAGTGCATCGATCATCACATATCTGGAGAGGGAAGCGATACGCTCACTCCGCATGGGATTTCTCTTATACGCCATGGCGGAAGACCCGATCTGATTCTTCTCAAAGGGCTCCTCCACCTCCTTCAGATGCTGCAGGAGTCTGATATCATTACTCATTTTGTGTGCACTCGCCGCAATGCCAGCCAGAATATTTGCCACTCTGGTATCCACCTTTCTGGAATAGGTCTGGCCGGAAACGGGGTAGCACTCGCGAAAGCCCATCTTTGCTGCGATCATGGGGTCGATCTTATCGATGGTTTCCTGGTCTCCGTCAAACAGCTCCAGGAAGGAGGCCTGGGTGCCGGTGGTTCCCTTGGAGCCCAAAAGCTTCATGGTACTGAGCACATAGTCCAGATCCTCCAGATCCATTGAAAACTCCTGAATCCAAAGAGTCGCTCTCTTTCCCACAGTGGTAGGCTGTGCAGGCTGAAAATGGGTGAATGCAAGAGTGGGCTGAGCTTTATACTGATCCGCAAATCTCGCCAGCTCATCTATCACATTCAGCAGCTTTTTCCGAACAAGCTTTAACGCCTCCGTCATGACGATAATGTCCGTATTATCTCCCACATAGCAGGAGGTGGCGCCGAGATGAATGATCCCGGCAGCCTTGGGGCACTGCTGCCCATAGGCATAGACATGACTCATCACATCATGACGGACCTGGGCCTCCCTGGCCTTGGCCACATCATAATTGATATCCTCAGCATGTGCCTTCAGCTCATCGATCTGCTCCTGAGTAATACGAGGACTTCCATCCTCCTTTTTCAGTCCAAGCTCCATCTCCGTCTCGGCCAGAGCGATCCACAATCTTCTCCAGGTCCTAAACTTCATATCCGGTGAAAAAATAAACTGCATTTCCTTACTGGCGTAGCGCTCCGACAAAGGGCTCTGATATCTGTCCGTACTCATCCGACTTTTCTCTCCTATATCCAATATTTTTATCCATTATTCTTCGCAATTGTTTTTCATAACTATTTTTAACTATTCAAACTGCCTAAAAGCACTAGGTGTCTGAGGTAAATCCATCCTATCTGTTCCTGCCGTTCACAAGCTCTGCGGTTCCCGACAAAAAAAGAGGAAAAGCCCAAGCATTGCTTACGCCTTTGTAAGCGAGATCTTGGGCTGTTTGGCCAATGCCTATTTATCTAATTTTTTCCCTGTGAGCAGCTCGTAGCCCTGCAGGTATTTATCGATGGTTTTTTCAACCACCTCCTGAGGAAGCGTCCAATCGTGCTTGTTTGCCTTCAGCCAATCCCGGGCAAACTGCTTGTCGAAGGAGGGCTGAGCGTGACCGGGCTCGTACTCATCCGCCGGCCAGAAACGGGAGCTGTCGGGAGTGAGCATCTCATCTCCGAGTACAATATTCCCCTCCTCATCCAAACCGAACTCAAACTTTGTATCAGCAATAATGATTCCTCTGGTAAGGGCGTAGTCGGCACATTTTTTGTACAGTGCGATGGTGTAATCCCGGAGCTTGGAAGCGTATTCCTCTCCCTTGCCGGGGAAACGCTCCTCCAGATACTTTACACTGGCCTCATAAGAGATATTTTCATCGTGGTCCCCGATCTCAGCCTTGGTAGAAGGGGTATAAATGGGTTCAGGCAGCTTATCCGACTCCTTCAGCCCCTCCGGAAGGCGAATTCCGCAGACCGTACCATCCTTCACATAGCTTGCCCAGCCGCTTCCGGTAATGTATCCTCTCACAATGCACTCCACCGGGAGCATGGTCAGCTTTCTGCACATCATGCTGTTACCGTCAAACCGGGGCTGTCTGAAAAACTCCGGCATGTCCTTTACATCCACGGAGATCATATGATTGGGAACGATATCCCTTGTCATATCAAACCAGAACTTGGACATCTGGGTCAAAACCGTTCCCTTCTTTGTCACGATATTGTGAAGGATCACATCAAAGCAGCTGATCCGATCCGTAGCCACCATGATCAGACTGTCTCCATTGTCATAAATCTCCCTGACCTTCCCTTCCTTGATGGGTTTTAACTCCTGCATTTTAACCTGTCCCGCCTTTCTTTCCTCTTTTTGTTCTTTTCAGATCTATAGATCATTGACCAAATCAGTCTGTTGTTTCAAAATCTCTACCCTAATAGAAAAACACATTTATCCGAAAAATTCAATAGAAAATTTCACGATATTCCCACGGATTCCCTCTGGTATTTCTCCACCATTCCCAAAATCTCTGTACGATAGGCCGGATAATCCCCCGCCAGCGCCATTAATTCCTCATGTGCTTTTGTAGCAGCCGTTTTGTTGTAATCCAGTTGTTTGCGAAGCGCCTGGCGCCTGAGGATCAGATCATGCCTGATCTCCACCATCTCCCGCTTATCCAGAAGCGCCTTCGTCTGGTTGCGCCATCTCTCCGGATCCCTCAAATGATAGCGGGACAATTGAGAAACCAAAAGCTCCTGATAATGAGCGATCTTGGACTCCGCCTCTGCGAAGCGTGATCTCTCCTCTCTCTCCTGCTGATAGACCTCCCATTTCTTCTCCAGCTCCTGAGAAGTGTTTGTATGATATTTCAGCCGAAGATATTCCATGAGATTTGTATTATTGACATACCGTATCTTGACCTTGTTCTGGAGCTGAACCAGCCTGCTCATGGCCTTCTGCATCTTGCGAAGTTCCTTCTGCGAATCCATGTACTTCACATAAGTGACAGTCACTGCGATGGCGCCTGCCAGCACTGCCACAAAATACCCCCATGTGGTGTCCATCCGAAACCCGAACTGCAAAACTGCCAGCATCAAAAGACAAAACACCACTGCCGCCATAAAGATTCCCGCCATTCCGCGGTAATTGGCACACATCCCCTCTAATTCACTTATGCGAAAAGCATGTGCCTGTCTCTCAATGTCAAGCTTTTTCAGATCCTGCTTCACCAGCGCGGCATACTTTTCCGCTCCACGCAGCTTTTCAATTCCTTCCTCCACCGTCTGTTCCTGCTTACGCATGATTTGATAATCTTCTTCCGGCATCCGGTTATCCCGTCCCAGATAATGTTCTCTGTCCTGCTCCAGCGCATGTACCATTCTGGCATTCTGCTCCAGCTGTTGCCTCTCCCCCTCCGGCAAAGACTCAATCTCTTCCATGTCGGATAAATAGGCTGTCACAAGAGAATATTCCCCCGTCAGCTTCTCTGTCTCCTTATCTGCGCAGGCAATCTGCTCAATGCAGGACATGACATAACGACTTCTCTGCTCCTCATCCCGAAAGTCGACACCCTCATGCTCAAAGACCAGTGATTCCCAGTCATCTGCCTTCACCGGCTGAGCTTTTTTTGTTTTTCCGAATATCCTTTCCCAAAAGCCCATACTCACTATTCTCCGACATTCAAGCGATACTGATCCTTCAGTGTCTGGCAGAGCGTATCGCTTTCCTCATAATATCTCTGCTTATCCGCTCCCTCCCGCCATTCCTGTCTCTGACGGAGCATCAATGCCTCAGGCTGCAATAGGAAATCCTGCCTCAGAGTCTCCATCTGCTTTTCCAGCTCCAGCGTCAGCTGATAATGCTCCATCTCTCCGGCAGCAAAGGAAATATACTTCGATTCAGGCATCTCCATCCGCTTTGTCCCCAGAAAGCTCAGATACTCCTGATCATTGCCGGTGATCCGATACGCCTCCAAAAAGCTCTCCCCCGCCTGTTGATAAAGCATCATTCTGGCGAGAGCGGTTCCCTTGTTATGGTAAATTGCCGCCTTCAGCTCCTCTCCCGCATTCTGAACTCCCAGCTCCTCATATTCCCCCCATTTTTGCAGGAGATTGTCATATCCCCGGATGGCTGCAACATATTTTTTCTTTTTGACCAGATAATCGATCTGTTGCTTCCTCTTCTCTAAACCGGAAAGCCCCGCCCCCTTTTTCAGAATCTGCTCCACCTGCCTCAGCTCTGCCTGCTCATACAGTCCCACATACTGCAAAATAGCAACTACAAAGGTACTGAGGGAGCCCTGCCTATGAACCATGGGATACAAAAAATCCGCCAATTCATCCAATCCGCAGCACTGCCTGATCCAATTGATCAGTCCATCGCTCATAATGGACGAATCCAGAAGAAAGGCATTCTCCTTTAGTCCGTAGCAGAGCTCCTCCATACAGTATACCCGCAGCTCCAGACCCTGTATCAAATATGGAACGGAAGAATAATCTCCCACGCAAAGATAACCCGGCATAAGTCCCTCCAAAATAACAGCCTAAATCTGAATTTCTTTTTCCCATATACGGCTTTCCGCCGGCCGGAATTCCCCAAAGCCCAAGTCCCTGAACTGCACCACCAGCAAATTCTCATCCCTCATACTCAGCACCATTTGAATTCTGGCCATCGTCCCCGTGAGCTGATCCAGCGCAATGGTAATGCTCCGTTTGCCACCCCCGTTTAAGGATGTCACAATCAGATCAATGCTTTTTTCCTCTTTGAGATAAAACTCCATGGAAGCCTTTGCGCTGCGCCAGGCCGTTCCGGCATCCAGGAGGGCCAGATAGGTCTTCTCTCCCTGCCGCATCACTTCCATACCGATGTTACTCCTAAGCTTATCCTCCCCCAGATAAACCGTCTGCTGTCCCTGCTCACTGGGACGAAAATGCTCCAGCATCCCATAACAGGCTCCCTTGGAAAAAAGATTGTTCCCCAAGAAGATTCTTCGCCTGTCACATAAAAACTTCAGAGATTTTTTTAACCATTCCTCAGAGAAATCATCGCCGATCAAGTAGACCGAAGAGATTCTCTCTTCTCCAAGATTCTCCTCCGCCATCTGTAGAAACCTCTGATCCAGCAGGATGGCACCCTCCCCTGCTCCGCCGGACAGCGATTCCCGAGAGGGAAATTCTTCTTCCTCTCTGGAGATCATCACCACCAGGGGCTGTGTTCTCTTATTGCATTCCAGCTTATAAAAGATCATTCTGTTTCCGCAGTAATAAAACAGCACGGAGGGTTCCTTCCACAGCTGCGTCGGCTGTCTGAGCATATAGTAATAATAGCTCTCCTGATAGGACTGATAGGCAATCCTCTCCGTCCTTAGTCTGAGATTTGCCGAAACCTTGTCCAAAACCTCTACCATTCTATCGTCCAGACTCTCGCAGGTGATCATCAAGGCCTCGATCCGGTCCGAGCCTGCTATACCGGCCAGCATACCCAGCGTTCGCTTAAAAAACAAAGTGAGCAGCGCCGTGGGATCATATTCCTTTTCCTCGATCTGCACAGGCTCGCCGTCCAAAGCAAGCCGCAACAGATCCTCTACCAGGATTCCCTGGTTTTCCCCCGCATATTGCAAGGCTTCCTTACCATAGTACCACTGGTTCATTCCCAATCTTTTGCAGAGAACCAGGGGAATGGTAAAGGATTCCTCTCCTGCCACACTGGAAACGGTCTCCACCTGTTCATCCTGCGCATTACAATAACTGATCTGCGCATAATCCAAACCCAATTCATAGCCCACGATCAGCTTTTGGCTGACACCAAGCTTTAGCATAGCTGTAATCCCCCGATCCTATCACATCAATTGGAAGAGAGTCTCCCCACAATATTCCCTGAAATAATAAGTCTCCAGATCCTTGTCCAAGGTATCGTAATCCTGCAGACTATTGCTGATCACAAGGTCATTGACAAGGCCGAATTTGCTCCCCGCCACATCATTTTCCAGATCAGGGCACTGCAGATTTCCGCTTTCCGTCAGGGTCTCCTCCCCGCCCACCTCTTCTGTGACATAATATTGCAGGGTCTCCCCAAAAAACAGAACAAATTCCCTGCAGCATATTCCTTCAAACACATCCCGCATATTTTCGGAGAGATAATCCTGCTCCTCCCCGTTTTCCCGTGTGATCACATAATGGATCCTGGCTTTGCCTCCCGGTCCGGTTCTATACTCCACAAAGACCTTGTCCGCCAGTTCCCCCAGCAGAGCACTATGATTTCGGAAATTACGGAAAAAGCCAAAGTGAAGCTTTTCCGCCATCATTTCCCGCAGATATTCCTCCAGCACACTATCGATCGCGCGATCGATCTCCTGCGGATTATCCGAATAATATTTCAAAAAAGCCAGCTTGCAAACCTTCGGAATGGGCTGTCCCGCCTGCTGCTCATCTAAGATAGCCTGAATCAGTCTGGCGTCCGTCACCCGCTCCCGCACAAAAAATTCATAAGCACTTTGGATCACAAATGCTCTTGCAACATCTGTCATTCCCGCGCCATCATAATAGCTCTCAAAAATTTCTCTCTTCTCGCCCACAAAAGAACCCGTATAGAGAAGCTGCACCAATAATCTTTCTTCCAAAAGGGAGGTATCCACTCCTTCGTTCTTTAACCCCTTCCAGATATCCCTAAGCTCTTTACAGCTCCCCTCCGCCCACTGATTCAGATAAGCCAGGACAGTACCGTTTGCCTTGCCCCTGTGAAACAGATAGACTGCTGCGGCAAGGATCACCTGATCCCGGTCTCCCCGGGTAACGATCAGATTGGAGAGGAGTCTGGCCAGGGTATTGGCATCCGGAAAATAAGGACCAAATTCTGCGATCCATCCATATGCCTGCTCATATTTTCCACTGAGCACCAGGTATCGGATCACCTCCCGTCTCTCATCCGGGCCAAGCTCCAGCTCGGAAACCATCCGGATCACATCCTGCAGTTCCTCTTCCCGGCCGTTTTCATAAAAGAGTCTGAGCAGCATCAAGGAAAGCTGCTTTTTCAAATCAGGAGCAATGAACTCCCAATTGCATAATTTCAAAGCTCTCTGGATCTGCTCCTCTCCCCACAGTTCACCCCCGGATTTTTCCCTGATCAGAAACAGGTCAAACTCCGGGCACTGCGTGTCGTATTTCATTAACTCCGAGAGATACTTTCCCGACAGCATGTACTTTTCCAGCTCCGCATCGTCATTCCGAATAAAACGATTCCCATATGTATCCTCAAAGACGATTGCACTCTCATTTCCGTATGCCGGGACAATTGCCTCTCCATCCGTCAGTGGATATTCCGCCCCTCTGACACTGCCGTGATAATAAAGGATCACCTTTTTGTAGCGCTGATCATCGCCCCTTAGCCTGGCAGAAAACAAAAGTTTTACAAAGGAGGCCGCATTCTGCTCACTGATCATCTCCGGCGTAAAGAGCTTCGAATAGAGATTTGCAAGATGCCTGTTGATCCGTCCCTTTTCAATCTGCTCCTGAACAAAGCTCCTGGCAAGAGCAAGATATTTATCATATACTTCTGCATACAAAACCTTATTATCCAGAACATAGTCGTACAGAAAAGCCTGGCGCTCATAGTCCAGCTTATTCTGATAAGCAAAATACAGCACGGCAGCCTTCGGAAGCCCCTTTCTGGTCTCCGGATCCACCGAGGATAAAAAGGCTTCATACAAATTTGTAAGCCGAAGCTGTTGCTCCACTCCCTTCTCATACCAGGGAAGCGCCCGTTCTCCGGAGACACCGCCCTTTAACAAAAGCTGACACATTGCCTGGACAATTCGCCCATCCTGCCGCTTCTCATAGAGCTTTTCCAGCAGTCTGCAGAGGACCGGCGAATAATCCTTTCTCTTCTCCAGCACCTCTAGGATACGCTCCACCAATTCCTGCCCCAGGTTTTCCTTTCTTGCTCCGTAAAATAATACCTGCAGTTCGAAATCATCCAGTTTTTTCAAGAGGGCAGGATTACTCTGATAAACCTGCAATGCCTCAAGATATAGCACGGAGCTATAGCATCCCCGCTCATACTGCCTTCCCAGAAAATGTATTTTTTTCTCCGGAGAATCTATATATTCTTCCGAAAGATATAGAACCAGCCATGCGATCCTCCAAGAGTCCGGATTTTGCCGAAAAAGGCCTTCCACCTCTTCTGCCACCAGATCGATCTGTCCCGGATCCCTGCTGAGCAGGGAAGTCAGATAAAGATAATAAGCCCAGACCTCATCGCTGACCCCTCCCTGTGCCTCCATCAGATCCTTGGCATAGGCCAAAAGCCAATCCGCCTCATTCTCCCTCTCCCCGGTAATAAGGAGCTGAGCCTTGAACAGCCTGGGGATCGGATCCTCTTCATTCAATGTGATCAGCTTTTCGACAGCCTGTCCCGTCTCCTTCAGCCAACCCGCCAAGCCAAGCTTTTTCGTGCGGAAATCCTCATATTTCTCCATCATCTCTGCGATCAGCTTCTTTTCAGAGAGCTCCGTCCGATCCCAGATCACTTCGGTACCAAGCTTTACGGAAACCTCCACATCCAGACACACAAAGGAATTATAAAAGGACACTCTGCCCCGGTTCACCCCCTGTTTCAAGTAGGTCCTATCGATATAAACAGGGATTCTTGCATAATTCCCGAGGAAATCGTCCTCCGTGATCAATTCCTTCTCTGAGAACAGAAAAGCACCTTCACATTCCACATTCAGGACCGTATAGCCCCACCCATTCTTTACAATAGTGATCTCCTGCTCCGTCAGCTGGTACTCCCCGTCAACTGGCAGCATCTCCAGATCGATGGAAGCAGTCTCAGCCCGGAATTCCACATTCTGCTTCTTTCCCACATGGATCAGGAACTCCTCCATGTTCTGCTCCTGCCCCCCATATGCGGACAGCCCCTGATAGGCCGCCAGATACTGGGAGTCCGCCCCTGTTAAGATTTTTTCAAAATCCGGGGAATAAAAAAGCTGCAGGGCCTCCTGCCAATCACTTTTGGCTAGATTTGTAAAATGGAAGAGATTCTTGATCGGTCCCAGCGAAGATTTCGGAATAGAATGCTCGCAGCTTCCCACAAAGGGCAGGGAATACTCCCCCTGATTACTGATCACACGAAATGCGCCCTTGACAGCTTCCCCCTCCTCCATGGCTTCCCCATGAAGTACATAGGAGATCTCCGCCTCCGAACCCGTAAACTCCTGATTCTTTACTTCCATACGATAATCCGTAGACAATACGCTCCCCGAAATCATGGAAGCCTTGTCCCCCATGATTCGGAAGGACCCGGATACCTGCTCTCCCTGCATCAGAGAAATCTCGATTTTTGCACAAGAAAAATCAAGGGAACCACTCTCATGTATGTAATTCCCTTCCAATATGCCATTTATAATCTCAAACATGCCGGGCCCCTCCTTCTGCTTATTTAATATAATGTCCCAATCAAAAAACCACCTGAAGCGAAGGCGTCTTCCCGATTTCCCTCGCTTCGCTCGCGACTGCGCACTTCGTGCGAATCGGGCCCCTCCTTCTGCTTATTTTATCATAAAAAACCTATGAGGGCAATGTCATTTTCGTCTTCTCCGACATACAGTAGACAAAACAAAAAGGCTTGCTTTTTGCTTAGCCCAGGAGAAAAATGGATTTTATAGGAAATCAGACCAGTGTCAGCTTTGGCACGATCCAAACTCGAATCATCTCCAGTGTGGGGTTCCTGCCCGTGAAGGGTGCCACTGTCACCTATAGCTTCACAGGCGATCCCACCAGTCCCTTTCGCACACTCACCACGGACGAATCCGGCCTGACCGAAATCGTTTCCATTCCGGCTCCGGAGCTCGCCTACTCCTTAACTCCCGGAAGTCCCCAGCCCTATTCTGAGCTGACCATCCGGGTAAAAGCCCCGGACTATGAGGAAACTACCGTATCCGGCGTTCAGATCCTGCCGGGTGAACTGGCCATTCAGACCATCCGGCTCCGCCCGCTCTTTTTGCCGGATAGCGCAGGACGCACAGAAACCCTTGTCATCCCCGCCCATACCCTCTACGGGGAATATCCCCCCAAGCTGCCGGAGGAGGAGATCAAACCATTGCCGGACACCGGAGAGATTGTATTAAGTCGTGTGGTCATACCGGAATATGTGATCGTGCATGACGGTAATCCTGCGGATTCCTCCGCTCCCAATTATTATGTGCGTTACAAGGATTATATCAAAAATGTGGCATCCAGTGAGATTTATTCCACCTGGCCCCGGGAAGCCATCCTTGCCAACATTCTGGCGATCATGTCCTTCACCCTGAACAGAGTCTATACCGAATGGTACAGATCCAAGGGCTATAATTTTACCATTACCTCCTCCACCGCCTATGACCAGAAATGGGTGAATGGAAGAAATATTTTTGAAAACATTGATTCGATTGTAGATAATGTCTTTGCCAATTATCTTTCCCGCCCCGGTGTACGGCAGCCCATCTTCACTTCCTATTGTGACGGCAAAAACACAACCTGCCCCGGTCTAAGCCAATGGGGCTCCCGCTATCTGGCAGATGAGGGCTACAGTGCCATCGAGATTCTCCGTTACTACTTTGGCAATGACTTATATATCAACACTGCGCAGCAGATCTCCGGTGTTCCCTCCTCCTATCCCGGCTATGCTCTGACCCAGGGCTCCAGCGGTGAAAAGGTCCGCCAGCTGCAGATGCAGCTCAATCGGATCGCTCAAAATTTCCCGGCCATCCCCACGCTGACTCAGGACGGAATCTACGGTCCTGCCACTGCCGCCTCCGTCAAGGTCTTTCAAAGAGTTTTTCATCTGCCTGAGACGGGTGTGACTGATTATGCCACATGGTATAAAATATCCGAAATCTATACCGGGATCACACGCATTGCCGAGCCGGGCTATTAAGGCTTATCCCCTGTATTTTCGGGGTGACATGCCAAATGCTCCCTTAAAATTGCGAAGGAAAACGGAATAATCCCCAAATCCCGTATTCTGCCATACCTCTGTGATATTTTCTCCCTTTTGCAGAAGCTCACAGGCCCGGATCAGCCTCTTATTCATCACATAGGCATGAGCCGTCACACCTGTGAGCTCCTTAAATTTCCGCAGAAAATGATATTTGCTCATATGGGCCTGCGCAGCCAGCTGATCCAGCGAGATCGGTTCAGCCATATGCTCCTCCGCATAAGCGTCCACCGCCTCCACCATGGGATGCACGATCACATGCTCTCCGGAGAGCAGGGATTCCTTTCGACCGCATAATAGATTCAGCTGGGCAAAAAAAAGGGTGAGATACCCCCTGTCCATGGCGCGGCGGATGCCTGTGGCCTCCCCCTCCATGGCCAGTTTCAAAAGATATCCCCTCAGCAGCTCCTCGTAATAAACCGGAAAATGCCAGGCCCTGGACTGATCCATCCGAAAGCAGGCGGAGAGATCCACATTTTCCCCGGAGAGCTCCCTCAAGAACTCCGCCGTCACCCACAGGATGATCCGTTTTGAGTTCTCCATCTTTTTGCCCGTGGGCTGGTATTTATGCATACAATTTTGGTCGATCAGCAGGAAATCTCCTCTATGTAATTGATAGCTCTGGGTCTCCGCCATGGAGGAATATTCTCCCTCAAGGACATATAGCACCTCATAGAAATTATGATAGTGAAAGGCCATGGCTCCCGTGGGAACCCCCTCCTTTTCATAGACCTCATAATCCCCGTCGATCATGAACTGCC
>CACXDS010000011.1 GCA_902766425.1 uncultured Lachnospiraceae bacterium
CAATATAAACAAAGGCCCCAGGGCAGAAAGGCCATCCCCGATCATCATGAGAACCCTTCTGTCATGCATGTCGGCAAGAACTCCCGCAGGCACGGAGAGAAGAAGTGTTGGCAAAAAACCCAAAAGCGTTACCAGCGCCATCTGCGCGGCACTGCCCGTGGCGTTAAATACATAAACCCCAAGTCCAAAGCTGGTAAGACCGCCGCCTATCTGAGACAGCAGCTCTCCCGTCCAAAGTAGCATAAATTTGGAGAAATTGGACTTTGCCTTTTTCATGATTTCTCTCCTTCTCCCGATATTTCTTCCAGAAGCCTTCCCACATGACGGGTTTCAAAGAACATCTCCTTCTTAATCACAACAAGGATCACCGTTACGATAATGACAACAATGGTCTCCACACACTTAGTCTCCGGCGTCATGGCAATTTTCTCCTGCATGAAATTCACGAAGAGATGGAAGATCATGCAGGCAAGGATGGAGCGGTCACTTGCAAGATAGACCCAGGTAATGATGAATCCCAGGGGAATGCCGCTAATGAAAAAGTTAAATACGAAAAGGGGATTTACCATGAGCCCCGCCTGATAGGTTCCCTTGATGAAGATCAGGGGAAGGTGCCAGCATGACCAGAGGATGCCGAAAACCATGGATTCCCAGAACCAGTTCATATAGTTGCCAATGGAATCTTCGCAATACCCCTTCCAGCCCACTTCCTCAATGATGGACGCGATCAATATGGTGATCAGTGCGCTGCCAATGCCGACGCCGGTAAAGGAAAAGTCCTCCGTGAAGGCAAACTGATCCAGCGACTGCCCAAAGGCTAAGGACAACAGGATCGAGCACACAATGATCAGGGCAAATAAGAGAATGGCCCAAATAAGGTTCATCCATTTTACTTTATAAAACCCTATCAGCTTCTTTTTCAGATCCTGCTTCAGCGCCTTTGAGCCGGAGCACAGAACAAAGACCGTGGAAACCACGGCCGGCGCCAGCAGGCCAATGACCATGAATATGGAGGCCACAGTTTCCGGCAAAAAAATCGCGGGGATCCAAAAGATCCAGGTAAATAAGTAGGCCATGGCAAAAAATAGCACCGGGTGATATTTGTAGGTTTTTTCTTTCATCATTATCATTTTTTCCTCCCTGTTAACTTACTTCTTGTTCTTGCAATTTTTCTTTTTCAACTCTAACTTCTGATTTTTTGTCCCTGCTTCACTTTGTCCTTATTCGTTACGCCTCCATTCTCTCGACCGATTGTCTGTCGGTTATTGTTTGAAAGAAAAAGGAACCTTTTTGTTCCCCTTTCTAAAGATACCTTACCGCTGTTTTCTTTCCTGAAACAGTTTCATCATCGGCTCAGCCAGACTCCCGCTCTCCGCTCCCAAGAGCTTTTCCGCATTGTAAAGAAATGCCCGGATCCGTTTCACCTGCTGCTCCCCGGACTGCTGAAACTGATCGTCAAACACCACCTCGGAATAAAGCAGGATCATCTCCGTTGCCTCCAAAGGGCACTGCGTATGGAAAATTCCCTGGGAGATTCCTTCTTCCACAAGCTTTGCCAGGATCGGTGCGATCTCATCCATCAGGCTTTGTTGCATCTTCTGATGCATCAGGGCGTTTTGCGGTTTGTGAACCTGCTTCATCACCTCTGCGCCAATACCGGAGTCCACATTCAGGTTTTTGACCACCAACAGGATCCGCTCCACCACGGGAATGCTCTTGTCTCCCGCCAGCTTTCCGGCTTTTGCGGCGAGCAATCCGTTGATCCTCTCGATCATCCCGTCAAGAATGTCCTCCTTGGACTTAAAGTGATAATAGAGCGTCCCCCGGGCAATACCAATCTTTTCCAGAATGTCGTTGGTACTGGTTCCGTCATAACCCTTTGTGGCAAACAGCTCCGCCGCCGCATCCAATATTTCGTTTTTTCTTTCCTGCGCTTCTTTTACGATTCTCATGGCCGCTTCTCCGCAACCGACAGGTTGTCGGTCTATGGTTATATTATTACATAAAGCCTATATTTGTCAAGAACTATTTTACAATTGTATGTTTCCCCTCCATCACCCAGGCAAAGGCTTTCGCGGTTCTCAGGTCGGCTTCCCGGAAATGATTACCCTGATTCCATTCCAGGATGCAATCACAGCCTTGCTCCCGAAGCCAAGCATAGATCTCCCGCATCTTATCCCCCACCGTAGCCATCACGGGATTTCTGGTCTTCTCCTCCCTGTCACCAAGGCTGAGATAAACCCTTTCCGCCCGAAGGGAATGCCCCTTAATATATTCCACAAAATCCGGAAACCACACAGAAGGGGAGGCTGCCGCCACCCCCCGAAAAAGGTCCGTCTGACAGGCAGCCCAGAGGGCAAACAGCCCTGCCAGGGAATACCCGCCGATATAATAGGTCTTGCCCCTGTCCGTACAAAGCTTTTCTATCTCAGAGAGCGTAGCCGCCGCTCCATCGCCAAATGCTTCCTTTCCGAACACCGCAGGTGCCTCCCATGGTGAGAGATCCCGGTTCCAGACACCAACCTGTACGGCGATCAGATGAAATCGCCGCGTTGTCAGCTCCCGGATATAAGCAACCTCCTTCTCCATCATTTCCAGATCATGATCATCCACCATCTGAATCAAAACAATGTCCGCAGCCGGATCTCCATACTCGTATCGC
>CACXDS010000012.1 GCA_902766425.1 uncultured Lachnospiraceae bacterium
AATCCGCTTTCTCGCTAAAACATGCAAGAAAAACAAATGTCTGCTTCGCAGCCGCTTGTTTTTCTTCTGCATGTTTTATTTTATCATGATTTGGGTGTGATGAGAAGTAAAATTATTTCTACACAAAAAACCTCCTCTGAAGACTCAAAGCCTGCAGAGGAGGTTTTACGACAATATTTATCCGAGGATGCCCTCGCCAGAAGCAACATATGACCGGCTTTTCACCCTCCCTAAAACAGTGCTGCGACATCGCCACTGAAGCAAAATCGCAATATCACCCTAGGAAGGGCAATGCAACATGATAGACAATACAGGACAGGATAAGGGCTGCCACCACATAGAAGCCAGCGGTCTTGGCTGTCCACTTCAGGGAATGTGACTCCTTATAAGTGGTGGATAGTGCCATCAGACAGGGCACACTGAAGGTGCTGGCAAACATGAAGGCCAGCGCCTCTGCCCCGGAGATGGTCTGGGACATGATCTGCGAAAGAGCCAAGGTATCCACGCCGCCGGTGCTTGCATTAAACGCCACATCGGCCACATTGCTCTGACCTGCAAATACTGCATTCAATGTTCCCAGCACAGCCTCCTTCGCAAAAGCCGCGGTAATAAACGCCATGAAGGTCCGCCAGCCCATGCCAAAGAACTTCGTCACAGGTTCAATAAAGGTTCCGACCTTATACAGAAGACTGCTCTCCACATTTCCGGAGGGGCTGAAGGAAAACGCCAGAAAATAACCGAAACCAGCGTCACAGTCTTAAGCGCCCTCTTAAACATATCAAAGCACTTGATCCATGCTTCCTTGATGATATATTTCCAATGTGCCTTGTGATAGGGAGGAAGCTCCATGATCATACCGGATCTGGAATCCTCCGGTACCAGCTTCTTGCCGAATACTCTGGACACCACAAACATCAAAACAAAGATATAGGCAACAATTCCCAGACAAACCAAAGCAGTTCCCCAAGCCGGGAAGAACATACCCGAAATCACCGGCATCACACTCCAGATGGAAGCACAGGGCACCGCCCACACCACCATCATGGTAAGCATCTTCTGCCCCCAGTTATCCATGACTCTGGTACCGCTGGCGCCGCCAATGGTGCAACCCATTCCCATCAGTATGGGTGCCACTGCCTTGCCCTGAAGCCCCAGCTTAGACAGCGCTCCATCGAACTGATAAGCAGCTCTGGCCAGAAACCCGATCTCCTCCAGAAAACCGAACACAATATTTACGCCAAAGACAAAGGCCGCCATGGAAATACAAAAATAAATCGTGTTTGGGATCAACAGACTGAATACCGAGACAAGCCATGGATGCACATGAAGCCCGGTGAGGAAATTCGCGATGGGCGCCCCAAGCAGCTTAGGCAGCATACTCGCCACACTCATAAAGGGCGACATGATCAGCATAGCCGCCAGAAATCCCACCAGAATGATCCCAATGGTTGCCACCTTTCCCCAAAAGGGCCCCAGCAACACATTGTCGAATTTGGAAAGCTTATAGTCCTCCCCGGAGGTCTTGGTCACATTCTCCAAAACCTCACTGATCCATGCGTATTTTGCATTACCATCCGAGAGCATTTTCCCGGAATCAGCGCTGCCGGATCCATTTGCCTGCCCAAGCTCCGGCGCAGTGATCAGCTTATGCGGCGTCTTTAATTCCTTCTCGATCAATGCCTTTAAACCCTCAAAGCCCTTTCCGTCCGCCGCCGTAAAGGGAAGCACAGGTATCCCCAGTCTCTCGGAGAGAAGCTTATCATCAATCTTCTTTCCCTGTCCGGTTGCCACATCCATCATATTCAGGATCAAGATCGCCGGCACATCCATGCCCGCAAAATCCGCCAGCATATACATACTTCTCTCTAATTGGGAAGCATCCACCAGCACACATACCAGATCCGCCTCACCGCCCTTAATAAACTTTTCTGTGATGATCTCCTCGTCGGAGTTGCCGGACAGTCCATAGCTCCCGGGGAGATCCACCAAAGTATATTTTGCATTGTTATAGCTGTATGTACCGTCCTTCTTCTCCACAGTCTTGCCGGGCCAGTTGCCCACATGCTGCCTGGAGCCTGTCAGCTGATTAAAGACGGTTGACTTTCCCGAATTGGGCTGTCCCAAAAGCGCTACGCAATTCATCCTCTTACCTCCATAACCTCTATCTTTTCGCAATCCTTTCTGTTCAGGGCAAGCAATGTCTCCCTGACATAGACAAGCACAGGCATCTTCCTGTCATTCTTCACCACCTGAAATCTCGCCCCCTCCGTGAGCCCTATGGAGGTAATGCGATTCAAAAATCGCTCATCCCTCCCCAGAGAACTCACTGTTCCATGCGAACTTGCCTTCATTTCACTCAGCTTCATCTTATCTCCTCCTTCTTTCTATCCGCAGCCGCGGCGTGTGCGCAGCTTCCGGTGCAACCGGGACAACCGCAACCGCAGCCCCCCCGCTTCCGCTCCTTCGCCTTACTCCAAACAATCAGTGCAACGATCACCGCCAGGACAACTCCCGTGAGGATCGTCGGCAGATTCGCTGTGAACCATTCCATCAAGGCACCTCCTTTTCCTGCACAGAATCCTTCCTGCCGTTAGTTTTGACTAACCATCATTCAAATATATACCCCGCCATGGGCGGGGACTCTATAATTTTTCTTTGCCATCCTAAAGCTCCGCAGGTCTAAGTTCACCACTGCGCCATAATGCCGGCTCTCGTCTAAGTTCACCGCTTCGCCATAATACCGGCTCTCGTTCCATCCGAGCGGCATCAGTTAGCTCCAACTAACATAATAACACTCCTCTTTCAAAAAATCCATAGCATAGTTGTAAAAATTTCAGTTTTTGTAAATGCCTGCCCACTAACATTTTCCCTGTTGACACCGCCCCTCTCCAGTGCTATATTTAAACACAAGAAGAGCGCTTGTTGCGAGCAAGCGCCCTTCCGGGAGCCCCACTCCAAAGGTGGAGTATTCCCAACAGTTACGGGATTACCTCTTATTCAGAGGCGCCCATCCTGTTGGTACCAGGGTGGGCTATTTTAGTACCATAAAAGTGTAGTTGTTAGAGAGTAATTAACTCTG
>CACXDS010000013.1 GCA_902766425.1 uncultured Lachnospiraceae bacterium
AACTTTTCCTTCCAGCTTTATGGCATCATAGTCCGTTGCATAGATCTGGAGAACGGACAGCTCGTCTATGGCTGCCGTTTGAATCAGCGTGTCCCCGGCCTGGATGCCTACATCATGAAAAAGGAGCGCCTCCGTCTGAAAAAGACAAGCGGCAGCTCCCTTCGTTAATCCCTTCCGGCTCAAGAAATCCCTCCTGAAATTCTTCAAGAGATACTATCACCCCAAGGTTCCTTTATGCGGATTGGGATTGACCTCCCTCCTCACTTCTTCCCTCTGCCATTTTCAGCTGCGCCGTCACCAGGCCATAATAAATTCCCTTTTTCTCCAGGAGCTCATTGTGACTGCCAATCTCCGCAACAGAGTGCTTGTCGATCACCACCAGACGGTTTGCTTCCCGCAGAGTGGAGAGTCTATGGGCTATGGCAAAGGTTGTGCGGCCCTTGATCAGTCTGTTCAGGGCCTGCTGGATCAGAAATTCACTTTCCGTATCCAAGGCCGAAGTCGCCTCATCCAGGATCAAAAGCTTCGGATTGTTTAAGATAGCCCTGGCAATGGCGATCCTCTGTCGCTCACCGCCGGAGAGATTATAGCCGTGCTCTCCCACATAGGTATTGTAGCCATCCGGTGTCTTGCAGATAAAGTCATGCGCATTGGCCGCCTTTGCCGCCCGGATCACCTCCGCAAGCGTGGCATTTTGTTTTGCAAATCTGATATTGTCCAGGATCGATCCCGAGAACAGGAAGGTCTCCTGCAATACCACACCGATCTGGGAATGAAGGCTCTCCACCTTTACATCACGCAGATCAACACCATCCAGAAGGATTCTCCCCTGATCCGGATCATACAGCCTCATGATCAGATTGATCAGTGTGGATTTTCCGGTTCCGGAGGCGCCCACCAGACCGATCATCTCGCCGGGCTTCACCTCAAAGTCGATATTCTCCAAAACAGGTTCATAGGTGTTGTAGCCAAAGGAAACCTTGTCGAATTTAAAATTCCCCTTAATCTCAATCCCTTTGCTGCCGTCCCGATCCTTGATCCTCGGCTCCTCATCCAGCACATCATAGATACGGTTCAAGGAGGTTGCCATCTGCATCACCATTCTGGGCAAATGGGTCATCCACCCCAAGGGTCCGAAGAGATAACCGCTGTATGTCATAAACTGCACCAGCTGTCCCAATGTCATCCTGCCCTCCAGGACATTTTGCCCGCCAAAGAGTACCGCAATATAGGTACCACAGCCCAAAAGGAAGGTCAGAATAGGGAAGAACACCGCCCAGAAGGTCTCATTTTTCGAAGAAACCTCTGCATACTCTGCAGACTTTTTTGCAAAGCGCTCCGCCTCCCTCTCCTCCGTTCCGAAGGTCTTCACGATCCTCATGCCGGAAATGATATCCTGAATGCTGTTGGACAGCTCATCCGATTTGATCCACTGTCTCTCAAAGATCACATGAATATGATGCCAGAAGATCTTCATCAGTGCAAAAACCACCACCACAAATGCCAGGGACATCAGTGTCATCTTCACGCTGATCATCAGCATCACCACCAGAGATACGATCATGGTCAGCAGTGTAGAACACATATAGCCGAAAACCTCTTCAAAGAACTCCCGGATACGCCCCGTGTCCCTGGAGACGCGGTTCATCAGCTCTCCCGGCTTTCTCTTGTTGATAAAGGACAGGGACAGGATCTGAATCTTATAATAGAGCTTTTCCCTGAGGGACATGGCCAACTCAGATCCAAGTCTGATACATGCCAGATTTTTCCACACCTCCAACAGAATCGCTCCCACAAGGAACCCAAAGGAGATTCCCACAAAAATCCCCAGATCCCTCCAGGTACCCTTCCCCGTTGCCAGTGCGTCATCGATAAACCACCTCTGCACCATGGGGCTTGCCATATTCATGCCGGAAATCACCAGCATGGATAAACTGATAAGCACGAGCTTTCCCACATACTCCCCGCAAAGACTCCAGAGCTTTTTAAAAATGTCCAGTTTTCCTTCACAATAAGGACATCTGCTGGTACCCGGAAGAGCCCGTCCACATTTTTCACAATAGGTTTCATACTCGGAGCTGGTGATCTCCTCCGCCGCGCCATCATTCCCCGTCTCCTTTAGGCTTCTCACAATGGCCTGGGCTCCTCTGACGGCATAGGAGGCTCTCACGATCTGCCGCATGGATACTCTCGCCACGCAGCTGTCATTTCCTTCCCGATCCGTCACCGTAATGATCCCGCAGCCCACCTGATGCTCACACCGGATCTTCTCGCAATCCTTCAGCAGCCTTCTCGATACCACTTGATCCCCCGCAAGCACCATAAACTGCCTGTTTGTCACGACCAGGAATACATCCTTTGCGTAACGATCCACAGCGGCTCCAGCCGTATAGATCTCGTATCCGAGATCCGCCGGCACACAATATTTCAATTTTTCTCCTGACATAAGCGCCAGCGCCTCCAGCTGACTGCCAGTCAATGTAAATAATAATTTCATAAACTCCACTCATTCCGCTGCTTTTGGGCAGCTTAATTTCTTCGCCATTTCTTCAATGTTATGAATTGATTCTCCCGGCACTAAATAAACAGATCCAGCTTCTTGCGCTCCTGTACGCCCAGCGCGTAGAAATCCGGGATCTCGTACCGATTGCCATCAATATCCTTCACTAGGAGTCTGGAATCGCTGAGGGATACCACCACATCGCCGCTCATGTGCGTTGTAAAGCGGCACACTCCAAAGCTGGTTTCCACATGCCAATAGGCATAACCGTATTCTTCCTTTACATCCAGCACCTTTTTGATCACAGGCATAAAATACCGAAGTCTGATCTGTTCCCGCAGCATCTCCTGCTGGTCCTTCGGCAGCTGGGACAATGCCTCCACCATTCCGATCTCCTTCGCCTTCTCATCCGCCTCCCGAATGGAGATGAACTCCTCCGGATTTGTCAGGGGAAAGGTCAGATACACTCCGACTCTCTTGTACTCCTTCTCCCCAAACTTCAGGGAGACAAAGCCCCCCTCCGTCCTGGCAAACACTGCGTTGTCGGCAGTCAGGAAGCGCATTTCCAGCAGCTCCTCCGACTCTTTTTTCAAAGCTTCTTCATCAAACTCATCGTTTATGTTCAGATCCAATAAATCCATCTGTTCGTTTTCCATAACTCTCTCCTTCCATAACTGACTGTCATCCTAATGCAGCCCTGTCCTTGCCTAAAGTGCTCCTCCCACTCTTGCCTGAAGGAATCCCCTCCCCCCTCGGGCGTCCCCTTCATTTAGGCTTTCACATGCTTGTCTCTCTTTAGGACAAGCCCCTCATGGCAAGAGCCTTGGTCTGCAGCTCATTCAGCTTATAATAGGTTCCCTTCTTCTCCATCAGCTCCGCATGGGTTCCCGACTCCGTCAGCTTTCCCTCATCCAGGACGATCAAATGGGTGGCATTGCGGAGCGTAGAGAGCCTGTGGGCGATAGAGATCACTGTTCTGCCCTTTTCCAGACGCTCCAGAGATTTCTGGATGGCCAGCTCCGTCTCCGTATCCACAGCCGAGGTTGCCTCATCCAGGATCAAAATCTTGGGATCTGCCAGAATTGCCCTGGCAATGGATATCCTCTGCTTCTCACCACCGGATAAGGAACGGCCCGAGGAGCCCAGTATGGTGTCATATCCCTCCGGCATCTTACAGATAAAGTCATGGGCGCTTGCCTGCATGGCTGCGGAAATGATCTCCCTTCTGCTGGCATCGGGTCTCGCATAAGCAATGTTCTCAGCCACAGTCCCCATAAAGATATAGGTCTCCTGAGATACCATGGCCACATTCTTTCGAAGCTCGCGAAAACCATACTGCTTTACATTTACACCATCTACCAGTACCTCTCCCTCCTCCGTATCATAGAGTCTGGAGATCAGGTTTACCAGTGTCGATTTCCCTGCGCCGGAGCGTCCCACAATTCCGAACACCTCCCCCGCATTCACATGAAAACTGATATCCTTCAGAATGGGCTTATGGGGCTCATATCCAAAGGTGACATTCTTCAGTTCGATCTCTCCCTTCAGTTCGGAAGGCCGATAGGGATTACGCACCTCCCTCACCTCCGGAACCGCGTCAATGATCTCAAAAAGACGCTGCCCCGAATTCATACAGTCGGTGTACCAACGGATGATATGGGACATAAATTCCAACGGGCCCTTCAACTGACCCACATAGCCCGAGAAGGTAAGAAGCAGACCCAGAGAAATATTCTGAGCTCCCCAGATTCCGACATTTCCCGTTCCCCCGGCAGCTGCCATAAAGCCGCTGATCATCATTGCGCCGCCCACAGCCCATACCAGAAAGCTAATGGTATCCTCTACGGTATAATACAGAGCAAAAAACTTATTGTCATATCCGGCAAGATCCATCTCAGAGCCCTGCACCCGCTTATTGTTCTTTCCAAAGCGTTTGATCTCCTGCTCCTCCCGTCCGAATGCCTTTACCACTCTGGCTCCCGTCAGATTCTCATTGATCTGGCTGTTCATCCGGCGATTGGCCCGGTGCCTTTTTCCGTAATAATGCCAGAGATGAGGCAGCATGTTATAACTCATGACCACCAATACCGGCATCAAAAGAACGCTGGCCAATGCCAAAATAGGGCTTAATGCAAACATCACTATGGTTGTGGCAACCAGCGTGATCACATTGATAAAAAAGTAGGGGATCCCGTCAATAAAGAAATGAGATATCTCCTCCGCATCATCACATACCCTGGTCATCAGACCTCCCGTCTGCCTTCTGGAAAAAAAGCTGATGGAAAGCCTTCCCATGGAGGTAAACACCTGAGCTTTGATGGTTCCCACCACATGAGGCGCCACCTTTGCCGTCATCACGCCCTGCATGATTCCAAAAAACTGACCCAGCACCTTTGCCCCGATCATGGCGATCACCACCATCACCAGTGCTGTAAAAAATCTACCTGCCGGTAATCCCAGAAGCTTCAAGAACTCCTCATCCTTAGCCAATACCTTATCATAAAGCACTGTCCCGCTCAGATATGGCCAGGCCAGATTAAGTCCCGCAGTTCCCAGGTAGCAGATCACCATCACTGCCAGATGTAATTTGTAGGGTTTAAAATATCCCATGATCCGCAAAAGAACAGAACGCTTGTCCAGACACTTCGGGCACACCTTACGCTCCTGATCCGGATAGAGCATGCCACATTTTGGGCAGACCTCCTTCCCCTTTTCCACATCCAGATCCTCGGGCTTGATCTCTTCTTTTTCCTTGATCTTTCTCAGCAGATCTGCCAGCTTGTGGAAATATCCCTGCTTTGTGTTGGAGAACTGGCAGAGAAAACGCTCCGCACCGTCGATCTCCCCCATGAGAACTCCCGTGCTGATCTGACGCAGCACCTTCAGGCTCTCCACCTTTTCCAGCGGATAAACTGTCAAAGCCGGTTTGCCTTGCAGCACAGCGTCCGCCTGCATGCCACCGTAGCCCCCAAGTCGAAACTCGGCCTTCTCCCGATAAGGATATGCAGCTACAAGAAGCTTTTCCCTCGTCAGAGCGACCACCGTATCGGCAAACCGATACTCTATATCAAAATCCGCCATGGCGCCAAAGAGAATGTCCTCCTTCGGCACCCCATAATCCTTTGCTACTTCATAAAAACTTTCCGGTAATTTCATTTTATTCTCACTTCACTTTCTATCGTGCCACCAGGCGAGCCCTCCGACTCCCCTCTAAAATCCAATGTTACGAATGGCCTCCACCAGGTTACGCCCATAGTTCTCCGTTCCGAGACAATTCGGATGAAGATTGTCCAAATAATACTCCTTCAGGTGCGGCACCAAGGTAAATCCATCAATAACAGTTACATTCTGATTGCTGCCCGCAATCCTCTTCACCTTCTCGCAAAAGTCCACAAATTTTGCGTATCCCTCCGGCTGATCCCCACGCCAAATGGGAGAGATACAAAGAATCGGTATTTCTTTTCCGTAAATGCCGATCAGAGTCTTGTAATACTCCTCCACATCTGTCATGGTCTCACACCCGTACTGATTGGTTCCGAGAGCCACGATGATCTTGTCCGGCTGATACCCGTCCATTTTCATCAGGGACTTCTTGTCATAGACATAACCGCCAATCCCCTGATTGATCACATCATAATTCAGCTGCCGATTCGCCACACTCACATAAGTCATGCCTGAGCGAAGCGGCCCATACCCCTGCGTGATGGAATCTCCAAGCCAGAGCACCTTCTCACCTTTTGTCGGTCTTTCCGCCGCGGCGTTGACTGCAAAATTACGCACCAAAACCGTTGCATCCGCCGGCAGATAGATCACAACGGACTTCTTTCCCTCCGGAAGCTCCCACTCGATCCTGCCCTTCATCGGGAGATTCCATTCGGGAAAGCCATCCTGCGATTCCTTCTGTCCCGACTCGCCTGTCTCCGAACCATTCTCCTGAGCCTCTTCCTCTCTCGTTCCATTCTTCTTAGACTCTTGTTCCTTCAACAGATCCATCACATACGCGATCTTCGTGATCTGCCCATCCACCGCCAGTTCAAAGGAGTCGGGAGAACCCAGCCAGATCAGCTTATAATCGAAGGATACCTTCGTGCCCTCCGTCACAAACTCTATGGTCTTCGCCGTGGATGCCATACATCTGTCATACCAAAAATCAAAGGCTCCCTTAAAATATTCCGTCTGCTCCTTAGAATACTGGAACGCCTGCAGCCAGCCGTCCTCCGTCTCCTCAAAACGATATGCTCCAAAATAAAACCTCTTTAACTCTTCATTCGTCATGCTCATTTTTTACCCCTCCTTCATAGCATCGTTAACAAATGTAAATATCGTCTCTTCCTCATTCAGATGACAGACCTGCGGCGTAAAAGGCTCCGTCACCATGGTCCAGAGTTTCTTTGCCCCAATGTTCTTTTCATTGTACTTGATTTCCCATTTTCCGGGATGCTTTTCCAAAATCATTTGGGCCGCCTCCAATGCAAGATGCCTTCTCCTAAAAGCCGGGAAAATGGTAAACTCCGCCATGATAAAGTCCGGATCCTGGCCTATGTTCGAATAGGGACAGAGCATCGCAAATCCAGTCAGGACTCCTCCATCATATATAAAATATGCAATTCGCCTCGGATCCGTAAAATACTCCTCGAAATGCCCATATCCGTAATTACCCTGTTCATCCATTTCATCCGGATAAAAATTTGTCATCTCGTATAAATACTTCTGATTAATGCTAAAGAGCAGATCCCTGTCCTTCTCTTCCACCTTTTGTAAATGAATCATCTTCCCCTCCCGTGCCATGGAAGACAGTTCTTGTAAGCGCATTTTTGCCAGAGAGAACCGTCCCCGGTGGCGTGTCAGAAAAACTGCCGTATGGCCTGCGCAAGCTCCTCCAAGTGCCCATTAAAACAGTGATCCGCACCATGAATGGCTACTAGCCTTGCATTTTTGTAAAGCTGCTCTGCCTTTTCTGCGAAGAAGAACGGCACCGTCTCATCCGCATCGCCGTGAACGATCAAAACCGGACCCCCGTAGCGTGCGATCTCATCCTCCACATGGATTGTCTGGGCCACGCGCACATAATCCCCGTCCAGCTCCAGCCCCCATCCTGCCAAGGTCTCCGGGATATGCTTTGGATCAAACTCCATGCCAAGCAAATGCCCATTCCTTGCGCCATCCGGAATCATCCAGGCCGGCGAAAGCGGCAGGATTGCCTTAAAATCATCAGGACACATGCCGCCAACGAGCATGGTAAGC
>CACXDS010000014.1 GCA_902766425.1 uncultured Lachnospiraceae bacterium
AGGAATGAGTGTCATGGAGGATGAAGCATGAAGGTAGGGCAGGGAAGCATTTTTGTTGGAAATGGAATAAATGAAAATGGATTCATGGCAGCCAAGGGGCCGGTTGCCGATAAGCAGAATGGCATTGCTCCCGGTAAGGCGATAGACGGAAGAAATCTGGCTACGGCCCTCGACCCCATCGCACAAAAGAAGGCCAGGGCGCAGAAGCAGGCCATGAAGGTGGTGGGAGATGCCTTTGCGGCGGATCGGGCCGTTAGCCGGGGAATCGAGGAAAGCAGGGAGAAAATCCGGCAACTGCAGCAGCAAAACAGTGAGGACAGAAGGTCGATCAATGACATTGAGGCAAACCGCGAGGAGTTCCGTAAAGCAAACGGCGTTTCAGCGGACAGCCGGGAGCAGAAGGACTTAGAGCTTCTTGCCAAGGAAAAGGAAGCAAGCTTTAAGGGGTCCAATGTGCGGCTTTCCGATGAAGAGCGAAAGGAGCTTGACCGGATTAAGAAAAACGGACTGACGCAGTATCAGGAGGAGTCCCTTGCCATGAAGGAGGATGAGCGCTACTATGCGGAACGCATCGGCAAGGCCGAGCAGGAGATCCGGACGGAAAATGCGATTATTACAGGGACAAAGCTTGAGATGCTAAAGCACCATGGCATGACGGATGCCCGGAAGGAAGCGGAGCAAGTCATGGAACAGGCTTCGAAGGATATTGTCTCCATGCTCGTCTCGGAGGGGAAAGAGCAGGTGGAGGAAGAGCTGGAGGAAAAGCGCGAGCAGGCGAAGGCCGAGGCAGAGAAGCAGGAAGAGCTGCAGGAGAAGGCGGACGCGGCCAAGGAGCGCAGAAAGGATCAGGAGGAGCTCACGGAAGAGATTCTGGAGAACGCAAAGGGACAAATGTCGGGAACGACGGGAGTCAGCGCTGCCCAGCAGGAAGTCAAGGACATGATTCAGAAGATGAAGCTGATGGAGGAGGACGTTAAGGGAGCGGTGGTCGATCAGAATTTGTAGCACAGGGGAATCACAGTTACTACCATATTTTCCATATATCTTATATTAAGAAATGGGCTGCGAGAGAACGATGCGCAGCCCATTTCCAAATAAAAATCGGTTTCGGCATTCAGTCGAAAATGCTCGTATAATGAATTCTTTCAAAATAGTTTTGTAATCAACTTAACCCATAAATTTCGAAAATAAAATGAAGTGATCCAATTCTCGCGACAATATATAAGTGAAGGCCTTCAAAACTGTCGCAAAGGAAAAATGAAAATGGAGATGGAAAAATTCGTAGAAGAATATGGGAAAGGGCTATATGCCTTTTGCCTATATACCACCTGCAATAAGGAAAATGCGGAGGACCTTTTTCAGCAGACCTTTCTTGTACTGTTTGAGAAAAATGATCTGGAACTGGGCTTGAATCCCAAATCCTATCTGATCTCCATCGCCCTGAATCTGTGGAAAAATCGGTTGCGAAAGGCTGCGAGGAGGAAAAGGCTTGCCGACATTTCCTTCGTGGAGGAATGGGAGCTTGCCCAGATTACAGATGAGGGGGATTCCGTGGAGGATCTGGTGGAGAAGAGACAGGCGGCGGAGAAGCTGAGGCGCCATGTGCTGGGACTTCCGGAAAAACTAAGGCTTGTGGTTCTCATGCACTACATGGAAGAGATGCCCATAGCGGAAATTGCCAAGGTGCTGCGGATTCCTCCGGGAACGGTAAACAGCAGGTTGAACAAAGCGAGAAAAGTGTTGAAGGAGAGATTGGATGATGGAAAATGAGAGATTTGAGACTTTATTAAAGTGGTCGCTGAATCCGGAAGGTCAGGTGAGCCTGGAAAAGGTTCGGAGTATGCTGAAGAGAACGGGCGAAAAGGAATTTGGACAAAGTAAGAAGGATGGAGAAAATGGAGGGCGGAGAGAGCTGGGACCGGGAAGAAAAGGGGAGCATAACTTTACCTGGAGCGTTCCAAAGGTGGCGACGCTGGTGCTTGCGCTTCTGGCAATCGGCACGGGGACGGTATATGCGGGCAGCCGCATCTTCAACAAGGTCACTGTGTTGGAGCACGAGATTTCTGTTGGGGAGCCGCTGAAACTTAGCTGGGAGGACCTCGATTCGGGGGAGCGCGATGTAGGACAGATTATTTCCCATGAAGAAGGCGGGCCGAAGGATCTCTGGATGGAAAAGGAGGTCGTAGCTTATGAATCGAGTCTGAACACCACATACAATTATGTCAGCTATGACAGGGCCATGGGGGATGTGATCTTCGCCAATCTTTTCAGTGAGCCGATGGAGTCCTCGGGCAACGCAAGGTATAACATCACGGAGTTTGAGGGGGGGACCAGATATGGTCTTAATGCAACCTTCCGATATCAAAAGGGGTCTGTGTACTTACATGAATCCCTGAAAATAGGGAAGGCCGAAGGGGATTCCCGGAGCGAGGATGCGTTTCAATCTTCGATTATCACTGCTGAGCCTTTGAAGAATACAAGGACCTACACTTCCGAGGCAGGAACGGAATTCACGCTTGCAGATTTGTCCTATGGGACCTATGCCATCGTGTCGGTCGACCAACATGTCATTATCCTTTCTTTCCGGAATTTGACCGAGGAAGAGATCCATCAGGTGCTTGATATGGTGGTTTTCTAATCAAATTCATGTCAGCGCACACCGGATATCATGCCTCTTTTTGGATTGATATTGTAATCTTGAGGTTGTTTCCTTCTTATGGAAGTGTTATACTAATACAGAGATTGCATTACCATAAACTGAAAAAATAAAAGAGGTACGATATGGGATTTAAGGATTGGAAGAATCAAAAATGGTTTCCCTATACGGTGGCGGCCTGCAGTGCAGTGGTATTGTTTGTGGTTCTGACAAATCTGGGGGGGATTTTCAGGACGATAGGGAAGGTGGGGCATTTTTTTTCTCCCGTGGTGATCGGAGTGGTATTGGCGTATATTGTGGAGCCCTTTGTAGTGCGATTGCAGAGAGGTTTGTTTCGCAAGATCAAAAACAAGAAGCTGAATCGTGCTCTCTCCGTGTTATTGTCTTTGGTTGTCGTGATCATGCTGTTGGTACTGATCTTGGCTACACTGATCCCACAGCTGGTCAACAGCATTACCACCTTTATCTCTAATTTTGAGGGCTATGTTTCGCAGCTTGAGAAGTGGCTCGAAAATCTGAGTGGTGGCTTTTCGAAGATAAACATCGATCTGTCGGGGCTATTGGAATCCAACTTAAATTCCTTGAGTAATCTTGAGAGTCAGTTGCCAAACTATCTGGATGGGATCGTCACCACATTTTCTGCCATAGGGGAGAGCGTGGTTAACTGGGTGATGGGAGCTATCCTTGCTGTCTATTTTCTCTTTGATATGGATAGATTAATCTGGGGAGTAAAAACGCTGGTCATTCTTATGAGTTCTCCTGCCAAGTACAAAAAGCTGTTCTCTTTTCTGGGGAGCTGTAATGATATCATGGAGACATATATCATTGCCGAGCTGGTGGAAGCCTTGCTGGTGGGCAGTGTGAACTTTATCTTTATGGTCATATTTGGAATGCCCTATGCTATTTTGGTTTCTGTGGTGGTGGGCAT
>CACXDS010000015.1 GCA_902766425.1 uncultured Lachnospiraceae bacterium
AAGTTTTTTGTTTGGTTGCAATAACTTTATCACAAAAGAGGCACCCTCTGTTATTATTTTAAATTCCTACAAAAACTTTACGCTAGCCCTATGCCGGAGCAGATTTTTTTCCTCGCAAAGCCACAGTTCATTCTTTTTAAAGAGCTGATCCGGGGGGCGAGGGAGAGTAAAGAAGACAGAGGAAACTGATAAATATTTTTCGGAGATTTTCGCTGCATAAAATAGAAATGCCGGAAACTGAACAGGAAACTGACTCCAGAAGATTGCTTTTTTGCAAAATACCGCTGTAAAATTATGCAAAAATTGCCGAAATAAAACATAATGCCTATCTGCTTCGAAAAAAGTAATCGGGAATGTGCGGGTACTCTTATGATACAGGAAATGTCGAAAAAGAAAAAAATCGGACTTATGGTGTTTCTGGTTCTGGTATGGCTGGGGCTGCAGGCGGGAATCGGAATGTGCGACCGCTATGGGATCAAGGGCTATAACGGTGTTTTGACGGCTGCCCAGTTTGCGGTCTGCCTATTGGCAGTGTGGATCAACTATAAGGTGGGAACGGCCATCTCCATGATTTTGATCGGGTTTTCCATGATCAATATGCTGGCGGTGATGATCGTCACGAGAAAGATGGAACCCTTGCCGGGCTTTTGCAATCTGGTCATCTATACGGTGACTCTTCTTTTGCTCTGTGTTCAGTTTCGGATCAGGGAGAAGGCGGCTGTCACGGATATTCTTACAGGACTGCAGAACCGCCGGGGATTGTATCAGGAGCTGAATGCCGGTATAGAAAAAGGGAAGCCCTTCTATGTGATCTATATTGATCTGGAGAATTTTAAGGTGATCAACGATAATTATGGTCACACATATGGGGACAGTCTGTTGCAGTTAGTCACCAAGCGGATGAAGGAGATCGTGGGAAATCGGGGAGTGCTCTCCAGGATCGGTGGAGACGAGTTTGTTCTTGTGGTGGATGACGAGATGGACGCAGCGGAGATTGCGGAGAGGATTCTGGATAAGATCTGTGAGAAGGCTACTCTGGCGGCGAACTTTACCTGGATCGACAGTTATCTGACGGCTTATGCCGGCATCTCCAGATTTCCGGAGGATTCTCTGGATGCGGAGGCGCTGATCAAGTATGCGGATATCGCCATGTATCAGGCTTCGAAGGAGAATAAGACCAGGATCTGTTTCTTTAACAGGACTATGGAGGAGCACTTAAAGCGCGAGGTGGAGCTGGAGAGGCTGATCAAGAATGCTCTGGCCAAGGATTATTTTTATCTGGTCTATCAGCCACAGTATAAGCTGGGGGATAAGAAGCTCCGGGGCTTTGAGGCGCTGCTTCGAATGAGGACGCCCAAGGGAGAGTTTGTGAGTCCTGCGGAGTTTATTCCTGTGGCGGAAAAGGGGGATCTGATCCTTCAGATCGACGATTATGTTCTGAGAAGGGCCATGAAGGAGTTTAAGGACATTGTGGAGCAGGTGGAAGAGGAGCTTACGATCTCCGTCAATGTCTCTGCAAAAAATATCAGTGCAAAGGGCTTTGCCAATAAGGTGAAAGCAATCCTGGATGAGACGGGCTTTCCTCCTGCCAATCTGGAGATCGAGATCACAGAGTACTGTATGGTGCAGTCTGTGGAAGCCACGATCCAGAATATCGTTGAACTTAGGGCTCTGGGTATTCAGGTGGCTCTGGATGACTTTGGAACGGGATATACCTCCCTGTCTTACCTGGCGAAGATGCCTATCAATCTCCTGAAGGTGGATAAGAGTCTGGTGGATGACATTGTGGCAAATGAAAAGAGCAGAGATTTCGTGACAGCGGTGATCGCCATGGGACATCTGATGGGATGCGAGGTCATCTCCGAGGGCGTGGAGAATGAGGAACAGCTGGCACTTCTGAATGGGCAGGAATGCGATTTCGTACAGGGCTATGTCTGGGGAAAGCCTTTGGATTATGAGGCGGCGAGGGATATCGCACTGAGGGCTTCGTGACCGAACTACATTCTGACATAAACTGCGTGAAAGGTATCACGGCGTGGAGTGAGGAGAAAGGAAAAGCGGGAACTGGCTTGGGAGTATTATTGAAATCGGGCAGGAGTGGTGACAATTGTCACTGCTCCTGTTTTTTTGGTGACATATGGTATCTGCAAAATCGGAAAGGGATTTGGTAAAGTAGAATCAACTTAAGGGCGTACTGATTCAGAAAGGGGTGGCCTTATGGAGAATCAAAATAAAAAATCTTTTTCCACAATTTTAATGATGGTCGGCGTGCTTTGTATTGTGATTTCAGGGGGTATTTTCGTCTCCCGTACTTGGCAGTATCTGCCGGAGGTGGTTAAAAAACTATGTCTTGTGGCGGTGGCAGTGGGCTTTTTTGGCGCCTCCTGTTATCTGGAGAAAAAGAGCAGCCTGCGAAAGGCTCCGGTTGCGCTCTATTATCTTGGAGTGTGCTTTACAGGCTTTTCCGTTCTGGCCTTTTTGCCGGCGGAGCTGCTTCAGCTTCCGGAGCGGTTGACTTTAGCAATGCTGGGGATGTCCGTGCCGGTGATCCTTCGGTTTGTGAGAGAGAAGGGACTGGCGGATCTGATCATTCAGATCTGTCTCACGGATGGTATGATCCTATGTGTGGCCCAGTTTTCCAGGTTGGATCCCTACAAGGCGTTGTTGCTCTCATTATCCGCCTTTACGATGCTGCTGGCAGGTATGGTATATTATTGCAAAAAAGAATCGACGCAGGATCGGGAGCTGATCCTCACCGGACTGATCGCCTATGGGATCCATGCGGCGATCACCGTGCCCATGCTGCTCTGGGGCATTTTGAACTGCTATAGCTTCCTGTTTTCTGTTCTGCCTGTGCTCTTGGTGACCGGCTCTGTGACAGCGCTTTACCTGGTCTATGAAACTAAGGTCTTGAGGATCGTCCAGAGCTTCTTCCTTCTGTTGTGCTGCTTTTCAGTAGCGGCTTTTGTTGTGACAAGCCTGCCGGAGGGTATGGTGGGGCGGCCATTACCGCTAGTGGCATTTCTGGCGTTTCTGGCGGGCCTTTGTGTGATGCTTGTCCTTCGGAGAGATGAACTTTTGGCTGCTAATGCGGGCCTTTGCCTCCTTTATACCTTTGTTCAGGTGGTGGAATTTACGGCAAAAACCTATTTTCTGAAGGAGACGCCCATCTGCTATCCCTATGGGATCTGTATAGCAGTGGCCGGGATCCTATGGTTTTATCTCTGCGGGACGGCAGCGGAAAAAAGGAGCTTTTATAAAATGTCAGCCATGTTCTTTCTGGTGGGCCTGAATGCTCAGGCGGCTGCTTTCTGGAGGGAGTATGCTCTGAACTACGGCGTGATCTTCTGGCTCAGCCTGCAATGCCTTCTCATAGCTTTTGCATTGGAGTGGAGAAGGAATCGCTGCGAGCTGGTCTCCGGGTTTTTCAAGAGTTTTGCACTTCTCTTTGCACTGGTGGGTGTGTTGGCACACAAGCTTTTTCCTGTGGTCATTTATGGTCAGGATGGTATGACATATCTGGCGGACTTCAGCATGGAATATGATTGCTTTTTCGCGGGAGTTGGGATTGTCCTTTTGGGAATTATTTGGTATAGTATTGATCAAGGGGTCAGAGTAGTGCAGTTTGTGGGGACCTGCCTGATCCTGGGGGCGCTGCTTTTGCACAATCTGGCTGTGCCTGCATTGCCGAATGTCATGTTCCTTGGGCTGGTGACATTGGGTATGCTGGTGCTGGCAACGGTGCTAAAGCAAAGAAATTATGCAATTGCCTCAGCAGCGACACTGGCGCTTGTGGTGCTGTACCTCACCAAGGAGGTTTGGATGAGTATCGCATGGTGGGTTTACCTGTTTGTGGCAGGGGTTGGTCTTGTGATCTTTGCGATCAAGAAGGAAAAGGCGGAGTAGGATATGCAGCTGGCTTTGGCTTTTATCTATATAGCTGTGATCGGAGCAGTGCTGTTTTGTATGGCGGCACTGCTCTTTCGAGGGGGTAAATCCCGCAGCAATATGACCTATTTTATCTGCCAGGGAACTGTGGTGCTGTGGTGCAGCTCTCAGATCTTGCAAATGATGGCAAAAACCAGGGGAGAGCTGATGGCGGCGTTTCTCATCGGAAACATCGGCATTTGTTTTGTGGGCTCCTCCTGGTTTTATTTTTCGCTCTATTATACGGGGAAAAAGCCGGAGGGAATAAGGAAGGTAATGCCGGCGGCGCTTTCGGCGTTTTTTTATCTGGCGGTTTTGACAAATGAGCTTCATCACCTGTATTATACGGATTTTTCCGTGGAGTCGGTCTTGCATGGGCCGCTCTTTTACGCCAATGTGGTGGTGACCTATTTTTTGACCTTTGCGGGGGCGGTCATCCTGTACCGGAACACAGGGAAGGAGCAGCTCTTTGCCAAGAGACTCATCGTGGCCTCCGTGCTGGTGCCGGTTGCCCTGAATGCGCTTTATCTGTTCGGGATCGTGCGGCCCTCCTTCGATATCACGCCCCTGGGCTTTGGGATCTCCATTGTGCTGATCATGCGGGCCACCTTTAAGTACCGCTTTATGAATCTGAAAAAGGAGCTGGCCATCACCAATGAAAAGCTGCTCTTGGAGCAGGAGAGGAATCGGATCGCCCAGCAGGTGCATGATACGGCGGGACACACGCTGACCATGATCCAGTCCTATATGAAGCTGGCGGAGGTGTCGGCGGGGAAGGAAGCGTATGATGAGGTAAAGGAGTATCTGGCTGAGGCGAGGACTCTGACAGGAAAGGGAATCCGGGAGCTTAGGGAGTCCATCAACATGCTGCGGCAGGAGGCGGAATACGAGCTGGTGACCCAGGGGGTCATGCAGCTGGCCAATCAGATGAAGGAGATCCCTGTGGAGGTCACGGTGCGGGGGGAGGACGACAAAAGGTATTCCCATCTCTCCAAGACGGTGTATGACACGGTGCGGGAGTGCATGACCAATACATTGAAATATGCAAATTGTACGAAGATGGATGTGATCATCCGGTTTCAGAAGGATCAGCTGGAGCTGGTGGTGGCGGATGACGGTAAGGGCTGTGGGGAAATCCGTGACAATAACGGGCTTCGCGGAATCCGGGAGAGAATCCAGAGGGCGGGAGGAACGGTGAGCTTTACCTCTTCGGAGGGGGAGGGCTTTATGACCAGAGTAAAGCTCCCGGTATAGGGCAGGGATGAGATATAACAGGCCAGAGCAGGAGGAAGGGGAGGGTGTATGGCAGAGATTAAGGTTTTGATCGCAGATGATATTATGATCCTGCGGCAGGGGCTCAGGGCAGTGCTGGAGCAGGATGAGGAGATCCGTGTGGTTGGGCTTGCGGAGAACGGGAAGGAGGCCTTTGAGAAATGCAAGATGCTTCGGCCGGATGTGGTGATGATGGATATGCGGATGCCGGAATATGACGGTGCCTATGGGATTAAGGCAATCAAGGAGCAGTGTCCCGGAGTAAAGGTGCTGGTGCTCACCACCTTTGACGATGAGGAAACGATTGAAAAGGCTTTGGCCAGCGGAGCGGACGGATACATCCTGAAGGAGATGGAGGATGCCAGGGTCATCGCGTCGGTGAAAAGCGTCTATGCGGGCATGAGCATCTTCGGCGATGGGGTATATCGGGTCATGAAAAAGAGAATGGAGGCTGCGGGGAAGGCAAAGGAACCGGAGAGTTCCGAGGAGACCGGTCTTACGGCCAGAGAGCTGGATGTGGTGAAGCTGGTTGCTCAGGGCTATGACAATAAGGAGATCGCGGCGGAGCTTTATCTGGCGGAGGGAACTGTTCGCAATCAGATTTCCAAGATATTGGAAAAGCTGGAGCTGAAGGATCGGACGCAGCTTGCGGTCTATGCGGTAAAGCACGGGCTGGATGAGTGACATCCGGCGGAGAGGAGAGAAAAATGTTTGGACTATTTGGCGGTGTTAAGAAGAATCAGGAGCTGGAGCATTTGATCGAGCGCATGGAAAACAATATGGCAAATAATTATAAGGACGCGGCCCAGGAATATCTGGTGGAATACGAGGCGAAGCTGAAGGAGCTTACAGAGGCGGGGAGTCTGAAGGAGAAGCAAAAGGAACATTATGAGTCCCTGCTGGGGGTCTATCAGGTAAAGATGAAGGGGTTCACTCATAAGGATCAGAAACCATATTGGACCTGATACACTGCGGATGAGAGTAAAAATACTGAATTATGGGGAAACTTGGCTTTAGAGGTTGTCTGCGGGGTAACTTGACAGACTACGGGAAACTATGGTTAAATTTATGCAGAAGGAGGGGCCCGATTCGCGCAAAGCGCGAATTGGGAAGATGCCTTCGCTGAAAAGCTGTTTCAGGATTGGTTTGTGGGAGGGGAGTATGAAAAAGAGTTATTGGAAGAGATGGTTGGCGATTGTACTGGCAGGGGCCCTTTTGGGTGGATGCGGCAGCAAGGCAGGTGAGGAATCCACGGGCGGTGGAAGCAGTGCCGAGATGGTGGTCGCAAGCCAGAATGCGGGGGATTTTGTGGATGCGGCTCTGGCGGAGGCGTCTAAGAGCGCCGAGGTGGCGGCACAGCCCAAAGAGGACTGGAGCAAGAAATATGAGAATTATTTTGAGGAACATCCGCTGGACAATAGTGTTATGGATGTCGAATATGAGGAGCAGGGACTCAAAACACATATACAGATGGGCTTTTGCCGGACGGATGAGATGCTCTACATGAAGTATGCGATCTGGGCAGGTAAGGAAGGGACGGAGTTTGACCTGTCCCAGGAGAAGGACTATCTCATCGCATATTTTCAAAAAAGCGGAGATGCCTATGTAAAAACAGTCATGCCCGGAAAGAAGGATGAGTGCTATAGGACAACCGGTATGCCCTGGGAAAATGCGGAAGAGATCTCGGAGTCCGGAAATCCTCTTGAGCTGGGGGATGATACCTTTGACGGGATCACCTATGACAGCGAGGAAACCATAGACGGTGTGGTCTATGATGTGCTGTTTTCCAAGACGATCCGCCAGACCGCATCCAAGGCAAATCGATATGTGAAGACCTATTTTTATATCAACAGAGAGACACAGGAGCTGGAATTGATCAGGGTGAAGGATGGGACAAAGGTGATGGATTGTCAAATGACGCCCATAGATCCGGAAAGTGTTGCGGAGATCCCGGCTGATCTGCTCTCCGGCAAGAAGGTGAAGAGTGAGGAATTCGGGATGAACTTTGCAATCGCAATTGTAAAGATATCTTTCCATTCCATGGGGCTTGATCCGGATCAATTGAATTGGAATGAATTGGCGGGATTACAATGAGAAAAGATCTGATCTTTGATACGCATGCTCATTATGATGATGAGCAATTTGACAGCGACCGGGAGGAGCTGCTTGCCGGTTTTCCGGAAAAGGGGATCGGGCGGGTGGTCAATGTGGGCTCCACCCTTGCCTCCTGCGGGAAATGCCTGGAGCTGGCCGAAGGGTATGAGCATGTCTGTGCTGCGGTGGGAGTGCACCCCTCGGAGACGGAGCCGCTGAACGAAGAGAATTTTGAGACACTCCGGCAGCAGAGCCTGCACCCCAAATGTGTGGCCATTGGTGAGATCGGGCTGGACTATTATTGGCCGGAGCCGGGCGAGGATGTCCAGAAGAAATGGTTTGCAAGACAGCTGGAGCTGGCCCGGGAGGTGGGAAAGCCTGTCATCATTCATTCCCGGGAGGCATGCAAGGACACCCTGGATATCTTAAGAGCGGAAAATGCCGGGGAAGTCGGCGGCGTGATCCACTGCTATTCCTATTCAAAGGAGACCGCCGGGGAATACCTGGAGCTGGGTTTTTACTTTGGGATCGGCGGTGTCCTGACCTTTAAGAATGCGAGAAGGCTGGTGGAGGCGGTGGAGTATCTGCCCATGGACCGTATCGTGATTGAGACGGACTCCCCCTATCTGGCACCGGAGCCGAACCGGGGAAAGAGGAACAGCTCCCTAAATTTGCCGTATGTGGTGGAGAGGCTGGCGAAGCTCAAGGGCATTTCGGAGGAAGAGGTGCGCCGGATCACCTGGGAAAACGGATGCAGACTGTTTCGCATGACATCATAAAGTGGATCTCCCGGCGCATGGAGGAATGAGAAGCAGATTATGGCGCATGACGGAATAAAGTGAAAATGATGCATCGGATGGATTTGCGGGTGGACTGATTCGGAAAGGAGAAGGAAGGGCGTGAACATTTTGCGGGTGATCGCTCCGATCCTGGTGGGAGCGGTCATAGGATATTTTACTAATTTCATAGCGATCAAAATGCTGTTCCGGCCCCGCAGGGAGGTAAGGATCGGCAAATGGAGATTGCCCTTTACTCCCGGGATCATCCCCAAGAATCAGAACAGGCTGGCGGGGGCTATCGGAAATGCGGTGGGCATGCATCTGCTCAATATGGAAACGCTGAAGACGGTATTCCAAAAGAACGGCACCAAGGAGAAGCTGGTGGGAAAGCTGGCGGCCTCCCTGTATGACTGCAAAGCCTGCCTGGGGGATTTCTTCTCGACCGATGAAAATCATGGGGAGCTGATCCACAGATTCAGCGAGGTATTGGCAAAGACGGTGACGGAGCGGGTCTTGCAGGTGGAATTTAAGCCCATGATCGCCCGGATCGGCAGGGAGGCAATGGGGGATCTTTTGAACAACAAGATGGTCACTCTGCTCTTGACGGAGGAAAGGCAGGATGCGATCTATGAAAGGATCGCAGAGGCACTTCACAAATATCTGGAGGAAAATGGTCAGGAGCTGATCCAAAAAACCATCGAGCAAAATGTGGTGGAATTGGAGGGGCGTCCCATTCATGAGATCATGGAAAAGGGAACCAGCAAGGAGGGACTGGAGCACCTTATGACCTTTGTGGTGGATCGGGTGATCTCACAGTACGGACAATCCATGCTGGATGCGCTGAATGTAAGCGATATTGTGAGACAGAGAATCGAATCCATGGATGTGGCCGAGCTGGAAAGGCTCACTTTGTCGGTGATCAATCGGGAGCTACAGGCTGTGATCAATCTGGGGGCGCTTATCGGAGCAGTGATCGGGGCCATCAATATATTTATCTAGAGTACAGGAGGATATTATGCCTACAACATATGCGCATTTCAAGCACGGAGAGGCAGTCATTCAGAGGGTAAAGCCGGAGGTGAGGAGGATCATCGAAAAATACCCGGAACTATTTCACTTTGGGGTGCATGGGCCGGATCTGTTGTTTTATTACGATGCCTTGAAAAAGAATTCTGTGAATCGCACGGGGAATGCGATTCATTCCAGGCCGGGAATAGAGTTTTTTGAGCCGGCTGCCTTGGTCTTAAAACAGGTGGGGCGGGAAAGGAGCAGTGATCTGGAACCCAGCCTGGCTTACCTGTATGGTTTTTTGTGTCATTATTCTCTGGATGTATGCTGCCATGGCTATATTCAGGAGAAGATCGACGCCAGCGGGATCTCGCATGCGGAGCTGGAGGCGGAGCTTGACAGGGAGCTTTTGGTGCGGGATGGCAAGGATCCCGTGAGTGCAAAGCTGACGGGGCATCTGGTGCCCTCCGGCAGAAACGCCAGAGTGATCAGCCGTTTCTTTGTGGGGATCAGCCGGGAGGAGATTTTCAAGGCTATGAAGGACATGGTCAAGTATCTGGATCTGCTGGTGCTCCCGGAGAAGTGGAAGAGAAACAGCGTACTTTTCCTTTTGCGTGTGGCAAAGCAGTATGACAGTAAGCATGGGCTCATCATCAATTATGAAAAGAATATGGCCTGTGCCGACAGCACGGAAAAGCTCTTACAGCTGTTTGATGCGGCTGTACCTTTGGCGGCATCTCTGATTGATGCTTTTCCGGCTTTGGATAATGAAATATTTGATTATGATTTTGTGTCTGTGAACGAGAAGGAGCATGCAATTTATCCGGTGAGGGTGGAGGGTGAGATCATTTATCCGGAAGTGAAAGGGCCTGATAGAGAAAGGGCTGGATTATGAAGCAAAAGATGACCAAGCAGGAAAAAAACTGGATCTTATATGATGTGGGAAATTCAGCCTATACCATGCTGGTGACCACCATCATTCCCATTTATTTCAAGTATATTGCCAACGGACAGGGCGTGAGTGATGTGGATTATCTGGCTTATTGGGGGTATGCGGCATCCATTGTGACCTTGATCGTCGCCATCCTTGGGCCTGTGGTCGGCACCTTTACGGACAATAAGGGCTTCAAAAAGCCTATTTTTATCGCATCGGTGGCTATCGGCTCCATCTGCTGCATCTCGCTTGGATTCATGAAGTATTGGCTGGGCTTTCTGATCCTGTTCATCATTTCTAAGATCGGGTATGCATCGAGCCTGATCTTTTATGATTCCATGCTGCCGGATGTGACGGAGCCGGAGCGCATGGACAGAGTATCCACCTCCGGCTATGCCTGGGGCTACATCGGAAGCTGCATTCCGTTTGTGGCATGTCTGGGCGTTGTGCTGGGGAAGGATGCCATCGGTCTTTCCATGGAGGCAGCCATGGGGATTGCCTTTGCCATCACAGCGATCTGGTGGGTGGGTATGACCATTCCGCTACTACGCGTTTATCAGCAAAGATATTATGTGGAATGTCCGGAGCATGCCGTTGCAGAAACCTTCAAGCGACTTGGGAGAACACTGGCCAATGCAAGAAAGCACAGTAAGATCTTTTGGTTTTTGATCGCCTTCTTTTTCTATATCGATGGCGTTTATACAGTGATCGACATGGCTACATCCTATGGGGAGGCCCTGGGACTTGCCAGCTCCGGGCTTTTGCTGGCACTTTTGGTGACGCAGCTTGTGGCCTTTCCCTGCGCGATCCTGTTTGGCAGGCTGGCACAAAAATACCAGGCGGACAGGCTGATCACTGTCTGTATTCTGGCCTATCTGGGGATTGCTGTTTTTGCCATATTCTTAACGAACCTGGTGGAGTTTTGGATCCTGGCGGTGCTGGTGGGCATGTTTCAGGGAGGTATTCAGGCTCTGTCCAGATCCTACTTTACCAAGATCATTCCGCCGGAGCAGTCGGGGGAGTTCTTTGGGATTTATGATATCTGCGGCAAGGGGGCGGCGTTTCTCGGAACCACTCTGGTAGGGCTGGTTTCTCAGCTCACCGGAAGCATCAACAAGGGGATCAGTGTGTTGTCAGTGCTGTTTTTGCTGGGGCTGTTCTTCTTCCGGATCGCGGCAAAATCCGCCGGGACAGTGAAGAGAGCGTGAAAAGCTGTTGTTTGGGAACGCAGGCTGTAAAGAGGGCATGGAAGAAGTATGGGAAAATATGATGACATTATGGGCTTGCCCCATCATCAGTCGGACAGACGGCCCCATATGTCTCTGCAGAACAGGGCGGCCCAGTTTTCGCCTTTTGCGGCGCTCACGGGTTATGAGGCGGCCATTGCGGAGGCGGGGAGACTGACGGAGGAATTTCGGGAGCTCTCCGAGGAGTCCAGGGCGGTTTTGGACGAAACACTTCGGATTCTGGAGGAGAAAAAGGGGGAGAGACCTGAGATCGGCGTGCGTTATTTTCAGCCGGACGAGCGGAAGGATGGGGGCGCATACAGAGAGATTACGGGATTATTTCGGAAGGTGGATGCTGTAAAGAATGCGCTGATTTTGGAAAAGACGGAGGATATGCCGGAGCTTCTGGAGATCCCGCTGGAGTATGTGACGGATATTCATCCGCAATGAAGGGACGGCGCAGAATTAAGTCAGTATGGTAAAGGAGGGTTACACACAGATGACAGAGGAAGCTACGCAGGACTATTTAAGGGCAGATTATCTAAGGGCAGATGGGGGTGTACAGTCTGAGGCGGAGCGGGATGCAGAGGCTCTTGCAAAGGCCCCGGATGGACAAAACGAGGATATGGCAAAAGAGGCGGGGGAAGTGAACGAGGATCCCGCAAAGGAGGCGGAGCGCCTGGAAAAGGAGAGGAAGCGGAAGGAAGCGATTCAAAGGGCGAAGAGCTTTTTGTATGAGAATCGGGATCTGCTGATCCTCAGTGGCCAGCTGGCGCTGGTGGTATTGGTTTGCGCAGTGGGGATTAAGAATGATCTGATGCCGGATGGCTGCTGTAAAAAGAAGAAAAAGAAGCGGAAGAAATAATGCCGGAGAGAAGTTATATTGCCATCGACCTGAAATCCTTTTATGCATCGGTGGAATGTGTTGAACGGGGCTTGGATCCCCTGACCACAAATCTGGTAGTGGCAGATGAGAGCAGAACGGAGAAGACTATTTGTCTGGCAGTGTCGCCGTCCCTGAAGGCCTATGGGATACCCGGTCGCGCCAGACTTTTTGAAGTGATCCAAAGGGTGAAGGAGGTCAACGCCTCCAGAAGACGGGGGGAACCGGAGCTCACCTTTCTTGCGGCCCCGCCCCGAATGGCACTGTATATGAAATACAGCACGGAGATCTATCAGATTTATCTGAAGTATATCGCGCCGGAGGATATTCATGTCTATTCCATTGACGAGGTGTTTCTGGACGCCACCACCTATTTGAGGACTTATGGGATCACAGCCGGGGAGCTGGCCAAAAAGCTGATCCGGGAGGTGCTGGACCAGACCGGGATCACTGCCACCGCCGGGATCGGGACAAACCTGTATCTCTGCAAGGTGGCCATGGATATTGTGGCGAAGCATGTGGAAGCGGACGAGGACGGAGTGAGAGTGGCTCAGCTGGACGAAATGAGCTACCGGAGACTTCTGTGGGAACACAAGCCTCTGACGGATTTTTGGAGGGTGGGCCGGGGCTACGCCAGAAGGCTGGCGGAGGTCGGCCTGTTTACCATGGGGGATATCGCCAGGTGCAGTCTCGGAAAAGAGACGGAGTTTTATAATGAGAACCTCTTATACAGGCTTTTTGGGGTGAATGCGGAGCTGCTCATCGATCACGCCTGGGGCTGGGAGCCGGTCACCATTGCGGACATCAAGGCATATCGGCCGGAGAACAATTCCATCAGCTCTGGGCAGGTGCTGCAATGCCCCTATCCCTTTGAAAAGGCCAGGATCATTGTGCGGGAGATGACGGAGCTTCTGGCCCTGGATCTGGCAGCTAAGAAGCTGGAGACGGATCAGCTTGTCCTGACCATCGGATATGATGTGGAGAATCTGCTGGACGAAAACAGAAGAAAGGCGTATCATGGTGAAGTCACCATAGATCACTATGGGAGAATGGTCCCAAAGCATGCTCATGGGACGGAAAATCTGGGAAGGCTGACTTCTTCGGCCAGGCTTATGACAGAAGCGGTGATCAGACTCTATGAGAGGATCACTGACCCGCAGCTTTTGGTGCGGCGCATTAATGTGACCGCAGGGCATGTGGTGGAGGAAGGAAGCGCCGGGGCGCAGGAAAGCTATGAACAGCTGGAGCTCTTTAGGGATTACGGTGCGCCTCAGGCAAGTACCCGGGAGGATAAAAAGGAAGAGGAGAGGCTGCAGAAGGAGAAGAAAATGCAGCAGGCCATTCTGGAGCTGCAAAAGAGATACGGAAAAAATGCGGTCTTAAAGGGAACCGATCTGGAGGAGGGGGCGACCACGAGAGAGCGCAACCGCCAGATCGGAGGGCACAAGGCCTGAGCCACTACGATAAAGCGCAACCGCCAGATCGGAGGGCATAAGGCCTGAGACCGGATCAGGAACTCCGGATGAGGCGGATTAAGACGAATTTCAATAGTTTAATGAGACAGAAAATGATGGGAGGAAGCAGAATGAATAAGAATGACAGTATATCAATACCGGTGATCCTGAAGGTGGGGAAGGGGACACTTGGCTGCCTTGGACCCACCTTGAAGAACGGAGATCTGACGGAGGTAGTGATCTATTTCGGGAATGGTCTGATCGACCTTTTCGGCTTAAAGGTGATGGAGTCCATGAGGGAGGCGGGGGTGACTGTCCTGGAGTATCAGGAGTTGGATACCGTAGCCATTGAGGACATTATTCCCCTGGCCTTTGCCATTCCCAATAAGGCCAAGGCTGTGGTTTCCATCGGCGGCGGAAAGGTGATCGATGCCGGTAAGTATGCCGCATTTCTGCGGGGTATTCCCTTCATCAGTGTGCCCACCAGCAGCTCCAGCGATGGTTTTTCCAGTGCAAGTGCATCCCTTCTGGTGGGTGGGAAGCGCAATTCCGTGCCGGCAAAGCTGGCCTACGGCATTGTGGTGGATACGGAGGTGATCCGGACGGCACCGGTGAAATTCATTTATTCCGGCATCGGGGATATGGTGGCTAAGATCACATCCCTGTATGACTGGCTCTATGAGGCGCAGTGCGGAGCATCGGAGCTGAACGATTTCGCGGTAATGATAGCGAAAAAGGCTGTGAATAGCTTTGTGCGCACACCCTATGAGAGCATCCAGGATGAGATTTTCTTAAAGGAGCTCCTGGATTCCCTTGCCATGAGTGGGATCGCCAACGAGATCGCAGGCTCCAGCGCACCCACCAGTGGCAGTGAGCATCTGATCTCACATGCGCTGGACAAGTTTCTGGAGGTGCCTCAGCTCCACGGAATTCAGGTGGGGATTGCCACCTACATCATGGCAAAGGTGCAGGATCACCGCTATGTCAGAGTAAATAAGGTATTCACTGACACTGGCTTCTGGGATTATGTGGAAACGCTTCAGATGCGGAAGGAGGATTTCGTCAAAGCCATTGACATGGCGCCCTCGATCAAGCCCCACAGGCATGTCTATCTGCATGAGGAGAAGTATCGGGAAGAGGCCAAGAGACTGGTATATGAGGATGAAATCTTAAAGAGAGTACTGGTTTAGGGGGGGACGGTATGGTTTTGGATTGGAAGAAGTATGAGGAGAAGGCCACGGAGGCCATTGCAGAGGGCATTGTCCTGCTGGAGAACAAAAATCAGGCGCTTCCTCTGGATGAGAAAAAGCCTGTGGCAGTGTTTGGCAGGATCCAGCTGGATTATTATAAGAGCGGGACGGGCTCGGGGGGCATGGTGAATGTATCCCATGTGATCACTATTCCGGAGGGCTTGAGCCTTCGGGG
>CACXDS010000016.1 GCA_902766425.1 uncultured Lachnospiraceae bacterium
ACGTTACGGAACGGTTTTCACATTCCATAACGGGGCGGATTCGTACTATTCCGTGCGCGGGTTCAGAGGTTATACGCTTATATAAATCAAGTTTGTCGGGATGAACAGGGAAAACTTAACATATGTCAATGCGGGACTAATTAAGTGATGGTATTATTTCTTTCAGGAGGTGACGACATGAAAGAAAATGATATCAAAAATGCCGGAAAAGCAATAACGATTACTACTGTATTAACAATGTTTATAGCCGCTTTTGAGATGGTGAATGCGCTTAGATTTTATGAGCCGGGAATGAATCTGCTTGATATAGCAAGCTATGTACAGGCTAATAAGTGGATTTTTGCATTTACATTTATATTTGGCAATCTTGTATTATTTCCGGGTGCATGGTTTCTTTATAAGGCCAATGGAATCAGCCTTAAGAAAGATATTTTTGAAAGAGAGAAGCTTGGAGGAGATATTCTTTGGGGTGCTATACTTGCAGCGATCGCCAGTTTATTATCTCTTCTGTGGCTGCCTGTCTATAAGGGCCGTACAGAGCTTGCTTTTGTGGAAGATGGAAGGATGGGAGTGGGCGTAACTATTCTCTATGTGATCTCGCTGGTCTTTGTGAGCGGTATTTGTAAGGAAATTTACTACAGGGGATTTGCAACAAGATTCTGCGGAACGATATTTGGAGAGATGACGGCACTACTTCTTTTCAATATGCTTTTTGCTCTTCTTGACTGGTATAATTTTGGATATTCCTTTGTGCTTGGACTTGTATGCATCTTTGGATATCGGAAGCGGAAACACTTGGTAGTTCCGATGATTATACATGGTGGAACAAATCTGATCAGCATTATATACATTATTGTCATGGGTGGTTATTAAAGGGGTATTCTTATGAATAAAGACTATTTTGTAAAGCAACTGATGATATTTGCGGAAAAATATGGTGTCCATGTAAGTGAAGAATTGGTTGGTGAAATTGTGAATCTCGCCAGCTTCCGCGTGGTAAAAAAAGGTGAGCTTCTTGCATCAATCGGAGATGACACTACATACGCAGGGCTGACACTATCCGGACTGGCACGGGCCTACTATATCGATGGTGACGGAAATGATATTACAAGAGGCTTCGCTCCGGAAGGAACAATGTTTATGGATGAAGGTTTTTTTGGATATACCGAGAGAATCTGTATGTGGGAAGTGCTTGAGGAAACCACCGTCATGATATGCAATACGGCGGACATGCGAAAGATGATAATGGAAAATGTTTCGTTTAAGGATATATGGATTCATCTTTTGGAAAGTGGTATGAGGTATAAGATATACAGGGAGAATGGCTTTCTTGTTGAAAATGCAACGGAGAGATATATTCATTTCAAAAAGCTCTATCCTGAAATCAGTGAGAGAGTGCCTCAAAGACATATAGCAACATATCTGGGAATCACTCCCGAATCACTTAGCAGGATCAGAAGTGCGATGAAGGACTAATGTCGGCCATAAAGATCATAAAGAAAAGCAGTATGGTAAAAAAGTCTTACAATACATGTCACAAGGGGCATCTCTGCCCGATCAAATCCTACAGTAAGTTTACGCCGCCCAAGGGGCCGGAAGGTCTTGCAAAAGAAGCCCGGATGCGATAGGATAAAAGAAGGGGAAAGGGGAGGTGCGCTTATGTATTATGTGGAGGACAATGATCCGATTTTGGTGAAAAATGAAGTGATTCTGGATGAGGTGCGGCTAAAAAAGCTCTATCAGGAGATCGTGGCCAGATTCGGACAGTATGAGCATAGGTCCTACGATGGAATCTCCGGACCATATCAGACGCCCAATCCCATGTGCGGTGAGTTTCGCTCTATCAAGAATTACACCGAGACGCCTAAGAAGGAAGCCGGAGCGGGCGGTGAGGAAAATGCTGCGACGGGCGGGGGACTGTCTCATTTTGAGTATGACGAGTATGCTGTGCCGGAGCTGGCAAGGGCCATTACCAGGCTGCTCTCGGGGGAGTCCGGGGTCATCGGCGAACTCCGGCAGGGACCTGCAACTGTGCGAAGACAAAGCGGATCGGCAACCGGTCAGCGGGAGCTTCAGCGGCAGCTACAGGAGCTCCTGAACAGTGAGCCGGACAGTATGGATCCGGAGAAATTCCGACAGCTGACGGATCGGATCAAGGCTTATTACCGTGAGGAAGGGGGGCAGGAGCGGGAGGAGCTTTCGGAATACTATGAAAAAGTCCTTTCCTGTATTACCATGAAGCCTGTTCTCACTCTCTATAAGGATAAGCTCAATGAATTAAACAGAGTTTGGCAGGATGTCCGGAAGTTTTATGAGGGGACGGATCAGATGGAGCATTTGATCAAAAGTATGGTGTTTGGGGCAAAGGACAGGATAGCCGGCTTGTAGGGAAAGCTAAGAGAGAAGCATTCTACCAGAATGCAAAGTGTGATCGGGAGGATGAAATGGATAAGATTTACGGGGTTCATTTGGGAAAGGCAAAGTGCGGACTGGATCTGGGGGATGGCAGCGAGAGGGCGGAATATGTCAATCAGGATTATATCCTGCATAAGCTGGGAAGACCCCATCGCTGTGTGAATATCATGTACACTCTCTATCCCAAGGATGCGCAGTGGCCTCAGAGGATCAGCAAGGCCTGTGCAGATATGGATGTGAAATTTCAGTGGGATTACCCCTATGATGATTATTTCCCCTTTGGCGCGGAGGGAGAGCCCTTTGAACAGATGAAGGATATCAGGAAGCATGGGCAGGATGTGCTGCTGACGCTTACCGTGGATTGCTCTCTGGATGATGAGTATCTGCGGGGGGTGGCAAGGCAGTTCAGGGAGTTTGGCCGGATGAGGATCCGCATCAACCATGAGTGTCAGGGTAACTGGTTCACCCACAACAAGCGGTTCTCCTTCGAGGAGATTGCGGCTTTCTTTGTGCGCTTCCACAGGATCATCAAGGAGGAGGCGCCCAATGTAAAGACCATTTTCTGCGCCGGCTTTGTAAAGGAGGACGGCAGGGTGGATCAGGAGGATGCCTTCCTGCAGGCATACAAGGTGGCGGACATCTGGTCTGCGGACAGTTATCCGGCTCTTCATTACGGCTGGCCCTATGATGTGGCGGAAGCAGGAGGCGGCAGCTATAAGGCGGATAATCTGAAGGAAATCTACGGGCTCTTTGAGGCGACAGCAAAAAGGCTTCGGACGCTCACAGGCAGGAATACGCCCATGAGTACGGCGGAGTGCAACACCGATGGCGATGTGACAGGGCCCTTCCATCAGGGAGAGGCAGTGGTGAAATTTGCGGAGTATTTCCGGGATAACAACACCTCTGACTGGTTTGACGGTATTTCCATGTACCAGTTCCGGGATCGCGGGCGACTGGGACTGGAGATCGAGGATCCCAACAACAATGGGGTGGGCATCGAGCAGCCCCTGTTGGCAGAGTATAAGAGTCTGATCCGGGATCCCTATTTCCTGCCGGAAATGACAAAGGGCGGGGAGGCTTCCTTCCCTGCAAAGCTCCGCTGGGGAGGCTCGGAGGATGCGGACGGGATTGAGCTTCCTGTTTCCTTTGAGAAGACGCCGGAGTTCTGCGAGGCAACCTTTGAGGAGGACGCCTGTCTGATGATCGAGTTTGGCGGGAAGTGGTTTTATAAGGCCAAGGGTGTGAAGACCATTGATTTCATGAGCCTTTTCTTTGAAAAGCAGCTGGATGGTCCCGCGGTGATCCCCATGCGGATCTTTGGGACGCCTGCGGATGGCGTGAATCCCGACACCGGAGCCGAGGATTGGGCAGAGAATTATTACAGCGAGTTAAAGGTGGCTCCGGAGCTGCGCATTCGCTATGAGGTGCCCGGCAGGGTGGGGCTGGAGTAGGTGCGAGTTAGGAAGCTTTGGTGAAGCCGGAAAAGTACAGTAAAGGCTTATGAAGATCTGCGGAGAAGCTCCGGCTTTGCCGGGGCTCTTCTTTTGCCGAATGCTTCACAAAAGGAAATACTAAGTGGCCCGATTGATAAAGCTGCAGGCGCACCTTGGGCTGCATGTTTACGCTCGATTCCGGAATGATCGTTAATATTTGCGTTTGATGCCCGGAGAACATAGAGTAACACGGAAATACATGTGATGCGGAGGACGAGGGATGGCTGTACAGGAAGCATTTGGTGAAAAAACAAAAGTCAGGATCAAGGAACCTGCCAAGTATCAGGTCATTATGCTGAACGATGACTTTACAACCATGGATTTTGTGGTTTCCATTCTTGTAGATATATTTAAAAAGGATCCCGCCGGCGCGGAGCAGATCATGCTGCATGTACACAGGAACGGACGGGCCGTCGTGGGGATTTATCCCTATGATGTCGCAGTAACCAAAACGGAGGAGGCAATGCAAAGGGCCAAAAGCGAAGGCTTTCCCTTCCGCATGCTGGTAGTGGAGGCATAAGGATGAATTATTCAAAAGATGTGGCCGGCGCGATCCAAGGCGCCGTTTTAAATGCTAAGCTAAACGGCTACAGGTATGTAACGCCGGAGGGAATCCTTTTGGCCATGACCTATGATGACAAATTCAGGGAAGCGCTGGAGAGCTGCGAAGGAGCTGTGGAGGAGCTTCAGGAAAACCTTGCAAGGTATATGGAGGAGTGGGTGGACAAGGACAAGACTTCGGAGTGCGAGCTGTCCGTCGGAGCCAGACAAGCTCTTATGTATGCGCAGGAGCATGCAGCGAACGCAGAGGGAGGGGAGGTCCGCCTTGCGCACCTTCTTTACGGGATTTGTGCTCTGAAGGACAGCTATGCGGCATATTATCTGGAGCTATCCGGTGCCGAGGAAGTGGATCTGCTTCGTCTCCTGAATGAGATGGAGGAAGCGGAAGGCGCAGAGAAGGACGAGGCAGATGGGGAGCCTGTGAATGCCGGCAAAGAGTCCGCTTCGGAAAAGTGGCAAATGTATGCACCCTGTCTGAACCACTCCCTGGAGAATGTAAATCCCCTGATCGGAAGGGAAAGGGAGCTTGAAAGAACCATCCAGATCCTCTGTCGGAGGGACAAGAATAATCCCCTGCACATTGGAGAGGCGGGGGTTGGGAAAACGGCCATCACTTATGGTCTCGTCAGACTCATAGATGAAGGAAAGGTTCCGAAAGAGCTTTTAGGGTGCAAGGTGTATTCTCTGGATCTTGGAGGCCTGCTTGCGGGAACACATTATCGGGGAGATTTTGAGAAAAGGCTTAAAAGCGTCCTCGCGGGAATCGAAAAGGAAGAAAAGCCCATTCTCTATATAGACGAGATCCATAATCTGGCAGGAGCCGGGGCAACGGGGGAAAGCTCCTTTGACGCGGGAAATATGCTAAAGCCCTATCTGGCGGAAGGGCATATCAGATTCATCGGTGCCACAACCTTTGACGAATACAAAAAGCACTTTGAAAAGAATAAGAGCCTTGTCCGAAGGTTTCAAAATGTGGAAATAGCAGAACCGAGCATCGAAGAGACGGTGGAGATTTTAAACGGTTTGCGTAAACGGTATGAAGAGTTTCATGGCGTAACCTATGAAGAGGGAGTTTTCGAATACTGTGTTCAAATGAGCGCCAAGTACATGAACGAAAGATTTCTGCCGGACAAGGCCATTGACTTGATTGATGAGGCGGGGGCATACAGAAAGCTTCATCCCTTGACGGGGAAAAAGCAGAAGGTGGGAAGGAATGTTATAAATGAGGTTTTGACAAGCATATGCCGAGTTCCCATGGAAACCGTAAAGACGGAAGATATCACCGGGCTTGCAACGCTGGAAAAGCGCATGAAACAGCAGATTTTCGGGCAGGACGAGGCCATTGGTCAGGTTGTAAATGCCGTCAAGTTTTCCAAGGCGGGCCTTCTTGAGGAGGGGAAGCCCCTGGCGAGCCTTTTGTTTGTAGGGCCGACGGGCGTCGGTAAAACGGAGATCGCAAGGACACTTGCGAGAGAGCTTGGCATAAAGCTGCTCCGCTTTGACATGAGTGAATATGCCGAAAAGCACACGGTGGCAAAGCTCATCGGTTCTCCCGCGGGATATGTGGGATATGAGGAAGGCGGCAGACTTACGGAAGAGATACGAAAGAATCCCAACTGTGTTCTTTTGCTTGACGAGATTGAGAAAGCGCATGCAGATGTGTTCAATGTCCTTTTGCAGGTGATGGATTATGCCACCTTGACGGACAATCAGGGCCGAAAGGCTGATTTTAGGAATGTCATCGTGATCATGACATCGAATGCGGGAGCCAGCAGACTCGGGAAGCCTTCCATTGGCTTTGAGCGTTCTTCGGCGGAGCTGGACGCTCTCGATGAGGAGGTGAGGCGCACATTCCAGCCGGAGTTTCGAAATCGTTTGAACGCCATTGTAAAGTTCCGGGGCATGGATGAAAAAATGGCGGCGGATGTGGTGGGCAAGAAGCTCTCGGAGCTTGCACGGATGTTGAGGGAAAGAAAGGTAGAGCTGAAGGCGGATCAAGCGGCCAGAAAGCTCCTCAAAAGGAAGGGAATCAGCCGGGAATTCGGAGCCAGAGAAATCGACCGCGTAATACGAAACGAGATCAAGCCTCTTTTGGTGGACGACCTTTTGTTTGGCGATCTGAAAAAGGGCGGGAAGCTTACGGTGTCCGCCGGTGGAGAGCGGTTTGAGATAAAGAAGGGATAGAAATATGCTGATAAAACTGGACCATCGCATCTGGTTTCCGGATCCTGCCGCCGCGGAAGAAAACGGCCTATTGGCCGTTGGGGGTGACCTTAGCGTCAGGCGTCTTCTTTTGGGATACTTAAACGGTATTTTTCCATGGTATGAAGACGGGGAGCCCATTTTGTGGTGGTCTCCTCCGGAAAGGTATCTGATAAGGCTGTCAGGGATTCATGTCTCCCATTCCATGAAGAAGTTTATGAAAAAGCATAAAATCTGCATGGTGATCGGAAGGGATTTTGCGGATACGATGCACCGCTGCCGCACAAAGAGGGAAGGTCAGACTTGGATCACCGACGAGATGGAGAAGGCTTATTATAACCTGTGTGAAGCAGGATTTGCAACCGGAGTCGAGGTTTTCTTTGACGATGCTTTAGCGGGCGGACTATACGGAGCTGTGATCGACAGGTGTTTTTTCGGTGAGAGCATGTTTACGGAGATTTCCAATGGTTCCAAGGTGGCCCTGATCATGCTGGCAAGGCTCTTAGAACAAGAAGGATTTCGCCTGATCGACTGTCAGTTCCACACGGATCACCTTCAGAGCATGGGAGGGGAGCACCTATCGAGGGCGGAATACCGGAAGGAGCTGAAGGAATTTGCAACCAGCTTATCCGCACATAAATTGGCTGGACTGTACAGGCTTGACGCGGAGGGC
>CACXDS010000017.1 GCA_902766425.1 uncultured Lachnospiraceae bacterium
CTCTCTCCTGACTGTCCATTCCCCGTCCCGCAGGCTGTTATCGTTAAGCTGACTGCCAAAGCAAGCAGCATACAAACCATTTTTTTCTTCATAAAGGTTATTCCTCCTTCTGCTTTTCTATAATGCGAAGGTATCCTCCTTCTGCTTATTATAACTGATTTGGTTCTGAAGTATAGGGTGTGATTGCAATTTCAAGATTTCCGTTCTTGGTCCGCAGCTCATCGATCATGGCCTTCTCCTCGGAGCTGTCCTTCATCTGAATGCGGAAGGATAGGCGGAACATGGATCCCATGCCTGTGGTTTTTACTCCAACACTCTCATAATCCCTAAGAAAATGAGCAAAGGTATCATCGAATACATCGTGATATTCCAGGGATTCCGGAATGGTGATCCGAAGTAGCTTATCCTTCGTCAGGCTCTTATGTTCAAAAATGGGAAGCATGGAGATAAGGAAAAACAAAACAGCCAGACACAGCAGGATCAAGATACCATAAGCCAGATACCCCATGCCGAAAGCAATACCGGAGCCCATAGCGATCAGGATCGCAGCGATCTCATCCGAGCTTCCCTGGGCGGAACGAAAACGGATCAGGCTGAATGCACCGCCGATGGCAATGCCGGCCCCAATGTTACCATTGACAAAGGTGATCACAGCTGCCACAATGAACGGGATCAAGGTGACCACAATGAAAAAGCGCTTTGTAGATCGAATGCGAAAGGACATGAGCCAGGAATATAAAAAACCTGTGATCAACGCCGCCGCTGCCATTGTCAAAAACTCTGAGGGTGCCACTGTTGCGGAATAAATAGAATCAAACATTTTAAATACCTCCGTAATATGATTTTTTCATCTGAGCCCTAAAGGCCTCACCGACCTTTGAAAAACTGCATTTATAGATCTTCGCTTCATCCAGAATGGCTGTGAGCCATAGCGGCATGGCTTGCTGCACCTTGATCTCCAATATGGAATATCCCTCCGGCAATAACGAAATGCCATCCATGGATACCCTAAGATCCAGATCCTTGGTGCGATATCTGGGATTATTGTCAATTGTCAGCCTAAGATCCCCATCCGGTTCAAAGAATGCGGTCCGGTCATAAATGATCAGGCATGCCGGTGCGAGATTCCCGTACAGATCCCGAAAATAGGTGATCTCATGATTGATCTGACCACCTCCGCAGATATCTCCCTCCCCGTCAAAGAACTTCTTTACCAGAGGGATGGTGGATTGTACTCGCCTCTTATACACGATGCCATAGGCCTTTCTCTTCAGCTCCAGAAACACCGGGGAATCATCCGTTGCTATACCATAGGAGCGTAGTCTCATCTTTTCCTTAAATTCCGGTTTTTCAATGGAACGGCTGATCAGTCGATACTCCGGTGTGTCATAGTACAGGGACGCAATGGAGGATTTTCCGAACTTATCGATCTCCATATGGCCCTTCACCCTTTCCCGGAAGAATTCCTCCTGCTCACGGCTGATCTTGTATTTCAATTCATATCGTTTCATCACTACAACAGGATTTTCCACTACTGCCATAGTCATCACCCCCCATCCTATAAAGTGATGCGGAGGAAGAACTCCCCCTTTTCCGTCCAGGCATTGACCCTTCCGTTATGTGCTTTGACAATATCCTTCACATAGGACAGCCCCAGTCCGTTCCCAACCTCCGGCAGTGCATTTTCCAGCTTGGTAAAGCGATCGAAAACCTGCTCGATATTGCTTTCCGAAAGCTCCGCATCATTGCTTGCTGTGAGTACCGTATGTCCCTCCTCCGACTTAAGTGTGAAAGAGCAATGGGATTTGGAATATCGAAGACTGTTTTCCACCAGCTCCGCCACCACCCGGTGCAATGCCTCCTCGTCCCCAACGACCATGAGTCCCGGCTGGATTTCTCTGCTCACCTGCAAGTCCTTTTCCTGATACTTTGTCATAGCTCCATCCGTAGCTGCTGCCACGATCATGGAAAAGTCACAGGTCTCGTTCTGTCCCCGGTTATCCTCCAACAAGGAAAGCGTGTCAAGCCGCTTCGTGAGGGATGTCATCTTTTTCACCTGCCTGTGGATTGCCTGAGTGTATTCCCCGGAACCATACTCCCTCTCCAGAAGCTCCGCATTGGCATTGATCACAGTGAGGGGAATCTGAAACTCATTCTTTGCCTCTGCCAGAAATTTTCGTTGCTTCCGGTCCGCCTCCTCCAGGGGTCTGAAAAGCTTTTTGCTGATATAGATCAGGAAGATCAGGCATACCGCCATGACTCCCAGCTCGCCAAATACAGAGATGATCAGAATCCTGTAGGAAGGAAGAAGCTCCCTGCCCTGATCCACCACTGTCACATAGGTGAAATCCCCACTTTTATAGACCCGGTAACGATATTTTGTCTCCACCCAGCCTGTTTTTTCTTTGAGCAACTGCTTTGCCAGATTTAAGGCTTCCTCCTCAGTAAAAGCGGAAATGTGATACGCTACTGCTTCCCCCTGATCCTTTTCGTCAAAGCGGAAGGTAAAATATCTGGCTGTAAACGCCAACTCCGGCGACCCCGGTCCCATGGCATCCATTCTTCCGAGATTTCTCTGTTGCTCCCCCTGTCCCGGGAAGCGTTTTTTCTCCTCCCCGAATTTTCCCTTTTCCATGGCGATCATCTCAGTGATCCGATCCGCATCCTCTGCTACCATAGTAAAATTCGTTCCATTGATCACCAGAAGAAGCACTGTCACCAATACAAAAACAGCGATCATTGCATATATGACAAATTGTTTTCTCACCTTACTCATACGCTCACCAACCCATACCCTTCATTCATTGTATATTGGATCCTGACTGCCTTGTGCAAGCTCTCCAGCTTTTGATTCAGAGCATTCACATAGTATAATCCGTGCTTTAACGGCAACACTCGCGGATCCGGCCCTGTGCTTTCTTTTCCCGTCTCCCCAAACCTCTGAAGATGAAGCAGGATATTGATCTCTTCATTGGTGATCCTTACCTTATCATCCAGTAAAAAACTCCCAAGATCAATCCTGGCATCCCCCACCATCCTGATCTCACGGCTTTGTCTTTTCTGAAGGATTTCACCGATGTGCTCCGACACCTCCAAAGGCTCAAAGGGGTAGATCAGATAGGAATCCGCCAATGCTTCCTTTAACAAAAGCCTTGCATTCATTCTCTTTCCCTGCAAAACAATAGCAGGAATTTTCAGGTCATTGACCAGCTTCATCAGCTTGTCATGCTCCACTCTTGGGAGATTGCGATCCAACAAAACCAGATCATACTTCTTTTCTCTGAGGCAGGCCATGAATTGAAAGCCATCGAAAGAAACAGTCGCTTCATGCCCATCCGCCTCAAATATCTTTTGATAACAGGATAAAAAATCTCTGTCAGGAGCTGCGATCAATACATTCATCCTTTCTCCTCCCTTGTTTTTCAGAAATCACAAGCTTGAATCCTCTTTCTTTTTTTGTTATTATAGGGGCGTAAACTTAAATGAACTTTAAACTTTCAAAAAACCTGAAATTTGTGAGAAAAAAATGGATAAGGCTTCGATATACGGCGATCATCTGGAAGAAATGAATGAGATTATGGATGACATAATCCGGCGCATTGATGAGCTTCGCGTGGAAATGACCCGTGAAAACGGTATGGACCCTGTGGAACACTGCTCTTCCCGTATCAAATCCGAGGAGAGTATGCGGGAAAAATGCAGAAGGTCCGGCCTGCCCGAAAACGAAGAAAGCGCTCTGAAACTCATCCATGACGCCATAGGTATACGAATTGTCTGTGCATTTCTGAGCGATGTCTATCTGATCCGGGATTACCTGAAGGCTTTTTCCGATCTGGAAATTGTCGAAGAAAAGGATTATATCCGAGTAGCCAAACCAAACGGTTACCGGAGCCTTCATATGATCCTGCGCACCCAGAACGGTTATTTTGCAGAAATACAGCTCCGGACGATCTCCATGGATACCTGGGCCGCTCTGGAGCATCATATGAAGTATAAAAAAACTCTGAAAGGAAATATCGCCTTGATGGAAAGTGAGTTGAAGAGATGCGCCGATGAACTGGCATCCACGGATATTTCCATGCAGGCCATCCGGGATATGATCTTTGACGCGCAAAAAGAATAAGAAACGGAGTAAAAACATGAAATTATTATTGGCAGAGGATACGCAGGATCTGAACAGGGCTGTTACCGCCATCCTGCAGCATGAGGGCTATGAGGTTGACAGCGTATTGGATGGAAATGCTGCTCTGGAGAAAATTACAGGAAACGGCTATGACGGCATTATCTTAGATATCATGATGCCCGGAAGGGATGGACTGGAGGTGCTGACGGAGACAAGGCGCCGCCACATTTTAACCCCTGTTCTCCTCCTTACGGCAAAGGCAGAGATAGATGACAGAGTGGCAGGATTGGATGCCGGAGCAGACGATTATCTTCCAAAGCCCTTTGCCATGAAGGAATTGTTGGCCAGAGTCCGCTCCATGATCCGAAGAAATGCGGATTACGGAACTACTCAGCTGCGTTTCGAGGACATTATCTTAAATCCTGCGGATTTTTCTCTCACTGCGCGAAACAGTGTGCGTCTATCCATCAAGGAATTTGAACTCATGCAAGTGCTCCTCTCCAACCCGGATTTGGAACTCAGTACGAAGACTCTTCTGGATCGTGTCTGGAGAGCACAGCCGGAGGCACAGGAGGATACCATTTGGCTTTACATCTCCTATCTGAAGGGAAAGCTTTTTTCCATCGGGTCCTGCCTTACTATTTCCGGCGTCAGCGGCGGAAGCTTTCGTTTGGTCAAAGCGGTTGAACCTTAGACAGGAGGCCTACACATGAGTACAAAGGAAATACAATTATTGCGCAAAAAATTTATTATTATCGCTATGTTCTCGTTCTTTTTGGTCATGCTGTTTATCGGGGCAGTCATCAATACCATCAGCTTCACTGTGACAACGGTATCCATTCGCTCCACTCTGACCTCCATTTCCCGGAACGACGGAAGATCAGAGGAAGATTCCGATAAAGTCGACGAAAAGCGCCCCAGTCTCCCCACCGTTGTGGATGCCTTTTCGCCCACTTATCGGCATAATCATTTTTTTGTCCTTTCCTATAATGAGGATGGCACTCTGGCAAAATATAACAGCAACACAGATAATACCTCGGAGAATAATCTCGTCCAATACTATGCCAAGAGTCTTTTGCAGTTTTCCAAAGACTTTGGAAGATACGGCACCTATTATTATCTGAGAGGGATGTCGGAAAGCGGGCTGATTCAGCTTACCATTCTGGACTGCTCCGCCGAGCTCTCCTCCTTCTTACGGCTGCTCTCCGCCACCATTGCCACCTGCCTGCTGGCTCTCCTCATCACCTTTGGACTGGTGCTTGCTCTCTCCGAGCGCGTGATCCAGCCGGAGATTGAAAACAGTATGAGACAAAAGCAATTTATCACCAATGCCAGCCATGAATTAAAAACTCCCCTTGCCGTCATTCGGGCTAACACGGAGTTATCCGAAATGATGCATGGGGAGGATGAATGGACCAAATCCACTCTGAAGCAAGTGGATCACCTAAATGGCCTGATTCAGAATCTGGTACTCATTGCCAAGGCGGCGGAGCGGGAGGATAAGAGCGTGATGGCTCAGATCGACGCCTCCAAATGTGTGGAAGAATCTGCTGCCAATTTTGAGGCTATGGCAAAGCAGTCGGAGATCACCCTGCAAAAAGAGATCGAACCGAATGTCCATCTCATTGCGGATGAGAGTAAGGTGCGTCAGTTGGCGACTCTCCTCATCGACAATGCGATCAAATACTGCGATGAGAAGGGAACTGTCTGCGTCTTTCTGACGCCTCTCAAAAAAGGGAAAAACGGGCTGCGGCTGACTGTATCCAACAGCTACTCTGCCGGGGCAGGCATTGACTGCAATCGCTTTTTTGACCGCTTTTATCGCCAAGACCAATCCCATAATATTGATAAGGGCGGCTATGGGATCGGTCTGTCCATCGCCGAGAGTATCTGCAAGCAAAACGGCGGCAGCATCAAGGCACTCTGGAAGGATGGCGTCATCTCCTTTATCTGCCAGCTGACTTAAGCGTTCACCCTATACACTCTGGCCTCATAAGGCCGAAACCAGCCCTGCTCGTCCTCCGGCAGTCCGTCCATACGCCTCTCTCCCCGGCTGGACCTTGGATAGTTGGAGAGGATCAGTCTGCGTTTCTTTCCAACATATTCCTTTGGCAATCTTACCCGCACCGGCTCCTTGGCAAAGGAGCAGATGATCAGATAACTCACATCGCACAGGCGCCTCTCATACATATAGATTTCTTTATTCTTCGGGAAGAACTCCCGATAACTGCCCCACAATAAAACATTACTGTCTTTGCGAAGCTGCAGACATTTCCGGTAAAAGTTCAGAATACTATAGGGATCCTCTTCCTGAGCTCTCACATTGATCTTCTCATAGTTCGGATTCACATAGAACCAAGGCTTAGCCTTGGAAAAGCCGGCATTTGCCTCATCGCTCCACTGCATGGGGGTTCGGGAGGAATCCCTGCTGGAATGCCAGATCCTCTCCATTCTTTTTTCCAGACTGTCCTTCAGGTGGTATCGATGGAAATTGGTGTGTGAGGAGACATCCACATATTGATCAATGGATTTCAGCTTGATATTGGTCATGCCGATCTCCTGGCCCTGATAGATAAAGGGTGTGCCCTGTTGGAACAGATAGGAGGCTGCCAGCATGGTTCCGCTGGCCCTCCAATACTTCTCACTGCCATATCTGCTGATCACTCTGGGATGATCGTGGTTTTCCAGATAAAGTGCATTCCACGCTCTCCCATTCAAGGCGTTCTGCCATTTTGTAAAAGCCTTTTTCAATTTTACCAGAGAAAAGGGCTTATGTATATATTCCGTATAAAAGCAATCGGCCATCATATGATCAAAGGAAAACATCATATCCAGGGTCTTTTCCGGTCCTGTCAGATATTTCAGTGCGGACTTCACTGTGGTGAGGGGGCCCTCTCCCAACTGGAAACAGTCATATTCCCTGCAGACCTGCCGGAATTCAGACATATATTCATAAATATGAGGGCCATCCTTGTAATAGGGAAGGCCATTTACCGCAGGCAGAAAGGGAAGACCATTGGGTAGCCCCTCCTTTTTAGAGATAAAGTTGATCACATCCTCCCGGAAACCATCCACGCCCATATCCAGCCAAAAGCGCAGGATTCCCTTTACCTCCTCCCGAACCTTTGGATTGTCCATATTAAGATCCGGCTGTTTTTTTGCAAAAATATGTAAATAATACTGCCCTCTCTGTTCGTCGTATTCCCAGGCCTTCCCCTCAAACAGGGAATCCCAGTTATTGGGATGATCCCGCCAGATATAATAATCACTGTAGGGATTATCCTTTCCCTTCCTGCTCTCCTGAAACCAGGGATGCTCATCGGAGGTATGGTTTACCACCAGATCCATGATCACCTTAAGCCCGAGTTCATGCGCCCTGTTCAATACCTTTTTGAACTGCTCCAGGGTACCGTAATCCGGATGAATATTCCGGTAATCAGAAATATCATATCCAAAATCAGCGTTGGGCGAGGGGTAAATGGGAGAAAACCAGATTCCATCCACTCCAAGCCTTTTAATGTATTCCAGGCTGTCATACACCCCGTACAGATCCCCTATTCCATCCCCATTACCGTCCCGGAAGCTACGGATCCAGATCTGATAAAATGATTTTTCCCGATACCACTCACTGCTCATCTTCTTTTCCTTCCTGCGTCGTGTTATGCCAGTCGGCCTGCTCCAGCGCCGTGGAGAAGCCATCCTTCATATCCTGCACCCACCCGGCAATTTCATCCTTAGTTCCCTGTATGGACTCAGATATGTTTTCCTTTGTCTCCTGAAGCTGTGCGGAGATGCTCTCTTTGATATCGTCCTTTTTCTTTTTCATGCCGGCAGCTATATTGTCTGTGGTCTCCGCAATATTATCCCACATTTCCGCCACATTCTCCTGCATGCCCAGATAAAGCCTTTGAGGTGCCTTGAATACCTTAGCTGTCCCTTCCACTAACCCTGCTGCCATATTCAGGAAATGATCCGAGGTCTGATATTTCCGGTCCGTCATGGAGCAGCTCTTTTTTAATTCGATCACCTCTCCATAGCGTTCATAGGCAAGCTTCACAGCGTCATCCCAGGAGATATAAATCTCATCCATGGCGTTTTGCCCCACCTGATGGAGCCGATTCATATCCTTGCAGGCTTCTCTTAGGCACGCCGCCATGGACTCGGCATTTTCTTCGATCAGATATCCGTTTCTGCCATCGGTAATTCCTTCGGCTGCGCAGGAGCCCTTGATGAGCACGCTGGCGATCCCGCAGGCAGCAGCCTCACGCACTACAATACCGTTGGTGTCATAGGTGGATGGGAATAAAAACAGATCTGCTCTGGTGTTCCAGGCCCGAAGTGCATCTCTCTCATAAATTGCCCCTGTAAAGATCACCTTAGCCTCCAGACCAAGTTCCCTTACTCTCTCTTTTATCTCATCTGCGTCCGGGCCATTCCCTACAAACACCATCCGAAAGTCCATTCCTTCGTCATCCAGAAGCTTTAACGCATCCAGAATGAGAGGAAGTCCTTTGTATTTCATGATTCTTCCCACAAACAGAAATAAGGGAATTCCCTCCGGCAGATCATAGCCCCCGGTGACTTTCTGCACCTCCTGGGGATTTACCCTCCCTTTCGCAAAATCCACCCCGTTGGGCATCACACGGTATCTTCCCTCAAAGCCCAGGGATCTGAGATTTTCGCCGGCTCCCATACTCACCACCCAGACCTCATCACAGGCCGAGATATTGTCGACCAAGGTCTTGATGCTCTCCTTTTGGAGGAACTTTGCCTTTACCGCTCTGGCAATATCCACATCGAATTTGGTGTGATAGGTGAAAACCACAGGAGCGTCCGTCTCCTTGCGCAGAAGCCTGGCCATCAATGTCGACGAAACCGGACAGTGACTGTGGATCAGATCCGGCTGAAAGGATGTAAGCTCCTCCAGAGCCTTTGCCGCAAAGGGATTGCCTGCACGATAGCCGCTGACGATCCCCGTGGTGTCAAAGCTCTGATAAGGGATCACACGGTAGGGATAACCGGTATAATCCGTATCGGGATACTTGGGCGTACCCACCATCACCTCCGCCATATTCTCTTCTGTCATGATCCTGGCATAATTCATTACTACATTAGCCACCCCATCTATGACAGGTGGAAAGGAATCATTTAATAAGGTCACCTTCATGAATCGTCTTCTCCCCTTTCTGCTCACGGGCTCCATTTCTCTATAATCGGTTTATTTTTCTCAGCCCGAACAATTCTATTTTAGTCATATTGGGAAGCACTGTCAATGCACTCCGGAGCCTAAAGCCGAATCCCTCTATTCTCCCAACATATTCTCGATAAAAATACCATACCCCTTTTCCGGCGCGTTTACCAGCACATGTGTCACGGCGCCGATGAGCTTACCGTTCTGTATAATAGGTGAACCACTCATCCCTTGAATGATCCCTCCCGTACTCCCTAAAAGTTCCGGATCCGTAACCTTTAATTCGATCCCTCGATTGATATAATCCTGGTCCAGATGGAGCTTTGTGATCTCCACCTGATATCTCTTTGGAGTATCCTCCAGGGTACAGAGGATCTCCGCCGGTCCCAGCTCGATCTCTTGCTTTAAGCCTATAGGAATCGACTCCTGCAGGGGCTGCTCGAGCGTTTCTATACTGCATTTTCCGAAAACTCCCTGCGCACAATTCTTTTCAATTCTTCCCATAATAAACTGGTCATCATATATGATACGCCCTGTCATCTCGCCGGGAAATCCGTTTTCACCTTTTCTGAGCTCCACAATCTCCGTTCTGTACAGAAATCCATCCCTCACCTCCATGACCTGTCCGGTATCCACATCTGCAATTCCATGTCCCAGCGCCCCAAAGCTGCCGTCTCCTTCCAAATAGGTCATTGTTCCCACGCCCTGCACATTATCTCTCACCCAGATTCCCGCCTTATATTCGCCGAGAGAATTTTGCTCCGGCTTCAAGATTACTTCCCTGCTTGTCCCATCCCTTTCCACTTGCAATAAAACACTTTGCCCGTTGCAGTTTTTGATCGCATTCACCAATTCATCCTTATTTTCTACCTTTTCTCCGTCAACGCTGTAAATATAGTCCCCCGACTTCAAATATGCTTTGGCAGGAGATACCGTCTCCCCGTAAATGTTCTCAAATTCTGCCACGCCGATCACCAACACGCCCTTGCTTCTCATATAAATCCCCACCGGAATCCCCATGGGGATCAGTCGTTTATCCTCAATGACATGGATCCCCACATTCTTAATGGGCAGTATTCCGAAAAGCCTAACCTCCATGTCATAGCTGTCCTGATCCCCTGTCAGAAGCTTTACCGGTCCGGAGAGATCAATGGTGACAGCTCCCTCAGGGATATTACTTTTCTGACCTCCCGAGGTCATTCTCACCCTTCCCGTTGCCGGAAGTCCGAAATCATATTCCTGCTCCTGTCGGGCAAGAAAATACAGGTTGGAGGGAATCCTTTTATGATAGGAATAAACCTTAAGTCCACACATTGCGGTGATACCGACGCATAGCATGGCGGTCAGGAACAGGCGGAGCATTTTATGTGATTTTTTCCTATATCGAACCCTTTTTATGTCAATGATCTTTTTGTTCAAATGCGCCATATCCATACCCTCCGTTTTAACCACAATGATCTGTAAGCGGTCTGTCTGATTAGTATGGACAAAAAAATCTCTTTTATGAATCAAAAAACTCTTTGAAAAAGAGTCAAGCCTTCTCCAAAGAGTTTTCCTTTATTTTTTTCTGATTTTCTACTTATTTTCCTTGCTTTCCATCGCCTGTCTGCGCATTTCCTTTGCATTGGAAAGTGCCGCCTGCGTCAGGGAATCACTTCCCAGGAGTCTGGCCAGCTCCGCCATGGAATCCTGCTCCTCCAGTCTTCTGACATCGGTGATCGTCTCATTTTGGTCCGTTCTCTTTTCGATCACAAAATGTTCATCCGCCATCGCTGCAATCTGGGGCAAATGTGTGATGCAGAGCACCTGATGCGCGGAAGAAAGCTTTCCGAGCTGCTTGGAGACCTGCCATGCGGTTCTTCCGCTGATACCGGTGTCTATCTCATCAAAGATCAATGCATCCACATCATCTCTTTCGGCAAGAACCGTCTTAATAGCAAGCATAATACGGGACAATTCTCCTCCGCTTGCAACAGAGCCAAGGGGCATGGGGGCCTGCCCGGGATTGGTGGAGATCAAAAACTCCACATCATCCATTCCCGACTCTCCCGGCTCCTCCAAGGCTCTGACTGCTATCTCAAAATCAACCTTCAAAAAATTCAGATTCTCCAGTGCCTCCGTCAAAAGTCCGGTGAGAACCTTCGCATTCTTCCGGCGGATTCTACTCAATTTTTCACAGGAGGCCAATAGCTTTTTCTTCGATGCGTCGCACTCCGTCTTTAACTGCTCCAGATAAGCGTCATAATTGGCCAACTGCTCCAGATAGGCTTCCCGCTCCTTGCCATAAGCCAGAATGTCTTCGATCTTATTTCCGTACTTCCCTTTCAGGCGATTGATCAGATCCAGCCGCTCCTCCGTCCTTCGAAAGGTCTCCTCATCGAAGGAGATGTCCGCCAGATAGTCCGCCAGATCCCTGTTGTAATCCGCAAGAAGGCTGTCCACCTCCGAGAGCTGCCTCTCCAGCTCCTCCAGTCTTCCGTCAAAGGCTGTCACTCTGGAGAGCGCCCGCAGTCCTCTTCCAAGATAGCTTCCGGCGCCATTGCCACTCCCCTCCGTATAGGAATAGCTTTCGCTCAAGGCCTCTGTGATTCTCTGACTGTTACTCATGAGCCTGTAGCTGTTTTCCAGCTCTTCGTCCTCCCCCGGTTTCAGGGAGGCTGCCTCTATTTCCTTCCACTCATATTCCGCAAGGGACTGCTCCCTTGCTCGTTCTTTGTCATCCAGACGCTCCGAAGAAAGCTTTTTCTCAGCTTCCTTAAAGGAGTGATACTCCCCGGAGACCTCCGCCATCAGCTTCTGAGCCTCTTCTCCCCCAAAGGTATCCAGTATCTCCAGGTGCTTTTTCTTATGCAGAAGGGACTGATGCTCATGCTGACCATGGATATCTATCAGCGTCTCCGCCAATTCCTTGACCTGCCTGGCAGTCACCACTTCACCGTTGATCCGAAATACACTTTTTCCGATCTGCATCCTTCGGGTAAGAAGAACACTTCCGTCCTCCAGGGACTCCAACTCCATCTCCCTCAGTTTCCGGTCCACTCTTTCATTCCCGGAAAACTGAAGCTCCACCATAGCATTGTCCGCGCCCTTTCGGAGCATTTCCTTTTCGAATTTTCCTCCGAGAGCTAAGCTGATGGAACCGATGAGGAGTGATTTACCGGCGCCTGTTTCACCCGTCAGGATATTCAGCCCCTCCCCAAATGCAACCTCCGTCTCCTCCATCAATGCCAGATTCTTAACCTTTAGATTTTGTAACATTGCTCCTCCTTCTGCCGAAAAAAACGATCAGGAGTTCATGATTCTGATTATTTGCCCACGATCTCATTTATCTTATGAATCAATTGCCTTGTTTCCTCCACGGTGCGAACTGCCACCATGATCGTATCATCCCCGGCGATACAGCCCACCACCTCAGGAAACTGGATACAATCCACTGCCATAGCAACAGCCATAGCCATCCCGGAAACCGTTTTGATCACCAATATATTTTGTGCCATATCCATGGAGACAAAGCCATCCTTCAGCACTCTCACAAATTTATCGTTGACATGCTCGCCGCTCTCCCGATAAAAAGCCACATAGCGCTGTTTGCCCCCCGCTGTGCCATCCACGGAAAGCTTAGAGAGCTTTAACTCCCTGATGTCTCTGGAAAGGGTTGCCTGGGTCACCTGAATTCCCTCTTCCTCCAGATAAGCCTTCAGCTGCTCCTGGGTTTCCACCTCTCGCTTTTCAATGATCTCAATGATCTTTCTCTGCCTGATCTTCTTCATATTCCACCTCGTCAATTCATCTTCTGATGCAAGGTCTCCAAAAAGCTGATCCTGCTAAGCTGTATAAACTGAGCGCACTCCTCGCTCCTACTGATCAGAATTCTGTCACCGGTCCTCATAGTCAGGACATGTGCCCCATCGAAGCTTGCCTCCAGCTCCTGCTCCTTATCCTCTTTCCCCAGGGGAATCCTGATCTCGATCTCATCCTCCGGAGATAGGATAATACTGCGTTGATTCAAGGTGTGCGGACAGATGGGTGTCAGCATGATCAGCTTGGCCGATGGCTCCACCAGAGGCCCTCCCGCCGAAAGATTATAGCCGGTGGAACCTGTAGGAGTGGTTACGATAATGCCATCCGCGTGATATTCGTGCAAAAAAATGCCGTTTACATAAATCTGCAGTGAGATCACTCTAAGGGATCCCTTTCGTGAGATCACAATATCATTTAAAGCCAGTTGCGTGCAAAGCGCCCCATCCTTCAAAAGTGCCTTACCCTGCAGGAGCATACGGGTCTCCATGCGATAGTCCCCGGCCATCAGGCGCTCCAGCGCTCCGTCCAGTCCTGCGGTCTCAATCTGAGTAATATATCCTAAAGTACCCAGATTCACGCCGATCATCGGAATATGAAAATGAATGGTCTCCCGGGCCGCCTGCAAAACCGTACCATCCCCGCCAAGCACCAGCATGATATCCGCATCCGGCGGGATGCTGACAGCTTCCTCCTCACTCTCTTCCTTCCAATCCCGGTCTAAGATCCGCAGAGAGACTTTCTGCCCATGCTGTTCCAAAAAGGACTTGATCCTTTCCGTAACCTCCAGCTTGGGATCCTTATGTCTGTTGGTGTAGATCAGAAAATGCCTTTCCATCTTACCTCCCCCTGTAGTTGCCCGAAGAAATCACATTTCATGGGACTGCGTCACCACGCTCTCAATGGCTTGATCCCAGGCTTCCCTGTGGGAAAGTCCGGCTTTCGACTCAATAAGACCCTCCAGCTTCTCCTCCGCCTCTCTCTCTGTCAGCATCAGGATTTCTTCCTCCGGCTGTTTATCCTTTATCAGATAGATCAGATATTCAATATTCCCCTCCGGTCCCTTGATGGGCGAATACTCCAGCTCCTTCACGTTAAAACCGATGAAATCCGCATAATCCACAATCTTTGCAATGACCTCCATGTGTATCTTCGGATCCCGGACAACTCCGTTCTTGCCCACCTGCTCCCGGCCCGCCTCAAATTGCGGTTTGATCAGACAGACCATCTGTCCCCCCTCTTTTAAGAGATTTCTGGCGGGGATCAGTATTTTGGTCAGAGAGATAAAGCTCACATCCACACTGGCAAAATCCAGATCATCCTCGATATCCTGTCTCGTCAGGTAACGGAAATTGGTCTTTTCCATGCACACTACCCGTTCATCATTTCTCAGCTTCCAGGCCAGCTGCCCCGTACCCACATCAACGGAATAGACCTTGGCAGCCCCGTTCTGCAACATACAATCCGTGAAGCCGCCGGTGGAAGCTCCGATGTCCATACACACCTGACCCTTCAGGGAAAAACCCCATTTTAACATGGCCTTCTCCAGCTTCAGGCCACCCCTGCTCACATATTTCAAATTGCTTCCGCGAACCTCCAGGCGAATCTTCGCAGGATCAAAGGTAGTGCCCGCCTTGTCTTCCTTTTGTCCGTTGACATAGACATTTCCGGACATGATGATGGCCTTCGCCTTCTCTCTGGACGGTGCAAAGCCCTGCTCTACTAATAATACATCCAGACGCTGCTTCATTCCCCCATAGCCTCCCTGATCCGCTGCGCGATCCCCTGCGGATCCAGCTTTAACATTTCTTTTAGGACTGCAACACTTCCATGCTCCACATAGGAATCCGGCAGTGCAATCTGCAACACGGGAATGTGCAGGCTCCGGCGATTGACACAGGAGAGCACTGCTTCCCCAAGACCTCCCTTTAAGATATTCTCTTCCAAAGTCACCAACAGCTCATGTCCTTCGGCAGCGCGACAGATCATTTCCTCGTCCAGCGGCTTTAAGAATCTGGCGTTGATGAGGCTCACCTGATGTCCCTCCGCCTTCAGCAGTTCTCTCACCTTGACAGCCTCCTCCACCATACTGCCAATGGCCAAAAGAGCGATTTCCTTCTCCTGATTGATCCATTCCGCCCTGCCCAATTCTATGGGCGCACGATATTCCTCAAGCCCCTCATAGGCATTTCCTCTGGGATATCTCACCGCAACGGGTGCTCCCAGCCCAATGGCAAATCTAAGCATATCCGCCAGCTCCCATTTATTTTTGGGGGCACAGACATGCATATTGGGGATACAGGAAAGATATGTAAAATCAAAAATCCCCTGATGGGTCTCCCCATCGCTTCCCACAAGTCCAGCACGATCCACAGCAAATACCACCGGAAGATTTTGCAGACAGACATCATGAATGATCTGATCATAGGCTCTTTGCAGGAAAGAGGAATACACCGCCACCACCGGCTTCATGCCGCCCGCCGCCAGACCGGCCGCAAAGGTCACCGCATGCTCCTCAGCAATCCCCACATCAAAGAATCGATCCGGAAACTGTTTACTAAAGGACTTAAGCCCTGTTCCATCCGGCATGGCCGCCGTGATAGCCACAAGCTTTTCCTCCAGCTCGCCAAGATCACACATCACGGAGGAGAACACATCCGTGTAGGATACCTTAGTCTTTGGCTGCAGAGGTTTCCCCGTATTAATATCAAAGGGCTCCGTCCCATGAAATCTTGCAGGATGCTTTTCTGCCGGAAGAAAACCCTTCCCCTTTTTGGTTAGCGCATGGATGATCACAGGCCCCTCCACCCTCTGCGCTGCCTTGATGACTTTGATCATGGCAGGAATATCATGCCCATCCACCGGC
>CACXDS010000018.1 GCA_902766425.1 uncultured Lachnospiraceae bacterium
ATCTTTGTGGCGGCGACAGCGGGCTACGGCGGAGCGCTGACCAATGCCTTCACCATCGGAAAGGCGCAGGAGATCGCCGGCTTGCCCCTGTTTTCGGGAATTAGCTACCGGGGGATCATCTTTGTGACTCTGGAAAGTGTTTCGATTTTGTATGTTTGCCTGTATGCCAGATTGATCAAGAAGAATCCGAAGCTGAGCAGTGCTTATGCTCAGGATCAGGAATTCAATCAGGACAAGAAGCTGAATCTGAAGAATATCCCAAAGCTTACCGCACGCCAGGCCTTTGTGATCGCTGTGTTCGTGGCAGGAATTTGTTTTGCAGTCTGGGGAATTGTCCGGAAGGGCTATTATGTGGATGAGCTCTCAGGGATTTTTCTACTGACGGGGATTGTGGGAGGACTAGTGGGAGGCCTTCGGCCCGGCAGGATCTGTGAGTGCCTGGAGAAGGGCTTCCGGGATATGGTGCTTCCCTGCATCATGATCGGTCTGGCCAATGCGGCCATTCTTTTATTGCAAAATGCCAATGTGATGGATACAATCCTGCATGGGCTGGCGGGTATTCTTGAGAAATTTCCCAATTCTCTGACCGCCTGGGGAATGTTTTTCCTGCATACCCTGTTCAATGTATTTGTGCCATCCGGCTCGGCACAGGCTGCGACCACCATGCCCCTGATGATTCCACTGGCGGATGCTGCGGGGCTCTCCAGGCAGACTGCCGTTTTGGCATATCAATTCGGTGATGCCTTCACCAATATTCTGGCGCCCACGGGAGGAGAGATCCTTGCGGCGCTGGCGATCTGCAGGGTGCCCTTTGGCAAGTGGCTTCGTTTTATGCTACCCCTTTTTGTGGTCTGGTGCGTGATCGCTTTGATCTTTCTGAGTATCGCAGTACATATAGGGTTCTGAGCGTATTTGACATAAGACCCCGTCCGTGATAAAGTAAAAAGGGAAAATACTACTGTTTTTGCAAAGGAGCATAAAGAAAATGGCGCAACAGGGTAAAGTAAAATTTCATTTGCCGGGGCTTAGCTTTAACTACCCCATCAATATGCTTTTTGTGGATCTGATGAAGAATAAGCCGGAGTTCTTCCGGGAGAATATAGAGATAGGGTCATTTTTTGGAGAATTTCCCACCTCCCTGTGGAATGGGGGGAGGTTTAGCTTTGGCGCCCAGTGTCCGGAGGGAATGGTGCGTCAGGTGGTAAAGAACATTAATGACATGGGGATTCCCGTGCGTTATACTTATACGAATCCCATCATCTATGAGGAGGATCTGGCGGATCCCTTCTGCAATTTTTGTATGCAGGTGGGGGACAACGGAATGAATGAGGTCATGATCCTCTCGCCGGTTCTGGAGAAGTATATCCGGGAAAGATACCCCAGCTATAAGCACAACAGCTCCACCTGTAAGCAGATCCGGGATCTGGACAGGCTGAAGGAGGAGCTTTCCAAGGATTATTATCTGGTGGTACTGGATCAGAATCTGATCCGGGATTTTGATTTTCTGGATCAGATCGAGGACAAGTCCAGGATCGAGCTCCTGGCCAATTCCTGCTGCGGGCCGAACTGTACCAGGCGTGCGGAGCACTATAATGTGATCTCCGCCCAACAGAGAGTGGTACTGGCCAATCGGGAGATCTGGCGGGGGAAGGATCCCAAGGAGGTTTTTGCGTCTCTGCCGGATTATGTGAAGGAAAGACTGCCGGAGGAGGCGAGGGGGGGCAAGCTCTCCATGGATCCTGGCGGCCGTCCCTTTATTCCACTGCCGGAATTTCAGTGTGCTTACGGCGGCTATGATAATCCCTATAAGGTGCGTAAGAATATCAATTATATCCCGGCTGCGGAGCTTTGGGAGAAGTATGTTCCCATGGGCTTTCGGAATATTAAGCTGGAGGGGCGGACGGATAACGCATTCTTTGTGGTTGACAACTATGTGGAATATATGTGCCTGCCTGAGGCGAAGGACGAGGCCAGGTATACCATGCTGGTGCAGTTAAAGGAGCATGGTATTCTGGGACAGAACAGGAACTGGTGGGCAAAGCGTCCCGGTCAGGGAGCCGGCAGGTGAGTGCGCTCATAAAATGAACGACGAGGATCGACAGGAAATCGGGCAAGATATTTCTTATCGACAAATTAAGTCATGGCGCAGTGGATGAAATTCTGATATACTGTTGACATTGGACTTAATCAAGGAGTGTCTATGAAAAAGCGGATCAAGTTAAAGGGGAGGATTCAGTTTTTTACGCACTTTAGTCTTTATCTGGGTGCACTGCTGGCAGCAGTGGATCTGGCAGTATTTATGCTGGATGTCAGATCGGGATTTCTGGTGCTGGGCTACACGGTCTTTTATTTTGGGATCACCCTTACCCTTTATTTCTACAATAAACCGGTCATTATGAATGAGCTGGTGAGCTTTGCTACGGAATATGGTCAGATCCAGCGCAAGCTCCTGCGGGAGCTGGACATCCCTTATGCGCTGTTGGATGATGAGGGGAAGGTGATCTGGACCAATGCCGCCTTTGAAAATGTGGTGCATCAGCCCAAGGGCTACAACAGATCCATCACATCATTGTTCCCCACACTGACAAGGGACAAGCTGCCGGATGATTCCGGTCTGGATGAGGCCCAATACGAGCTGCACTACGAAGAATGCGAGTATATGGTGAAATTGCGCAAGATTTCCTTGGACGAGATGGCGGAGCACAGCGAGATCATCGATGTGGAGAACTACCACAGCTATCTCATTGCTGTTTATCTTTTTGATGAGACCGCCCTTAGGATCGCCCTGCAGGAATTGGATGATCAGAGTCTGGCAGCGGGCATGATCTATCTGGATAATTATGAGGAGGCCCTGGAGAGTGTGGAGGAGGTGCGCAGATCACTTCTGACCGCTCTGATCGACAGAAAGATCAACAAATATATTGCTTCCCTGGACGGGATCAGTAAGAAGCTGGAGAAGGATAAGTACTTGATCATTCTACGGAAAAAGGCCATCACGCAGCTTCAGGAATCCAGATTCGATCTGTTGGAAGAGGTCAAGACAGTGAATATCGGTAATGAGATGGCTGTGACCATCAGTATCGGTATCGGACTGAACGGGCTCACTTATGCGCAGAATTACGAATTTGGGCGGAATGCCATCGATCTGGCCCTCGGGCGGGGGGGCGATCAGGCGGTGATCAAGACGCCGGACAGCATCACTTATTATGGCGGTAAGAGCCAACAGGTGGAGAAGAATACCAGAGTGAAGGCCAGAGTAAAGGCGCACGCTCTTCGGGAGATCATCACGGCAAAGGACCGGGTTTTGGTCATGGGCCACAGAATGCCGGATGTGGATAGCTTTGGTTCGGCTGTTGGTATTTATCGGATCGCCAAGGCACTGGATCGTAAGGCCCATATTGTGCTAACGGAATCGACAAATGCCATTCAGCCTCTGGTGGATCTCTTCCGTGGAAATCCGGATTATGAGGAGGATATGATCATTACCGGAGCGGAGGCACTGGAGGTGGCGGAGTCCAATACGGTATTGGTGGTGGTGGATGTAAATAAGCCCTCCATTACGGAGTGTCCGGAGCTGCTACGGCATTGTAAATCGGTGGTGGTGCTGGATCATCACAGGGCAGGTTCGGAGACGATCGAGAATGCGACATTGTCCTATGTGGAGCCCTATGCTTCCTCGGCCTGTGAGATGGTTTCGGAGGTACTCCAGTATATTTCCGATGGGATCAAGATCCGCCCTGAGGAGGCGGACAGTATGTATTCCGGCATTATGGTGGATACCAATAATTTTGTGACGAAGGCAGGTGTCCGGACCTTTGAGGCGGCAGCATACTTAAGGCGCAGTGGTGCGGATGTGACCAGAGTCCGCAAGCTTTTCCGTGAGGATGCACTGGAATATAAGGCCAGGGCGGATGCGGTGAGCCAGGCGGAGATTTATCGTCAGTCCTTTGCGATTTCCGTCTGCACGGCGGAGGATCTGCCCAGTCCCACTGTGATCGGCGCCCAGGCTGCCAATGAACTGTTGAACATTAAGGGAATCAAGGCCAGCTTTGTGCTGACGGATTTCCAGGGAAAAATCTATGTGAGCGCCAGATCCATCGATGAGGTGAATGTACAGATCATTATGGAGAGGATGGGGGGCGGCGGTCATATGAATGTCGCGGCCTGTCAGATGGAAGGCGTTGGTCTGGTGGAGGCCATCGGTGTGTTAAAGCAGACACTGGATGAGATGCTGGATAGCGGAGAGATTTAGGAGAGGTTGGAAGAAAGTGCGGATTCGGCAGAAGTCCCACAGTGGCAGTATTGGATTGTGTTTATGGGAAACTGAGCAATTACGGAAAATGATACAGAAAGAGAGCTGAAATACCATGAAGATCATTTTGTTACAGGACGAGAAAAAGCTGGGAAAGAAGGGGCAGATCATTGAAGCCAGCGAGGGATATGCAAGGAATTATATTTTGCCCAAGAAGATCGGGGTGGAGGCAACGCCCAAGAATCTGAATGACTTAAAGCTTCACAATGCCAATGAGGCCAAAAAGGCACAGGAGCTTCTGGATAATGCAAAGGCTCTGGCGGAAGAACTGAAGGAAAAACAGGTTGTGGTGAAGATAAAAGCCGGAGAAGGCGGAAAGACCTTCGGTTCTGTCTCTACCAAGGAGATTGCGGCTGCGCTGAAGGAGCAGCATGGGCTGGAGATTGATAAGAAAAAGATACAGATGCAGGAAAATCTGAAGAATTTCGGAAGCTATGAGGTAGCTGTAAAGCTGCATCCCTCCGTGACGGCGAAGCTCACAGTCAAGGTAGTGGAGGAGTAGTCGGGGAGGACGGAAATGCCTGAAACAGAGGAAAAGGTTATAAAGCGGATCATGCCCCACAGCGCCGGCGCAGAGCAGAGCGTCATCTCAGCCATGATGATGGATTCAGACGCCATCACGACGGCATCTGAGATACTTACCGGGGATGATTTTTATAATAAGCAGTTGGGCATACTCTTCGAGACCATGGTGGAAATGCAGAATGCGGCGATTCCTGTGGATCCTGTGACATTACAGGACAAGCTGAAGGAGAGAGAGGCATCACCGGAGATCTGCAGCATGGACTTCCTGATGAACTTGATGGCAGTGGAGGTGGTCTCCACCTTTGTGCGCGAACATGCCAACATTGTAAAGGAAAAGGCTGTCCTGCGCAAGATGATCAAGGTGAATGAGGAGATCGCCGCTTCCTGTTATGCGGAGAAGGAGAAGCTGGAGACCATTCTGGAGGAGTCCGAGAGGAAAATATTTGAGCTGTCCCAGATGAGGAGTACGGGAGATTGTGTTCCCATCCGGCAGATCGTGTATAATGCGTTGGATAAGATCGATAAGGCCTCGAAGCAGAAGGGATATGTGACGGGTGTGGCTACAGGATTTATCGATCTGGATTATCAGACGGCGGGAATGCAGCCCTCGGATCTGGTTTTGATCGCGGCCCGTCCCTCCATGGGAAAGACGGCATTTGCATTGAATATTGCGCAGCATGTGGCGTTCCGGGATAAGAAATGTGTGGCGATCTTCAGTCTGGAAATGTCAAAGGAACAGCTGATCAATCGTATGTTTTCCCTGGAATCAAATGTGGATGCCTCAAAGCTGCGTACAGGACAATTGGCGGACAACGAGTGGGAGAGGCTCTTGGAGAGTGCGGATGACATCGCCAGATCCAATCTGATCATAGACGATACCCCCAGTATCAGTGTGGCGGAGCTGAGATCGAAGTGCAGAAAGTTTAAGGCGGAGCGAGGACTCTCCATGATCATTATCGATTACCTGCAGCTTATGTCGGGAAGCGGTAAGGCAGAATCCCATCAGTTGGAGATCGCAGAGATTTCCAGAGGACTGAAGGCTGTGGCCAGGGAAATGAATGTGCCGGTGTTGGCGCTGTCCCAGCTCTCCCGTCAGGTGGAGCAAAGGCCGGACCACAGACCCATGCTTTCTGATCTCCGTGATTCCGGAGCTATTGAGCAGGATGCGGATGTGGTTATGTTTATTTACCGGGATGATTATTATCACCCGGATACGGAGCGAAAAGGAATCTCTGAGATCATCATCGCAAAACAGAGAAATGGTCAGGTGGGTACCATCGAGCTGGTATGGCTGGCAGAATATACAAAGTTTGCAAATTTGGATAAAAAGCGTTCGGATCATCATGAGTGACGCTATGGAATACGAAAGAGAAGGAGAGCAGGTCGAACCTGTTCTCCTTTTTTGCAGGGGACGAAAACAAGCATGTTCCGAATTTGCAAAGCAAATTTATGAGTTGTTATTATTCACAGGAGGTCAAAATGAGTGATTATTTGTTGATTTCAGAAGCTGCAAAGGCAGTTGAGGTGGAGACGCATGTGCTTCGGTACTGGGAGGAGGAACTGGAGCTGCCCATTAAGAGGAATGAGTTGGGACACCGTTACTATACAAAGGAGGATGTGGAGAGATTTCGCAGAATCAAGAACCTAAAGGAAAGAGGCTTTCAGCTAAAAGCTATCAAAGAGATTTTACATAGGGGAAGTCTGGAGATTGTGGACCGGGAGGGGTTGTTTTGGACTGGGGAGGATGCTTTGAAGCATGATAACGAGTCCATATCAGAAAAAGCAGTATTGGCTGAGCATGCGTTGGAAACCATGCAGGAAGAGAATAGGAGGGATAATATGGGAGAAGATATCCAAAGCTTAGAGAAATCGGGGATGGCTATTGAAATCTTGGAGATCAGGGATTTAAGAGTTGGAGAGCTCATAGGAGAAGGTACGGATGGGTATCAGAGCAGGCAGAAAATGGGGAAGTTACATAACCTTGGGCAGGGAGTAGATGATCGGAAGAGAGGAGAGCCGTGTGAAGAAGAGCAGGAATGGAATGATCTGAAAGAGATAGGGGCTGGGGAAAGAGGACAGAAAGAGATAGGGGTTGGAGAAAGAGGGCAGAAAGAGATAGGGGCTGGGGAAAGAGGACAGAAAGAGATAGGGGTTGGAGAAAGAGGACAGAAAGAGATAGGGGTTGGAGAAAGAGGGCAGAAAGAGATAGGAGCCGGGGAAAGAAGGCAGATCGGAATAGGGACAGGGCCGGAATGGAAATGCTGCGATGAGGAGATAGGGCAAGTAAGAGAGAATAGAATGTGGACAGAGGAAAAGGCCGGAAAAATCCGGCTATTGCTGCAGCAGATCATTCAGGAAACGGTGAAGGAGAGCGGCGAAGAGTTCAGCCGGATGATCAAGGATAGCGTGTTGAAGGAATTGGATTATCAGTTTCGATTGCAGGAGGAAAGACTGGAGGAAAGGGAGCAAAGACATGCGAAGCGCACGGAGGAATATTATCGGAGAATGGATGAACTGCTTCGGGAAAAGAGTGGAAGGGACATAAAAAAGGCACTTCCCTGGGGAAATGCCTTTTTGACAAGAATAATGGGGAGGAGATGATTACTCCTCTTCAATGGTGCCAACGGGACACTGACCTGCACATGCACCGCAGCTGATGCACTTATCAGGATCGATCTCAAACTTGCCGTCTCCCATGCTGATGGCACCTACAGGGCACTGAGCCTCACATGCGCCACAAGCCACACAACTATCACCAATCTTGAATGCCATAATATAATCCTCCTTTTCTTGTTTCGCAATACTGCCAAACTGTTGTACCTGCAGAGCGCTTGACATGCAAAACAATGTTTGGAAACCCAATCGCTCTTACTGGTATCATTGTAGTATAAATTGGGGTAATTTTCAATAGTTTTTGATAAAAATTTTCGGTTAGCCGTAACTAACTGTTCGTAATTTAGTTCATTTCTGCACGGCGCTTCTTGATACCGCTTATTATAGCAGCTTTTTTGTCCAACAAGATGGTCTTATCCATGGGAGGAACACCCTTCAACCGGTATTCAATTCCTAATTTCTCATATTTGTTTACACCCATGGTGTGATAGGGAAGTACATCCAGGGCTTTGAGATTGTGGAATTGGCCGATGAAATATCCAAGCTTCTCCAGATAGACATCATCATCCGTGATACCGGGTACCACCACATGACGAATCCACATGTCGACATTTTTCTCGTTCAGATAGGCGGCAAATTTCAAAATATTGGTGTTGGGTTGCAGACAGAGATCCTTGTGCTTTTCTGGATCAATGTGCTTGATATCCAGCATGACGAGATTAGTTAGGGGCATCAGCCTGTCAAATTTCTCCATCAGAGGGGCATTGTCCGGGTTAAAGGCAATGCCGGAGGTATCCAGACAGGTGTGGATTCCCTTCTGCTTTGCCAAGGTGAAGAGCTCAATCAGAAAATCAATCTGCATCAGGGGTTCTCCGCCGGTACAGGTAATGCCTCCACCGTGTTGATAAAAAGGGGCATTGCGCTCATACTGCTCGATGATATAGGACGCTTCCATGGGAGTGCCGGCATTCAGCTCCCAGGTGTCAGGGTTATGACAATAGGCACATCGCATGGGACAGCCTTGAAAAAATACTACAAATCGTGTGCCGGGACCATCTACGGTTCCAAAGCTTTCTAATGAATGAATTCTACCTAACATGTTTTCCTCCTGATCAATCTTTTTTCTGCTTCCAAGGAACAATTTCTTTTATTATCCTGTTTTATCTCGAAAGGATATCTTAATTTTTGCTTCAATTATTTGAGATTGAGGCATTGCCCCTTGCAAGCTCTCCATTGCGTTTACTCATTCATGCCTAATTTGGCACCATATTTTTGCAATATGGAGAGAGAATATTGACTATCATTAGTATAGCAAATTGATTCTCATAATACAATAAAAACTAAAGTGTTTTGGACACAGCATTTGATCTTGTATCTGTTTCGTGTAGGTGCTATATTATCCTCAAAGCAGATTTTCTTTATTCCGGCGAGAGCCTAGTCTATTTCAGATCTATTTTCAGAAAATCCGTGCTTTCCACTATTTTGACAAACGAATGGTTTTGGAGAAAAGAGGGATGCTTCTTTTTATTTAGCATTTTGGTTTTTTCCCAAAATCATGAAGCATTTGGAACATTTTCGTACGGATCTGTTTACTCTGATTGGATTGTATCAGAGGAGGGGGAACAAGGAGGGATTTCGGAAGTTTGGAAGGTACTGTGAGGAGGCTGGAAGCGGCGAGGGCCAATGCGGCAGAAAAAGAACTGCAGAAGGTGATGGCATGGTTGCAAGAGAAAGGCATTTCCTATGCTGCGGATTAGACATAAAAATCCCCTCCCGACAATTGATGACGGGAGGGGATTTTGCACCGCAATGCCATTAATATCCTAACTATTCGTTTAATGAATTAGAAGGACTCATGGAAGGTACGAGAGATTACATCTGCCTGCTGCTCGGGAGTCAGCTTGATGAAGTTTACAGCGTATCCGGATACGCGGATAGTAAGCTGAGGATACTTCTCAGGATTCTTCTGAGCATCCAGAAGGGTCTCTCTGTTCAATACATTTACATTCAGATGATGGCCGCCCTTGGTAGCGTAACCATCCAACAAATTAACCAGGTTGTCAACCTGTGTTGCAGATGCTGCCATATTTTTTTCCTCCTAAAAATTTTAATTTGTTTTATACACAACCGTTGTTTTACTTTATTTATTCCATCCAAAGGAGGGAATATCATAATGATCAGGATACCCGGCACACCCACAGATGTAACGAGGGGGTGCCGACATAGATTACTTATAGTCATCCAGTCCTTGGTGAAGAGTTGGAACACTGCATGCCAGGGGAGTTCTGGAACAATCCGTACATCCCATGGTCTGAACGGTTTTGGACTGATCGGACTGAGCTTCGTCGGTGTCCACGTTGACGTGTCCCACGCCACTTGCAAAGCCGGAATCCAACATTTTCACAAGATCATCAATCTTCTTTTCGTCGTCCATTGGTTTCACCTCCTCATGGATTGGCGGGGGAGCAGCGCTTGCCGCTCCACCCGTAAAAGTTTATTACTTGTTCAGGTCTAATTCGATGTCGCCGGCGAATACCTGATCTTCCTTACCAAGAGCGCTGGGGATGATGGTGAAGGTATTGGAGATACCATCCTGTGCATCATTG
>CACXDS010000019.1 GCA_902766425.1 uncultured Lachnospiraceae bacterium
CAAAAGGGAAATGCGCCTGGAAATATTGCTTCCCAATGCCTCGTCCAACCGGGAAAACGCCGGGAGCTTGGCATAGATCTCTTTGCGCCGTTCCTCCGAGAGCCTTCTGTTTTCCCGCTGACGCTCCTCATATCCTCTTATGATCTCTCGATATTGTGTGTTGGATAGTGCCATGGCGCTGTCCTTTCCCAAAAAAGAATTAGCTTAAAAATTTAATTGCTGATCAGCTGTTTGGCTAAAGCATCAAAGTCATAATCATTCTGGCTGAACTGACCGAACTTACCGGGAACGGGCTTGGTGGCAGTCTTGGCAGCTGCCTTTTTCTTTTGATGCAGCTCATCCATCCTAAGGACATCCGTTTTGCTTGTCACATTATCCTGCTTCCAGCTGGTCAGTATCGTATCTGCGTACTCCAAGCGATGGCGATCCGTGGCCAAAACGGTGCGCTGACAAGCCTCCAGGATCAGTTCCATAGAAAAGCCGTATTCCTTGGTCCAACGGTTGATATATTCCATTTCCTTAGAGGTGGGAGCACTGCTTTTTCCCAGCTCATTCATGATCGTGTAGACATTTTTGCTGTATTTTCCGACGCTCTGCTGTGCCTCCTCGGGTGTGGTGATGCCCTCCTGGGCCCAGTTGACGGCAACCCTTTCGATGTATTTGAAATCCTTTTTCCCACGATCGATGCAGTACTCCAAAAGGGCGATGATCAGATCGTCCGAGAAGTGCAGCGTATCCATAAAGAAAAAGATGGTCTGCATTTCATTGGTGGTGAGGGGCCTGCAGAAATACTTTTCAGCCACCATGAGAAGCTGCTTCACACTCTTGCGGGAGCGAAATTCCTTGAGCTGTTCCGTGGTATAAACGGGCTTCGAGCGAGTGGCATCGTTTTGTATCGGAGTCTGAGGAATGGAGTTCGCAGACCGGGATTCGGCCTGCGGCTTGTCAACGCCCATGACCGGCGCAAAGGGAGCCATAACCTCCGAAGATAGTACAATGGGCTTACTTTGCTGCGGCTGAACATCCTCCGGCGTCTCGCGGGAGAGGGAATTGACATGGATACCCACTAAATTTTTGGACTGGTCATATTCCAGAGCAAGGATTCCCTGCTTCTCCCAGTAGCGGAGAGAGCGCATAACATCCTTTTCCGTATGATTAAACTTGTCCGCAATGTCGGAGACACTGGTAGCCTTGCCGGCACTCAGCATGCGGATCAAATACAGATATACCTTTAACTGGGCATCGTTTGCATTGCCCATGTATTGGTCGATAAAGAGATTGGACACTACAGTATAATCCACACAGTTATCTTTATATAATGTCAATTTTGCCATGTCTTCACTACCTTCTGACCGTTCGTTGTAGGGCGGGCCTGTCCCGCGGGTGTCTGATGCAAGCATGGAAAAGTATAGCATGCCCTTTTGGAAAAAGAAATGGTAAAAAGGCCGAAACCGGCGGCGTTCCCGGAAGAACTCAGATTGTGGATAAAAAAGGATATGTGGATAACTTTTGCCGAAAAATGGGAAAAACCGGAATTTGTCGGCATTTTGCGGGTTATGGCAGGGCAGGAATTATCCACGAAAAAAAGAAACTATCCACAAATTGAGCTTTTGGAAGAAAGGCAAAATCTGTGGATAGTGTGGAAAACTATTTTTTTGTCAGAAAATCCCCGATTTTATAGATATCTCCGGCCCCCATAGTTATCAACATTTCTTCCTTTGTGCAATTTTCTAAAAGAAAATTCTGAATTTCTTCAAAGGTGGGGAAATAATAGCAGTCCTTGCCGAGAGACTGCAGCTCTTTTTGCAGAGTCCGGGAGGATATGCCCAGATCATCCTTCTCGCGGGCGGCGTAAATATCCGCCAGTACAATCTTATCCGCCAGGGATAAAGCCTGGGCGAAGTCCTTCAGAAATGCCTTTGTGCGAGAGTAGGTATGGGGCTGGAAGGCACACCACAGGGTCTTTGGATGCATGGCTCTGGCTGTGGTAAGGGTGGTGCGGATTTCAGAGGGGTGGTGGGCATAGTCATCGATCACCACAGCTCCGTTTACGCTGCCCTTTGTCTCAAAGCGACGATTTGTGCCGCGGAAGGCATGAAGGCCCCTTTGGATCACCTCGTCCTCCAGATCCAGCAGATCTGCCACGGCGAGGGCGGCCAGAGCGTTGCTCACATTGTGCCTGCCGGGCACCTGAAGGCTGATGCGAAGCTTGCTTTTCTTGGGGCGACAGGCGGTAAAGGTGGCATGATCCAGCTCGTCAAAGGTAATATCCTCCGCATAATAATCGGCGTGAGCAGCTCCGTCGGTGCTGCACGCCTGCCCTTCACTCAGAGAATTCAGGGCGCCGTCATAGGTATAAACAGGGCAGGCCAGATCCTCCGTGATCTCGTCCGGATTCTCAATGGCCCCGTTGATGATCAGTGCGCCGTCCTTTGGCAGAAGCTTTGCAAAGCGGTGGAAGGAGCTGCGGATGTCTGCCAAATCTTTAAAAAAGTCCAGATGATCTTCCTCTATATTAAGGATAATACTGATCCTGGGGAAGAAGCTCAGAAAGCTGTTGGTATATTCGCAGGCCTCCAGCACGAAATACTCCTTCCCGCCCACTCTGGTATTGCCCTGTATGGGAGGATAGATGCCTCCTATGGAAAGAGTGGGATCCACACCTGCCTGCAGCAGGATCTCGCTGACCATGGAGGTGGTAGTGGTTTTACCGTGGGTGCCGCTGACTGCGATGGGGGTATGGTAATAACGCATGAGCTGGCCCAGGAGTTGTCCTCTGGTGAGCATGGGAATCCCCAGCTCCGTCAGGGCGATATATTCGGGATTGTCATGACCGATGGCTGCGGTCAGCACGGCACAGTCAAGCTCCGGCGAGATATTCTCCTTCCTTTGTCCATAAAAAATATGGATCCCCTTCTGCTCCAGATGGGAGCATAATTCGCTGGGAGCGCGGTCGGAGCCGGATACCCGGAACCCTGCGTCCGCCAGAATTTCCGCAAGTCCGCTCATGCTGACTCCGCCAATCCCCACAAAGTAAATGGAACACGGTTTTGTAAGATCGATCTGATACATAGCTGCTTCCTCCGTTATGCAAGTGTGTAACACTCGGCTTTCCAGACTATTATATCCGCATGCGCTGCAAAAAACAATCATTCTTTGTCAACTTGGTTTCGGCATTTGTCTATTTTGCCAATATAAAAAAATTAGAAATTTTAAAATCGACAATTTTTTACAAATATTTTGACTGATTTTGACTAAAAATATAACAATTTGTTGAAAAGAATTTGAAAAAATAGAAAAAAATTGGTATTTCTTATTCACTTTCACAAAACTCTATGTTATAATGGACAAAGAGTAGAATGAAGGAAGCGTCCCTTCGTCTATTCAATAGGCTGGAAGAGGTGATGACATGATTAAGAAAGAAATGATAGCCATGCTGTTGGCTGGAGGACAGGGCAGCCGTTTGGGAGTTTTGACATCCAAGGTCGCAAAACCTGCCGTGGCGTTTGGGGGGAAATACAGGATCATAGACTTCCCTCTGTCAAATTGTATCAATTCGGGTGTTGATACAGTGGGTGTATTGACCCAGTATCAGCCTCTGCGGTTGAATACCCATATCGGGATCGGTATTCCCTGGGATCTTGACCGCAATATCGGAGGAGTGACTGTGCTCCCTCCTTATGAAAAGAGCACAAACAGCGAATGGTATACCGGTACGGCCAATGCCATTTATCAGAATCTGGAATATATGGAAAGCTTCAACCCGGAGTATGTGCTGATCCTTTCCGGTGACCATATTTATAAGATGGATTATGAGGTGATGCTGGAATTCCACAAAGCCAACAATGCAGAGGTTACCATTGCGGTCATGCCTGTTCCCTGGGAGGAGGCGAGCCGTTTTGGCATCATGATCACTGATGAGCAAAAGAGGATCACGGATTTTGAGGAGAAGCCCAAGAATCCCAGAAGTAATCTGGCCAGCATGGGTATTTATATCTTCAATTGGAAGACCTTGAAGGAAGCGCTGATCAAGAATGCGGATCAGCAGGCTCTGGATTTCGGTAAGCATGTGATCCCTTATTGTCATGAGAACGGCTCTCCTCTTTACGCCTATGAATTCACCGGCTATTGGAAGGATGTGGGGACTCTCAGCTCCTATTGGGAAGCTAATATGGAGCTTATCGATATTGTGCCGGAGTTCAATCTTTATGAGGAATACTGGAAGATCTATACGAAGAGTGAGATCCAGCCCCCTCAGTATCTGGCTCCAGACAGTATGGTGGAGCGCAGTATCATCGGTGAGGGCTCCGAAATCTATGGCAAGGTATATAACTCTGTCATCGGCTGCGGCGTAGTCATCGGTTCGGGAACGGTGGTCCGGGATTCCATCATCATGAACAATACTGCCATCGGCGAAAACTGTGAGCTGAATAAGGCTATTGTGGCAGAAAATGTGGAGATCGGCAATGGCGTGCGTCTGGGTATCGGGGACGAGGCGCCTAATGAGACGGCGCCCCATATATACAATCAGGGTATTGTGACGGTGGGCGAAAAGAGCGTGATCCCTGCAGGCATAACTGTTGGTAAAAATTCGGTGATCTTTGGTGTCACCACAGCTGCCGATTATGAAAATTCCTATCTTGCAAGCGGCAAAACTTTGATTAAGGCAGGTGAAGAATAGTGAGAGCAATAGGTATAATTTTAGC
>CACXDS010000020.1 GCA_902766425.1 uncultured Lachnospiraceae bacterium
CACCCTCCAAGAATTCTCGTTCATTTGAATCATTTCATAATTTTCCATGTTCCCTCCATTTGTCCGCCATTACGAAATCACTATTCAGTGCCGCCTTGACCGTCATATAAATTGATGAAACCAAAAGTTTCAAGTCTGCATCATATTTTAATGATATCACAAGTTAAGCCATATTTCCAATTATCATGTATAGTTATTACACCTCTACAAAGCATAGCCACTTTCTTGTTTTTTGCCTGCGTATATGCTATAAATAATTGAGGACTATAATGGCATAGGGGGCATATGCCTCCTGGCCGCATCCGGGAAGAGGTCATATGAGCAAAAGAGGAGCAGTACCAGATAACCAAAAGGTTTTATACCAGAAAAGTAACAGGAATACCCTGAAGGTACGCGGGACAAACTGTGACCAGCGGAATCATGCCGGGGCCGACTATATCGTGGTGGTTAATTCGAAAAAGAAAAAGGAAATCGGCCTGGATCAGTACGCCGTCGTCGAAATGCTCTTCAAAAATCCGGAGATGAAGGGGGAATACCGGACCATGATCACCTTCGGAAAAGTCATTGTGGACGATGCGCTGGACGATGACAGTGTTGCTCTGGATCAGACCATCCGGGATGCCCTTGGCATGGAATTTAATTCCACGGACGGAAGAGTAAAGGTCAGTCCCTTGAAGCGCACCTTCCCGCAACGCCTTGCAGCCTGCTTTAAGCCCGGGCAAACCCTCTATATGAGAGTCAATTTTCCCTCGCTCAACGACATGGAAAAGAAAATCTGCCGTGTTTCAGCCGACTCACTGAAGCTCATGAAGGCAAATGACGGGAATGGTCTTTGGCTCCAGAGCTGCGGATCTGATTTCAGACGAGAGGTCTACCGCCTTGTCGATGAGGTGGTTTACGAAAAAAACTCAGACTGGCTGGACGATGCCGCGAACCATTGTTATGCGGAGCTGAATGCCACTGTCGAGAAATATTTCATGGATCAAAAAATGCATGTTTCCCGATTCAGTCTCAACGAAGTAGAGGAACTTTATTTGGACTGTGAGGCTCTTCAAGGAAAGAAGGATGCGGAATATCTGATCGCATTGATCAAATGCGTGAACCATACGCCCGATGATGTGAAGTATAAGCGCAAGGACTACATTCGAAATCTGCGAAGCATTGTGGCTTATCTGGAATGGATGTATGAGTGCTCCTATCATCTTGTGGAGGAGAAGATCACCTCCTACGGCTATAACCCGGAGTCGGAGCAGCAGATCAAAAAGTATCAATCAGAGCACAGAGGCAAAGAGCATGCGGATAATAATTGCTTCTCCATGGACGACAAATATCCCGATTCGGACGCCATATTCCGCATGATGCCGGATCTGGAAACCATAAGACTGGACAAGTATTACAGGGATCTGCTGAATCTGAATGTGTTGGATTCCATTAAGATCAGAAGGAGCTGGATGGACAGAATCAAAGATGAGCTGGTGGATTTCGGTATCGTTTTTCTATTGACAATTTTGGCAACCTTTACGGCTTTTGGAACGGACAACCATCTTGTGGTCGGCATTGAGATCGTGATATCGCTGCTTGTCACAATCATACTGATTTTGATGAGAACCTTATAGATAGAACAGAGGTAAAGATAATGAGTGAAATGGTGTGGTATGTATGTTATGGATCAAATCTTCTGGAGGAGCGATTCCTCTGCTATATCAAGGGCGGCATGATCCCCGGAAATACCCGTTCGGAAAGAGGCGCTAAGGATACCACCCTACCGGTACGGTCGGAAAAGTGCACTATTGACCATGAGCTGTTTTTCAGCACCCCCGTAAAAAAGTGGTTTGACTCCGGCGTAGCCTATATCAATCCCCGGAAATCTGCTGAGTGGAGGGAGCGAACAGCTTTCAAGCCCCGCGAAACAGGGAAGGAAATGGTACAAAATGCGATCCCTGAAAGCTCTCAGCTTATCGGAAACAATCAGGTTACTTTAGGGCGGAGATATCTCATTACCCTGGGGCAGTTCCTGGATGTAGTGCGCCAGGAGAACGCACTTCCCGCAGACCAAGAGCTTTCCATAGATTTTAATCTTCTGAAATCCGAGGGCTCCCAGATTGTTCTTCCCGGCACCTATTACGGACGCCTTCTCTATCTCGGCGATGCAGAGGGTTATCCCATGTACTCCTTTACCTGCATCCCTAACATGGAGGAGATGGAGAAGGCCCCCCTGTTCGGACCATATTACGATGTGATCGCAAGTGGCCTGAAGGAGACCTTTCAAATGAGCGACGAAGAGATCGCGGAATACCTAAAACGGCGTCAGGAAAAGAATTAGATTCTGACACATTAACATCAGTCATCCCGGAACTCTAAGCTTTGAAATGTCACCGGAAGCTAAAGACTTCAACCGTTTTGCACCAGAAACGACACAACCTCCCGGACCCATTTTTCATTTTCAAAGCAGGCCAACTGCGCATGAGCATAGCCTTCAAAGCATCGGATCTCCGTTTGCGGATTAAGTTCTTTCATCTTATGCGCCGCTCTTCGCGCCAAGGTTTCATTACCTTTGGTGCCATGCATAAAAAGAATCCTCATGCTTTTGTCGTAGGTTTGATAAGAAAACGGACTAAAAACACTGTCGATCACATTTGAAATGCTGGCCTCATCCATATGATCCGCAAGCTTCAGATAATGCGCTGTCAGTGGCTGAGGCAAAAAGTCTCTGCTGCAGCTTTCCATGACCTTTGGATCCCTCCGCCTTGATTTTTGGATCAGTTTACTATAATTCTTCTTCATGATGGTTTTCAAAATGCCGGGGAGCTTGACCAAGGGGGCTCCGTCAAGCACAAGTACGCTTACAGAGACATCAGGCATATTAGCCAGGCTTGCCGCGATCCGTGCGCCCATGGAAAGACCGCAAAGTACCTGAAGACTTCCTTCAAAATGCTCCAATGCATACTCTCGAAGCAACTCTGCCTCCCTTTCCACAGAAAGAAATGTGCTCCCTTCCTCCTCTGTGTGGCCGTCCAGCTCCGGAACCACTACATAATACTCCTTTGAAAAATATGCGGCCGCATTCTCCCAGATCTGCCATGGCGTCAGCATCCCATGCAGCAGCATCATAACCGGGCTTCCCTGCTCTCCAAACTCGTGAAATTTCATGCAATCTCCTTTCTTATTCCGACAGTGAAGACGGAAGTCGTGTATGTGACAGCTTTCGCGAAGGCTTTCCTTTCCCGCGTCACCGGAGGCAGTGGTATCAGTGCCTCTCGTCTGTCTCCTTTTCTGTGCCACCGGAGACTGTGCTCCGGCCCCACTGGTTCAGTCTCACAAACCTGATTTTTGCCAACTTCCTTAGTCCTCTCCGGAGCTGCAAAACTCCAGCACCCTGTCGTAAAAGTCTCCGGCCTCCTCGTAAGCCCCATGCCCGAGCCCGGGATAGACATGGAGTCTGCTCCCGGCAATCCCGTTATGAAGCTGCATCGGTGCCTCATTCCCCACCGTGTTGTCATCCTCGCCTGCGAGGATCAATGTGGGGCAGGTGATCTTCGAAAGCTCCTCCCTTGCGTCAAATCCAAGGATAGCCTGCGCATTTTTCAGAAATCTGTCATAGCTCTTTGGCTTTGTAAGCTTAGCAAGGAGCGGAAACCATTTACGATTTTTCTCCAGATATGATTTCGAATACATTTTTTCCGCTGTGTCGAGCATCAGCGCCACATGGTCTCCCTTCTGCACCATATCCATCCAACCGGATACCGCCTTTCGCACCACATCGTTTGCATATGGCGCCGTCACCCCCAATATCAGCTTTTCCACTGCCTCCGGATGACGAATGGCAATCTTCTGGGAAATCATCCCACCCTGCGACACTCCCAGGATACAGGTCTTTTCAATGCCGAGAGCCCTCATGACACTCACCTGATCCTCCGCCATGTCCTCTAAGGAATACCCCTCCGGCATCTTATTTTTTCTGCTGAACATATAAACCGTATAATCCCGAAAGAACTTCTTGTAGGGCGGAGCCAGAAGTACCGCCTTCCCCTTAACTGTGGCAAGACCGTCTGATAAGCCCGGGATCACCACCAGTTTTTTTACGCCATCTCCAAATGCGACATAATCCATCTCCGTCATACCGATGGGCACACATCCGTTTTTTCTCACATTACCACCTCATCTCTTCCTCCCAAATCGCATCTCTTCCTCCCGGATTGTATCTCTTCCTCCCGGATTGTATCTCTTCCTTCCAAATCGCATCTCTTCCTCCCGGGCCGCATTCTTAATTTCGTATGAATCGATGCTTCAACACATCACCTTGCTCTTGTTTCGGCTTTATCCGGCATCCATCATGGAAATCACCGCATCCGCAAGACAGGAAAACATCTGCTCCGGATCATATTTTCCCTGCAATTGTTCCGCTTCATAGCAATTAGAAAGCACATATCCTGTCTGAATGCCGTGGTAGGAAGCAATGAAAAACTGAATGATTTCCTCAATGGAATGCTTTGGTTTAAGACTGTTTTCCGTAATCGCCTCCGAAAGATACCCCGCCATGACGGAAACAAGCTCCAGCAGCGGACTGCCATCCTCCTTCCCGATCTTCCCTGCAATCTCATTCACCCTCTTCGGATCACTCATGGCCAGCATGTCGCAGTAGTTTGATATCTTCAGCAGGTCGATTCCGGCTTCCTTCAGATAATCCGCCAGCATGCTGCAGACATTTCGGATCACACTCCTCCACTCGCAGGCCCCCTGCCCCTTTACTATGTCGTTTAATCGTTCGCTCATCCTGTTATTCCGGTTGATCCGAATGACAAGATCCCTCAGCAGATCATCAAGATTCTTATAATACCTATATACGACACCATGTGAAAAGCCCGTCTCAGCGATCACATCCTTCATCTCCACGGAAGTGACCGGTTTCCTCGCACACACGCGGTATGCCGCATCAATGATCTCCTGCTTCTTTTTTTCATAGTACTCGTCAGTAACCTTTGGCATTTTCCGCTCCTTTTTGTTAAATCGTAAATGGAATTGATCCGTTTATGTATGTGGCGAAATAACCGCATGCGTAAAACAATGGCTGCGAAGTCGCACCAAATGAGAAGCATTGGGTTTTACAAACGGGTCCCTGATTAGTTGCGCACCTTCATTATATGTGATATATGGCCCCAAAATAAATGACTCGGTGTCATTTTAATATACATGTGTCTCTTTGTCAAGGCATAACAAAGGAAACTGTTGGGCGAATTATATTCCAACCCCAAAATCAACCACTGATTTCAACCGCAGATGATATGGATCCAAAATGCGATATTGCTGTTTTTTTCTTTTACTGATACCATATATTTTGAAAGCGCAACAGTTCAAAATAATACTGCGGAAGCCCCCAACCTTTGCTTTCAAACCCTCACTATATCATCAGAAGGGCCTAAAAGCTAGCTTTTTCGAACTTGGAGGAGACAATGGAAAAACA
>CACXDS010000021.1 GCA_902766425.1 uncultured Lachnospiraceae bacterium
CAGCTTCCAGAGCCCCTTTGCTCCTGCCGCCACATAAAACACGCCGCTCTTACCGCTCTCGCCCCGCACCTCCGTGGGATCCGCGCAATCCACAATAGCAAAATCAATTTTCCGAGGCAGGTCCAAAGCATACGCTCCGCTTTCCTCGCTGTTGTCATCGTTGTCTTTGGTGCTCACACAGTAATCGTCCGCAGCCGCCTTGATAATAACACCTGATTTGTCGTCACCAATCATCTTCTGCGGGCGGCTCATAAGCGGCACCTCCCGGAAGGTAACGCCTCCGTCCGTACTGACATATACCTGTCCCTTCTCGCCGAAGCCGTAAAACAGATCGCTCCGCATACGATCGGAAAAGGCCTTAAAGCCGCCCTCCGTCCTCAGCCTTCCCTCCAGATCATAAACCTTCACCAGCCGGAAGCTGCTTCCCTGATCCCTGCTTGCCACCACAAGGGAGACGGGCAGGCGATTACCTCTTGCCACGGACCAGACCATATTTCTGCCATCCGGAGAAAGGGCCACCCAGCCGCTGTTCACATTTGGCTGCTCGATGCGCCGGAAAACCTCATCCAGCTCTGTGCTGAGACCATAGGGCATGGGCAGCCTCTGAAAGCTCCTGCAATTATCCCTTGAGAGGATCAGACCGCCCTTGGTGAGTCCCGTCCAGTTCCCCCTTGGCGTCACTGCCACCAGATTGGGATCCAGGTCGGAATAATCCGCATTGAGGCAGGTCACATAGCGATTGCCCTCCGCATCCGCAAAGGAGTTTTCGCAGGGCTTAGAAAGCTCCCGAAAGGCAAAGCCCCCCAGATCCCCCAGAATATCCAAAAGAAGCACCTCTCCCCTTGGCGGGGCATATACATTGATATGGACTGTCTCCTCCACTCCATCGGACCAGTCCGTAAAGATCACCCTTTCCTCTAAGAGATTTCGGGTCCGGAACACGCCGGAGCCCGTGTTAAACCATGCCTGCTGCGGGTCATTCGGATCGATCTTCAGATCCGTCATCCAGTGCACCATAGAATGCCTGCTGTTGTACTCCGGCTTCATATAGGAGGTGCGAAGCACCACCTCCCCGATGTCCAGATCATGCAGGATTTCCTGCCAGCTTTCCCCATAGTCCAGGGATCTGTAGATACTGTCCCCTTTGCTCTTTCGGATGGTGGAGCAGATGAGAAGCCCCGGTCTTTTTTCACAGATGTCAATCCCGGAAAAGCCCAGATGCAGGCAGGGCCTTGCAGCCCCCGGATAGTCCGGAACCGCCCTGCTCTCCCAATCCGGCGTGATATCCTTAGGATCCAAGGTGGAAAGGTCATATCGCACCACATGACCATCCGTCACCTTGCCCGCATCGCAGCTATAGCCAAGCTCCGGCATGAAAAACGCCTCGCATCTGCAGGCAAAGGTCACATAGAGATACCTGTCATCCACCGCATATCGCTGGGCCACAGGCCCGCGCAGAAGTCTGGGGCGGAGCGGCATTTCTTCTCCTGCCATCTCTCCGGGATCCACAGGTCCGGCATATTCCGGCTGCCGGAGGGGTTCAAAATGCTCCCCGCCATCCCGGGAGGCATAAAGCGCCGGACCTCCCACAGTCTCACTTTGCCTGGTGGATACCCCCGCAGCTCCCACGAACAAAAGCTCACCGTCCGGACTCTGTCCCACAAAGGTGAGATACTCCTCCGGCATTGCCGCCAGCTTTTCCCAGTGCTCTCCCCGGTCCTTCGTCCTCCAAAGCCCTGAGGTCTGGCTGGCAAAATAGAGGGTGCCCGAATCCTTTCGGTCCACGATCAGTCGATACCCGGTGCCCCGCCCGGGGAGATTTCCATGAATGCGCATGGGCATGGGATACTGCCGGAAGCTCTCGCCATAGTCCTCCGACACCGAGAATCTCCCCTGCTCCTCCCGCCAATTCCCGCTGGCAATATAAAGCCGCTCCGGATGGCGTTCCTCCACCGCAATGGCGATGGGATAGGTCTCCGCCTTATCCTCCATGGTCACATGATCGCAGAGGCTCTTCCACCTTTGCGCATCCGGCAGGAAACGATAGGTTCCGCCGATATCCGTGCGAAGATAAAGGAGCCCCTCCACAGCCCTCTGAAACACAAATCCTGTCACATAGCCCCCGCCCGGAATCGGCGCATTGTGATATTCGTACCTGATCTCCCGCTGCTTTCCTCTCATACTCTTCCTGCCCTTCTTGTAGCTCATCAAAGCCTCTTCCCATAACCGAAGGGGCCTGCTTTGAAACAGTCTTCTTAAGACCATGCAAAACAAGCCCCAAAATTGCCATTTAATCTTAATTTGAATTCTATCGGACACAACCTCATTAGCCGCATACAGCGCATTCGGAAGTCTTCCTCATCGCTCAGCCCGCATGGGATTGTTCAGGAAATCCTCATAGGCCAGCCGGATACCATCCTCCAGCTCCGTGCGATATGTCCAGCCAAGCTTTGTCGCCTTGCTCACATCCAGGAGCTTCCGCGGCGTGCCGTTTGGCTTTGAAGGATCCCAGAGGATCTCCCCCTCGAAGCCTATGATCTTCGCCACCAGCTCCGTCAGCTCCCTGATGGTCAGCTCCTTCCCCGTTCCCGCATTCACAGTCTCATTCCCGCTGTAGTAGTTCATCAGGAACACACAGAGATTCGCCAGATCATCCACATAAAGGAATTCCCGCAGCGGACTTCCATCCCCCCAGCAGGTCACAGAGGGTGCCCCCGCCAGCTTTGCCTCATGAAAGCGACGGATCAGCGCCGGCAGCACATGACTGTGCTCCGGGTGGTAATTATCGTTGGGACCGTATAAATTAGTGGGCATGACGGAGATATAATCCGTGCCATACTGCCCGTTCAGGTACTCACAATACTTCAGTCCGCTGATCTTTGCCAGAGCGTAGGCTTCGTTGGTCTGCTCCAGGGAAGAGGTCAAAAGACAGCTCTCCGGCATGGGCTGGGGCGCCATTCTGGGATAAATACAGGAGGATCCGAGAAACTCCAGCTTCTTACAACCGTTTTGCCATGCGGCATGGATCACATTCATCTCCAGGATCATATTGTCATACATAAAATCCGCCTTTGCGGTGGCATTTCCCAGTATGCCTCCCACCTTGGCCGCGGCCAAAAAGACATATTCCGGCTTCTCCTGTGCAAAGAAGGCCTCCACCTGATCCTGTCTGGTGAGATCCAGCTCCCGATGCGTTCGAAGCACCAGATTATGATATCCCTGCCGCTCCAGCTCCCTCACAATGGCGGAGCCCACCATCCCTCTGTGTCCCGCCACATAAATCTTTGCATTCTTCTCCATCATATCTGCAGCTCCCTATTATATCATCAATTTCATTTCCAAACCCAGCCCGAGTTCTTACGCAAATCATATCACATCGACATTGATTATTTCACTACGCCCTTTTCCAGGTACTCGGCCAAATTCGTCTTGATATGTTCCTCCGCACGCTCCACCGCCACCTTCTTCGTGTCGTGCTCCACCATCAGACGCACTAGCTCCTCAAAGGAGGTCTTGGTGGGATTCCAGCCCAACTCCCGCTTTGCCTTGGAGGGATCCCCCCATAGGTTCACCACATCCGTGGGACGATAGAAATCCGGGGATACCTCCACGATCACCCGGCCAGTAGACTTGTCGATCCCCTTTTCCTCCATGCCGCTGCCCTGCCACTCAAGCTCGATCCCCACATAGTGAAAGGCGAGGGTGGCAAATTCCCGGACGGAATGCTGCACACCCGTGGCGATCACAAAGTCCTCCGGACTGTCATGCTGGAGAATGAGCCACATGCACTCCACATAATCCCTGGCGTAGCCCCAGTCCCTCAAGGCGGAGAGATTCCCCAGATAAAGCCTGTCCTGCTTTCCCTGTGCGATCCTGGCAGCCGCCAGCGTGATCTTTCTGGTCACAAAGGTCTCCCCCCTGCGCTCCGACTCATGGTTAAAGAGAATCCCTGAGCAGCAGAACATATGATAAGCCTCCCGGTATTCCCGTGTGATCCAATAGCCGTACTGCTTCGCCACCGCGTAGGGTGAGTAGGGATGGAAGGGGGTGTTTTCGTTCTGGGGCACCTCCTCCACCTTGCCGAAGAGCTCACTGGTGCTTGCCTGATAGATCCTGCAGGTATCCGCCAGTCCGCAGACACGCACCGCCTCCAGCACCCGGAGTACCCCTGTGGCATCCACATTTGCCGTATATTCCGGCACATCGAAGCTCACCTGCACATGGGACTGGGCCGCCAGGTTATAGATCTCATCCGGCCTGACACTGCCGATGACCTTCACCAGACTCATGGAATCCGCCAGATCCCCGTAATGCAGATGAAAGTGCGGATTTCCCTCCAGGTGAGCAATCCTCTCCCTGAAATCCACAGAGGAACGCCGGATAATGCCGTGTACCTCATAGCCCTTCTCCAGAAGGAACTCTGACAGGTAGGAGCCGTCCTGCCCCGTAACTCCGGTGATCAATGCTTTCTTCATACTATCCTCCAAATCATATTTTACTTATAAGAAGCTTCACTTCATGCAAGGGCTTGATCAATGAATCAATGCCACCTGTCCTCACTTGCCGTCGCTTCATTTCGCGCAAGCGCTTAATCAATGCCATCTTATCACAGTTTCCGCAAAATCGCAACGCATCTATGCCTGCGAAAATCACATTCCTGCCCACGGGATAGAGACCCCTGCCCTCCTCCCACTTTAAGAAGGAATTCAGCAGACTCCCCGCATAGGAATAGAGCTCATAAACTGATAATCTCTTCGCCAGGGCGGGAAATAAAATATGACCGTGATCCTGTTGGCCCTTTTGCCAACATGACCACGGTCATTCCTTATTTATGCCCTTCCCTACAGTTCCGAATAACCGTAGCTGTTCACCAGGGCATCGATCCTTTGCGCATTCCGGCACATGGGGCACTCGTGCGGCAGATAAGTGGAATACTCCGGCACATCGCTCACATGGAAGATGGAGTGAATCTCCTGTCCCTCCACCTCATCCACTGCGGAAAACAGTGCGGAAATGCCCGCCAGCTGACCGCCATAGTACCGGATGCAATCCAAGCTGGAGGAGATGGTCTTGCCCGTAGTGGCGGAGGCCAGGAGCAGTAAAATATGCTTATTTTCCACCGCAATGCGGATATTGTCACGGAAGATCATCTGATTCTGGGAATTGATCTCCGGCGTCACCACATAGATGGTCGTATGGGAGTTCATGGACATGATCCCGGTATCCTGAAGGGCCTCCGCCAGATATGCTCCGATCACCTCGGTGCCATCCATGCAGACAATGGTATCCACCACTGTGCTGTAGGAATACTGCTGCGCAATGGCCTTGGCCACCGCTGCCGCCTCGCTCTGACGGATCTTCATGGTGGTCATGTCAAAATAGTAATTGATATGGGAGTGGCTGGTGACAAAATGTCCCGGCACTACATGCATATTGATGTCTCTCAAGGACTTGTGGTATATTTTTATGCCTTCCTTCATGTGATCATCCTCCATTCCATTCAAATATTCAATTTATCGGTTCCTCTTTCTGCTAATTATAATGCAGCGGCGATAACTCGTCAATAACTGAATCCCCATAGGCGTCGTAAATATGTAGCCCGAAAACAAAGGATGGAGACAGCCTTCTGTCAAAAAGAAAAGGACCGAGTGGAAACCCCGGCCCCTTTCAGGCATTCAAAAATCAATTTTTGCTTTTCTTCTTGTAATACAAGAATGCGCCGACTACCATTCCCGCAATGAGCATGAGTACCAGGATCACCATGCCATAAGGGAAATGGCTTTCCTCCGGAGTTGCAAGGAGTACCGCTATGG
>CACXDS010000022.1 GCA_902766425.1 uncultured Lachnospiraceae bacterium
CCGGGCATGTGCTTTAGCTCATACAAATATTCCCGCATTCTGGCGTGGGTGGTACGCTTTCTGCGCTCCAACGCAAAGCGGGACTCGATCACATCCCCGTCCTGCAGTACATTGTCCGATACCAATAAGCCCCCGGGAGCCAGCAATCGCAGAACCTCCGGCATAAATGCCAGGTACTGCCCCTTTGCAGCGTCCATAAAAATAAAATCAAAGGGACCATTCAGTTCCCTTAACAGATCTGCGGCATCCCCCTCCAGGAGAGTGATCCGATCCTCCCTGCCGTATTTTCGAAAGTTCTCCTTTGCCACAGGGATTCTCTTTTCATATTTTTCGATGGTAGTGATATGACAATCCTTAGGCGCATATTCACTCATCAAAAGTGCAGAAAAGCCGACGGCTGTTCCCACTTCCAGGATCTGCTTCGGCTTTGCGTATCTCAGTAAAAATCGGAAAAAGCTTTGAAGCGGTCTGCGGATGATAGGAATGCCGTCAGCCAGTGCTTCCTGCTCCAGTTCATTCAAATAAGGCGGATTGCCCGGATCCATGGAATCGATAAACACCGCCATTCTGGGGTCAATGATCATCCCTCTTCCTCCTCGTACTCCCCTGCCATGACAGCAAACATTTCCTCCACTGTCATGGTGGAGCTGAGCTCGTAGGTGCCGGCCTTTAAGTCCTTCTTGTACTCCGAACAAAAATACTGCAGGATAAAAAGCTTGCTGTCCCGGATCAGCCCCTTGGATTCCAGAATTTCCCCCAAATTTTTAGGCGTCACCCCATCCGAAATGGTGATACTGATGGTTTTCCCCTCCCCCACTGTCGTGACAGGCGGTTCCTTAAAGATCCGATACCCATATTCGTAACATTTTACCGCATAATCCCGGATCAGGATTACTGCGATCACAACCAATGAAAGATGAAAGAGAGTCAGCAAAAGCCCTCCGACCAAGCTGTCTTTTTTCATATGCCCCTTCCTTTCCGATGCTCTATTCAAAGTCAAGAGCATCCAACATCCGCTCTCCCAGTGCCTGCATCATTCTGCAGATGGCAAGCTCTGCGGCCAGGAAATCGGAGACCAATGGATTCTCCCAAAATGTTCTGTATTCCCGTTCAAATTGCTCCAGCTTATCAAAAGCATAGTCGGGCTGTTGCTGCAGTTCAAAATTCCTACGCCTGAATTCATCGATCTGCGCCTTCAGATCCGGGTACTGCTTTACCCTGTCCAACTGCCTTCGATATTCCTGATAGACATCCGAATTCAGAATGGCTTGAATCAGCCCGTCCTGGGCAGCTTCCACTTCGTTCATCCGAAAACCTCCTAATTAAGGGTTTATACTTCCATGATGATGGGGAGGATCATGGGTTTACGCTTGGTCTTTTTCCAGACAAAATCCCCCAGGACATCCTTTGTGGTGGATTTCAGTTTGCCCCAGTCGGTCACGCCCCGATCCAGACAGCTCTGGATGGCCTCATCTACCGTAATGCGGGCTTCCTCAATGAGTTCGTCTGCCTCCCGCACATAGACAAATCCTCTGGAGACAATGTCCGGGCCTGCCACCAGCTGGCCGCTCTCCTTCTCCAGGCTCATGACAACGATCATAATGCCTTCCTCGGACAAATGCTGGCGATCTCGGAGAACCACATTTCCCACATCTCCCACGCCCAATCCATCCACCAGGATTCCTCCGGTCACAACCTTGTCGACAACCTTTGCCCTCTCCTCACTCAGCTCCAGCACATCTCCCGAGGAGAGGATAAAGATCCTGTCCTTGGGTATGCCAAGGTTCTCTGCGATCTTGGCCTGTGCCTTCAGATGCTTGTATTCGCCGTGCACGGGAATGGCATATTTTGGCTGAACCAGGGTATAGATCAGCTTGATCTCCTCCTGACAGGCATGCCCGGAGACATGTACATCCTGAAAGATCACATCCGCCCCCTTCCGGAGTAGCTCATTGATGATCTTTGTCACCGATTTCTCATTCCCGGGAATGGGAGAGGAGGAAAAGATTACCGTGTCTCCGGTGCCGATGGTGATCTTGCGATGCATATTGTTTGCCATGCGGGACAGGGCTGCCATACTTTCGCCCTGACTGCCCGTGGTGATGATCACCTGCTTTTCCGCCGGCACATTTTTCAGTGAATCCAGATCTACCAGAGTATTTTCCGGGATGGTGATGCATCCCAGATCAATGGCGGTCTCGATGATATTCACCATGCTGCGGCCTTCCACAGCCACTTTACGTCCGAATTTATAGGCAGAATTGATGATCTGCTGCACCCGATCCACATTGGAGGCAAAGGTCGCCACAAAGATCCGGGTGTTTTTATGCTCTTCAAAAAGGGTGTCAAAGGTATGTCCCACCGTCTTCTCCGAAGGAGTAAAGCCCGGCCTCTCCGCATTGGTGGAGTCGCACATCAGCGCCAGAACCCCCTTCTTTCCGATCTCCGCAAATCTCTGTAGGTCAATGGCATCACCATAAACAGGTGTAAAATCTACCTTGAAGTCTCCGGTATGTACCACCACACCTGCGGGGGAATAGATGGCCAGTGCCGCCGCATCCACAATGCTGTGGTTTGTCTTGATAAACTCCACCCGGAACTCTCCCAGATTCACGGACTGGCCGAACTTTACCACCTTGCGTTTTCCGCTTTTCAGCAAGCCATGCTCCTCCAGCTTGTGCTCGATCAGACCCATGGTCAGTCTCGTGCAATAGATCGGCACATTTAATTCCTTCAAAATATAGGGCAGCGCCCCGATGTGATCCTCGTGTCCGTGGGTGATCACAAAGCCCTTTACCCGGTCCGCATTCTCCTTCAGATAGGTGATATCCGGGATCACCAGATCGATCCCCAGCATATCATCAGCCGGGAATGCCAGTCCACAGTCAACAACAATAATACTGTCTCCATACTCGAAGGCAGTAATATTCATACCGATCTGCTCCAAGCCGCCCAAAGGAATGATCCTCAGCCTGGAAGCAGTACTATTCTCTTTTTTCTTACTCAAATTAATTCCTCCTAATTCAGTCCGTTTCGCCAAAGCTACGGGATGCCGCCTGAAGACAGGCTATTCTCAAGCCCGTCACGCATACTTCACCCTCTCAAATACCTCAGCGAAGCTCAAAATTCTCACGATCACTCAAGCTTTACATCGTCCATCATGCTCTCAAACACTTCCGCCACGGCCGAGAGCTCATTGTCATCCTCCACCACGCAGTATCGGCCCTCCGTCTCTCCATCCTTGGACAGATCCTTCAGGATCAGGGCATCTCCATCCCCCTCTTCCACATCCGTCACCAGGATATAAGAAACGCCGCCGATCCGCGTCTGTTCCAGTACATAAAACTCCACCGGCTCTTCGCCCTCCGGAGTAAACATGATTTTTTCCATCTTTGCCATGAGCTTCTGTTCCTTTCCCGCCGCGGGTTCACTATTTCGCTTCCCCGGTGTTGGAGAGATAATCCAGATATCCCTGCAAAATAAAGGTTGCGGCGATCATATCCACATAATCCTTGCGGTTCTCTCTTCGTATGCCGGCTTCCATCATGGTCTTATCCGCCGCCACGGTGGTGAGCCTCTCGTCCCAAAGTACCACAGGGAGCCCGGTACGGCGCTCCAGCTTCTCCTTAAATTCCTCCGTCAGCTCCACTCTGACGCCTTCCGAGCCGTTCATGTGCTTCGGCAGCCCGAGCACAAGCTTCTCCACTTCGTACTCCTTGACCAATTCCTCAATTCTGGCCAATGTCTGACGCAGCTTATTCTCTTCCTTCCGGCGGATGATCTCCACCCCCTGTGCTGTGAGAAGAAGCGGATCACTTACAGCAACCCCCACTGTTTTAGATCCAAAGTCCAAGCCCATGATCCGCATGGCAATCCTCCTAAGAATTTACTGCTGATTCTCCAGTTTATTCTCGATGTAAAACCGAAGCATCTCCTCCACAAGCTCATCCCGCTCCACCTTCATGATCAGGCTGCGCGCACTCTTGTGACTGGTGATGTAGGTGGGATCACCGCTCATAATGTAGCCGACGATCTGATTCACCGGATTATATCCCTTCTCCGTCAATGCCTCATAAACAGCTGAAAGCACCAGCTGTACCCCCGTCTCCTGTTCCGACTCTACTGTAAAAAACTGAGTGTGTTCCAAGTTTCTTTCCATAATGCCTTAATACCCTCTCCGATGCATCTCTTTTTCGGACCTCCAAGCAACAACCTCTGTCCGAAAAGCAAACTCTGTTATATTTTACATCATTTTCCTGAAAAATTCAATACCCCCAGCCAATCCAATGCCTTTTCGATACCATCCTCAAACACACCTGCCGTGACAAAATTCGCCATTTCCAGAACGCTTTGTGCGGAATTGCCCATGGCGATGGCAATTCCGGCATGCTCCAGCATGGGAATGTCGTTGGGACTGTCTCCAATGGCCACCGTGTCCGCCAGAGAAAGCTCACTTCCATACTGTCCGGTCTCCCGCAGATACTCAAGGAGCCTGTCCATACAGGTTGCCTTGGAATAGCCCTTTGGCACAATTTCAAAAAAGCCCTTTTCCCGATCGATCAGATCCAGGTAGCCCCGATTTTCCATAAAGCGATAGACGCCGGCCGAATCATCCGCAAAGCAATAAAACTTGTCAAAATTTCCGGGCGCCTCCCTATAGCTTTCCCAATTTCTATCGGCATAATGCTCTAAAATATAATTTCGAAATGTCACCGTAAACATTTTATCCAGATCATTGTGGTAATCATTCCCTGCGCCCTCCAGAATGGCGTCGATGCGGTTTTCCTCAAGTCCCTTCATAATATCCAGACATTCTTCCATGGTAAAGGTCTTGTGGAGCAGCTCCTTTCCCTGAAACAGGATCTGCGTCCCACAGCCACACAGATACCCGTCAAAGGGAGCCAGCTTCGGCAGCCAGTCCAAAACGATACTGGCTGTCCGCCCCGTGTTGACCAGGCAGAGATTGCCGTTTTCCCTTGCCCTTTTAATAGCTTGCGCTGCAGATCCGGGCATCTCCCTGTGCTCCCCGATCAAGGTTCCGTCTATGTCAAAAAAGATCAGCTTCATATCCCTGTAATATATCCTCCGTCAAAAATTCCGCAATCCGCACTGTAACCAGCTCATTTGGGCGAAGAGCCGGGTGCTTCTCCCTGTCCAGAGCTACGCGGACATAATCCGCCGTATGCCCCAGGAGATAAGCTCTGCCCCCGACCTCCTTTTCTTCCTCCAGAAGGACCAAAGCGCTCCCTCCGAGGTATTTTTCCCTGAACTGACGTGACTGCCTGCTTTCCAGCTCCAATAAGATATCGCTTCGCTTCGCCTTGATCTGCTCCGGTATCTGATCCGGCATGGACGCCGCCCGGGTACCGGCCCGCTTGGAATACTTAAAAATGTGCATCTCATAAAAGCAGATCTTTTCCAGAAAAGCCCTTGTGCAGGCAAATTCCTCCTCCGTCTCCCCCGGAAAGCCCACAATGACATCCGTGGTAATAGCGGGGCGCCTCTCGCCGTAGGCCCGGCGCAGCATGTCCACACTCTTTTCAAATTCCTCTGCGGTATAATGGCGATTCATGCGCCTTAAGGTACTGTCACATCCGCTCTGGAGGGAGAGATGAAAGTGGGGACAGACCTTGGGCAGAGCCGCCAGTCTTGCCGCTGTCTCCTCTGTCACGATCCTGGGCTCCAGGGAGCTGATCCGGATCCTGTCCAGTCCCGGGATTTCATGAACCTGCTCGATGAGCTCTATGAGCTTGCTTCTTCCCCGATAGTCCCTCACAGGGTTATCCCCGGACTTTTCCGTAAAGTCGATCCCATAGGAGCTGATGTGAATGCCGGTGAGCACTACCTCCCGGTATCCCGCCGCCACCATGCCCCGGATCTCCCCGAGCACATCCTCCGGCGCTCTGCTGCGGACCCGCCCCCTGGCCAGAGGAATGGCGCAGTAGGTACAGAATTGATTGCAGCCGTCCTGGATCTTGATATAGGCCCTGGTATGCTCTGCCGTCTTTGTCAGTGTGGTCTCCTCATATTCCCCGGTGCAG
>CACXDS010000023.1 GCA_902766425.1 uncultured Lachnospiraceae bacterium
CATTGGGAATTGCTTGATCCCAACCATCCTGGGCTTTATGATCGTAAGACCCGTCTCCTCCTTCATCTCCCGGATCACCGCATCCACAAAGGATTCCCCGCACTCCACGTGCCCGCCGGGAAGCGTATAGCCCTGCCAATCCTTCTTCACTCTATTTTGCAAAAGGATCCTGTCGCCATCCTTGATGAGACAAAGCACCGCCAATTCCACTCTCTCACTTCTGTCCATCTTCGTAACTCCAATTTTTCAAATCTCTTCGCCGGAATGCACGTAATCCAGTTTTTCTTTCAGAATCCCTTTCATCAAGTCATATGCCGTCGTACCGGTACAGTGACAAGTCACAAACTTAGTCGGGTATTTTTTCAGTTCCCTTGCGATGTCTTCGATCTCTTTGATTTCCTCATCCTTATAGTCCGTCTTCTTCATCAGATGAAACCCGCTGACTGCCAAGTCCGGCGCTTTCCCATATTTTACCATAAATGCATCCATGATACTAAGAATTCCGTTATGTGCACAGCCCGATATCAGAACTGTTTTTTCGTTCTCCCTAATCACAAGAAAATGCTCATGCCTAAAATCATCCTGCTGATATCCATCTTCCTTTCGGATCAGGAGCCGCTTATTGGTAAACGGCAGGTCATGGCTTCTTTGCTTGATGGTAAAGAGCTCCAATTCCTCATCGATGACGGCATCGCCGCGTAAAAACTGAACCTGTGGCAGCTTTACAATCTCCCTGTCGATCCCAATATACCGAAACCGCTCCGGTGCATTCCGTCCATCATCCGCATAGTACTCATCTGCCGCGGAATCCTGCATGTAGATGCGTGCATGATCGTTTATTTTCGAGAAGGGAAGAATTCCTCCCGAATGATCATAATGTCCATGACTTAAGATGACGGTATCCACTTTGGTAAGATCGATGCCAAGCACCTCTGCATTCCGCAGCGTCTCTTCCGAAGGTCCAAGGTCTACAAGCAATTTATGCTTCCCGGTCTCCACATAGAAGGACAGGCCATGTGCATATACACACCCGCTTCGCCCTTCCGTATTCTCAATTAAGTTAACGATTCTCATGATTTCAGCTCCTCTTATTCTCAATCTGAATGAAATATCATGAGTTCTGCTTCACATAGTCTCAGGCAGATTCATAATGTGTATGTCCCTACTTCAGATAAGCCTTTACAAATTCGTCCACGCCGGCATATCTCGCAGGCTCTATCCCAAGCTTAACATACTCCTGGCGATAGTCCTCCAGTGCCTCATCAAAAATATTCGCATTCTTCGCAAGATCTGTTGCATCAAATTCTTCCAAGACGGAAAACTTCGGAATGGCGCTCTCCGCTCTGATTTCCTCAAACATGTACTGCAGGGATGCCAGATTCATGAAGGACGCAAACGCATCCCCGCGCTCCGTAGCCTCAGGCATCTTATTTCTCCAATTGGAGAACATTTCCTCGTAGGTGCCTGCAAGGCTTTCCTGCGTGGGCGCATCCTTTCTCATTCTGCGCTCCGTAAAGCGCATCACCGACTTAAACAAGGTCCCCAGCGCAATCCCAAGCTCGATGAAATTTTTCGCCTGCACGATCTTCATGACATTCGTTTCAAAATCATCCGGAACATCGAGTCCCTCCAGTTCCTCAAAGGTTTTCTTAACGCCGCGTTTAAAATAGACACCATTCCAAAGCATCACGGCATCCAGACTGCGTGTGATCATATATGCCGCCCAGCCCCGAAGCTGTCCAATGGTCTCCGCCACAAAAGCCCGTCCGTAAATCTTGCAAAGCTCCTCACGAATCCCTGCAATCACCTCAAACCGCTTGTCAGAGCCCAGCACCTCTCGCGCCTGATTTTTCAGGCTCTCCAGGCGCTCCGTCACACTCTCGTCCCGCACATAAACTGCCTCGCAGTCCATAAGCCTGCTGATATGGGCATGTCCGCAATTTGCATCATCCGTAAGGCTCTCCCAGGTCGCGCAATAAATGTCATAACCAATTCCTACATCATCCAAGATAAATGCTTTTGATAATGCGTAACCCTTCGGATCATTGATCAAAATCAACAGGTCGAGATCCGAACGTTCATGTACGTCGCCCGTGCAGACCGACCCATAAATACCCACGAAATCAACTGCTCCTGAGCACTCCTTCCTTGCCTTTTCCATAACGGCATCTACGATTTTTTTATGAATTGCGTTCATGCTGTCTCCCCATCCTTTACCATTCATGCCCCAAAAACATAAAAAAGAACTACATGTCTTGTGCTAATTCTTTTTCGAATACTACAAAGCCTTCTTCCGTTCTTTCATATCTTTCATACTCTTCCATGGA
>CACXDS010000024.1 GCA_902766425.1 uncultured Lachnospiraceae bacterium
CTGTTGCACAAAGCTCTGCACATTATAGCTGTCGCTGGTCATGCGGGAGATCAGGCTGGGAAGAGTCAGTGCGTCAAACTGGTTGCCGGTCAGGTTAATGGTTTTCTCAAAGAGTGCCTGGCGGATCTCATAGCTGATATTGTGAGCATTTTCCACGGCTCTTTTATTTGCCACCACATTGAGGGTGCGGTAAAAAAATGCGGAAAAAAACATGAGCAGACCCCAGATGAGTACCAGGATCATGCTTCCCGACGGAACCACCTCATCAATGATATATTCCAGAATATAGGGCAGAGTCAGCTCGCTCACCGATCCGAAGAACTTGATCAGAATAGCCAGGGCTACTAATTTCCAATGTTTTTTGATGTATTTGAATATCAGTCTCATAATGTCATCCTTAATATTGAAGCGTTATCGTTTCGCCGACAAGCTTCGCCGCAGATTGATCCGGAACAGATGAATCCGGTATGGATCAATTCGCTGCGCCGTTGCACAGATCAATTCGGCACAGATCAATATGTCGGGTCGTTGCGAAGATCAATGCTTCGGATCCGATCCCGGAGGGGCAGCACACAGGAGGGAGCCACGGACAATTCATCGATCCCCATGCGCAGGAAGGCTTCCGTAAGCGAGGTATCAGCGGCAAGCTCCCCGCAGATGCCCACCCATTTTCCTGCGTGATGTGCGTTCCGCGCTGTCATCTCGATCAGCCGAAGAATGGCTTCGTGGTGTGGATCGCAAAAGGGCGTCAAGTCCGCGTTTTGCCTGTCGATGGCCAGAGTATATTGGGTCAGATCGTTTGTGCCGATGCTGAAAAAATCCACCAGAGGTGCCAGAAGATCGCTGATGATGGCACTTGCCGGAGTTTCGATCATAATGCCCAGCTCTGTTTTGGGACTATAAGCGATCCCTTGATTGTCCAACTCCTCGCGGACCTCCCTGCAAATGGAGAGGAGTCCTTCCACCTCGGAAACGCTGGTGATCATGGGGAAGAGAATCCCAAGGTTTCCAAAGGCGGAAGCGCGGTAAAGAGCCCGCAGCTGCGTTTTGAAAAGCTCCGGCCTGGTCAGGCAGATCCGAATGGCTCTAAGGCCGAGGGCGGGATTTTCCTCATGACGCAGCCCAAAAGCCGGCGCCTGCTTATCCGCGCCAATGTCCAGTGTGCGAAGGATCGCCTTTTTCCCTCCCATGGTCTCCAATATGCTTCGGTATGTCCGGAACTGTTCCTCTTCGGAGGGATAATCCGGTCGTCCCAGATAGAGAAACTCACTGCGAAAAAGGCCGATCCCGTCGGCATCGTTCTCCCGGACGGCGCCAAGGCTCTCCGGACTGTCAATATTGGCACAGACCCTGATCCTTGTGCCATCAAGTGTCACATTATCCTTCCCTTTAAGTTCCTGTAGAAGAGCTCTTTTCTTTTGCTCTGCTTCTTGTTTTTTCAACATGTTCTTTTCTGTTTCTTCATCGGGATCCAACAGGATCTCCCCGGTGAATCCGTCCACAATGATCCGGGTGCCCTCCTGCAGATGCTCAAGGAAATCTCTGCCTGCGGCTACGACAGCCGGAAGGTTCATACTTCTGGCCAGAATGGCAGTGTGGGAGTTGACAGAACCGCCCGCTGTCACGAATGCGGAGATATGCTCTTTATCGAGGGTAATGGTCTCGCTGGGGGTCAGATCCTCCGCACAAAGGATCGTATTTTCCGGAAGGGGCTTAGCAAAGGTCTGCGGATCGGAAGTGGACAGGCAGGCGATCAAACGGTCGGCGATGTCCTTGATGTCTGCGGATCTTGCTTGCAAATAGGGATCCTCCAAGGTCTCCAGCAGGGAGGCATACTGAAGGGAAGCTTCGTAAACAGCGTATTCCGCATTCACATGCTCTTCCTTGATCAGAGTGCGGATGGAGTCCTGATAGGAGTCGTCATTTAATATCATCCCGTAGAATTCAAAAAGCTCCGCATCCCGGTCGCCGACAATGACTTCTGCCTTTTTTTGGATATCCTTGAGCTGGTTCAGAGCAGTACCTCTGGCCCTTTCCAGTCTCTCAATTTCTGTTTCGATCTCATCCACCCGGTGCGGTAGGATCTCCCTATTCTGCCTTTGGAGGAGGGATACCTTACCGATGGCGATGGCATTGC
>CACXDS010000025.1 GCA_902766425.1 uncultured Lachnospiraceae bacterium
GCAGGTCTTGTTAAGGTTACTCTTTTTTTCTGTCCACAAAGTGCTAAAAATCTAAAAAAAACACTTGACAAACATTAGCAAGATTTGAATTATTCTATCATGAGCAACACAAATGTAAAAAGGGAGTTATTTTATCGTTCTATATATGATTGTAGCTATCCCACATGACAAAATAAAGTGAATATTTGCCAATTATTGCCCATTTTTTGATATTTTCCTTTTTTTCACTTTTTAAACTTTTTGAGCTTTTTGAACTTTTTGAATCCGCTTTTTGAATTTGTTGGATTTATATTTTGAATTTGCTGGATTTATTTTTTGAATTTGCCTGAATTTCGTTTCCGCAAGGAGCAACAAAAAAACTCCCTGCCTTGATCACATCACGACAGGGAGCCAAATCCTTCTATTTTTTATGAAAAGGTAAACCTGTTGAAGGCCGCGATCTCTCCCTCCAGATCGGAGAGGAATTCAAAATACACCGCATGCTTTCCTACCACGCCCACACTGATCTGAGCTGTCTTCTCAAAGGCTCCGGCACTTCCTGTCTGCGCTGCACCATCGAAGCTGTTTTCCTCTGCCCCATCAGTGAGATCCAAGGTGGAGATGATCCGCCCCTTGTAGGAATCGATTCTTACATTGATCTTCATGGGCTTATAGCGATCCAGCACTACGCTGACTGATTCCGGCGTATTGTTCCCAAACTGCAGATACCTAAAGCCCACAGTGGTGCCGGAGGTAATGCCCACAACAGGTGTGGATACGGTATCCTTCTGCTCATAGCTCGGCTCTATGTAGGCCCGCATGGAGCTACCGTAAATATGGCAGGCATATCCCGCAGAAATCCATTTATAGGCATCGAGGCCGTTCACATGGGCGCCCTGAGAGGTCATCTCCACGGGGCGGGAGGAAACGGGCTCACCGTTTAAGTATTTAATATCGCCGATAAAAAGATTGCCATCGGTTCCCAGCGCCACATCCACAGGCTCCAGCATTGCCTGGCGGGTATACTCGGTTGTTCCGGTATGACGATGATAGAACACATACCATTTTCCGTTTACTTCCATGATGGAGCCATGGTTATTGCCCCACCGATAGGTCATAGTGCCAAGGCCCTCCGAATCACGCAGGATCTCACCGCCGTTAAAGCTGAAATCCCCGCCTCCGATAAAGGGTCCAAAGGGTGAGTCACTGAAGCGGTAGGACAAAAAGCCATTATTTGGCGTAAATACCCCCAGCTCCGGGACGGGCTTTTCATAGCGTTTGGAATAGATATAGACATATTTTCCCATCACCTTTCTGGGACTGGAGGCCTCAAAGAAGGCGTCGATCAAGGAGATATGCCCGTCATCCACCGGATTCCATGGACAGGTGGAATGCCCCAGAGGATTCTCCACCAGTGTTCCCTCCTTGATGGTCGCCATATCCTCTTCCATCTCAGCGATATAGCAGGGAGCAGCGCAGCCGCCCCAATAAGCATATACTCTGTTATCGTCATCCACCAGAACACCGGGATCAAAGCCCAGCTTGGTCTCGACAGGGTTTTCAAAGGGCCCCCAGGGAGTCTTGGAGGATGCCACCACAATGAGACTTCCGCAGCGCTCCGCAGCGTACATGTAATAGGTGTCACCCCTCTTCACCACATCGGGTGCATACAGAATAGAATCATAATGTGTCTCATAGGCCACGCCATGATACTTCCAATCTGTCAGATCCGTCACGGGAGCGGACCATACCACATAATTCCGCCCGCAATACTTATCCCGCTCAATATCATGAGAACCATAGACATATACCCTTTTTTCCCCCTCATGTTCAAATACTCTGGGTTCTCCATCCGGCACATGCTCCCAAAGCGGCATATACGGATTGGCTCCTTTGATGAATTCCTTCATAACCTTCTCCCCTTTCGGTCAGTAATGCTTACATTTTTGTTCAGTCATCCAGTCTCTTGTTGGTAAAGCGTCCCACAGGTCTGTCATCCACCGGAGGATAATTATTCAGATAGGGCGGCTTCTTTTCCTGTGCTTCCTCGTCCGCAGCCTTTGCTCCGGTCCCATCCTCCACAGTATCCCCGATCTTGATATCCAGGACAGAACCACTGCTTCCCATTCCGGATCCCGCACTCAGGCCGTCCTGATTTCTCAAGATAGAGCTGTTACTGTCTCCAATTCCAAGACCCAGTGTGTCATGCTTCCCAATTCCACTGCCGTTCGTACCAGCCAATGCATCCTGCATTCCGTCTTTTCCCGCAGTGTCGGATGCACCGTCATGCATTCCGTCCTTTTCCGTCACATCGGATGCA
>CACXDS010000026.1 GCA_902766425.1 uncultured Lachnospiraceae bacterium
AGAAAAAATTCCTCCAAGAGACATTTGCCTTATCAAGGACAAAAAACATCCCTTAAGCCTGGCGGCAAATGTCTTGGAAAAGATGATATTTGCATTACCATAATGCATTGCTTCCATGGATCAGATGATAGATCAGATCCACCAGAAAGACTCCCTCCGTCAAAAGGCTCCCTCCCCAGTAGAGCAGAGGCACCTTTTTGTGCAGCCGGTCCAGGCTTCGCTCCAGCAGCGGGCAGAGAATATAGAGAACCGCGATTCCGATCAGGCCGAACTGCAAAGTGGATCTGACGGCAATCCTGCCCTGAAAGGTCGGTCCGTAATTTGTATAACGATAATCCCAAAGCGTATGCCCCAAAAGCCCCTCCACCAGATAACTGGCCCCCAGCTCCAGGGCGGTTGCCAAAAGGCAGATCAGACAAAAGCATACAATCGGCGTAAGCGAGAGCTTCCCCACAGCCAGCTTTTTCTTCCTCAGTCTGCCGAACAATAGCAGGATCCCAATGCCGCCCAAGCCATAGATCGGCAGCCATGGTCCGTACAGAAAGCCCCGGTTCACAAATCCTTCATGCATCTCCAGCCACATGATGCACACTTCATAGAACCACCCGATCACACTGAAGGCCAGAAATTTCAGGATCAGATCATTTATCTTAAGCTTAGTTATTTTCGCCATACTCTTTTCCCCATCCGGTGATTTCGCACTCCGTGGGCCCCACAGATCAAATATTTGTTCGTTGCAACTCACATTATGGTAGCACTAGTTTGACCGATTGTCCATATCTCCTTATATTGCAAGGAAAAATATACTAATCAAAAATCATTATCAATAAAGCCCTTTCCTTCATTATTTCATTCCCGGATCAGCTTGCTGACCAGACCATTCCTTTATGAATGCCGTCTTGTCGACATAAAAGGCACTCTTTTCCCGTAATTCGCAATAATTCTGAGCTCCTGTTGCTATTTCTCTTGCCATAAAACACCCTCCCTGGCTAACCCTATTTCATATTACCATAACTCCTAAAAATCGCAATGCAGCACAAATTCCTTGCGAGGCTTACAACAATATTTTCCGGCCGCTTATTGAGCATTTTTGAATTCAGTCCATACTATCGGACAGAAAATATGATTTTTATTACTTATAAAGTGTTTGGAAAAGAGTGATTGGCAAATAACTCACATACGGCGCATACGGAGGAGGGGGTCATGATGGAGAGAAATTATAAGATCATTGCTGTTGATTTTGACGGAACGCTGTGCTTTAGCAGCTGGCCGGAGCTTGGAGAACCCAACATCCGTCTGATCGAATATCTCAGGTCCTGGCGCGAGAGCGGTAATAAAGTAATCCTGTGGACCTGCCGCGCCGGGGAATCTCTTGAGACAGCCATCGCCTGGTGCCGGGAGCAGGGGCTTGATTTCGATGCCATAAATGACAATCTTCCGGAAACCGTTGCCTATTACGGCAACAATTCCCGGAAGATCACCTGTGATTATTATGTGGATGACAGAGCCATCCTTCCCGACATGGTATTTCAGTGGGAGACCGCTCAGCCCTCCACCGCTTAGTCCGGCCGGATGTACGGATTCCTCCGGCTACACTGCGCCGGACAGCTGCCAAACCCTCCGCTCTGCCTGCCGCTTTCTTGAGCAGCTTCGTTTACGCTACGGTTCCCACCACGAGGATCTCGTCGATGGTCACCCCCAGCACTGCGGCCAGCACCACCAGATTATCTATGGTGGGCATAGCAGTGCCGTGCTGCCATTTATAGACAGCCTGGGGCGTTCCGAATCCAAAAACCTCCTGTATGTCCTTTACCGACAGTCCGGCCCTTTTCCGCAACCGGACAATATTCTCTCCTGTTTGTATCATATCTATTACGGGCAACATTTCTTCCTCCTAATTAAGCTCGCTTCGCGCACAGATGCTTCGTTCCATGCGTTCGCCTCATTTCTCTCCGCATTTGATTAAGTCTGCTTCGCGCACGGATGCTTAGTTCCGTTCGGCTCCGGATTGGCGAAGAAAATGCCCGCCCCGTTTACTCCGAAGCCTTAAAATTGTAAATTGGTTTCATGATATCGATGACATCCACGGTTTCCCGTATCACATCAATGATGTCATCCAGAGATTTGTATGCCATGGGGGCCTCATCCAATGTGTTTTCATTGATGGAGGTGGTATATACGCCCGCCATGGTACTGCGGTACTCCTCCAGCGTAAGGGTGTTTTTCGCCTTGGTTCTGGACATCAATCTCCCCGCGCCGTGGGGAGCAGAGTAATTCCACTCAGGATTCCCCTTGCCTATGGCAAGTACGCTTCCATCCCGCATATTGATGGGGATCAGCACCTTTTCTCCCTTATGAGCTGCGATGGAGCCCTTTCTTAAGATCATTTCCTTTGTATCGATGTAGTTGTGGATAGTGTGGAAGGCCTCGCCGCCGCTAAGGCCGCTGCGCTCCATAAGTACCTCCGCCATCTTCTCCCGGCTCCTTCTTGCAAAGGCCTGGCAGATCTCCACATCATGGAGATAATCCTCAAGGTAACTGCCGGACAGATAGCACAGATCCTCAGGCATGGGGGTCTCCGCCTCATAGACCTCCCATTTCAGCTGCTTCAGCGCTGCCTGGATCTCGCTGCGTCTCCCCTGCTCCTTGTAGGTACGGATCAGCTCATCCCTTTTCTCCAGATAATCCCCGTAGCCCCGGCTCAGATTGATGGCCAGCTGCTGATACAGCTCCGCCACCTGCTTCCCCAGATTACGGCTGCCGGAGTGGATCACCAGATACTTGGTACCATCCGCGGCCTGATCGATCTCGATAAAATGATTGCCGCCCCCCAGAGTCCCCAGGGATCTCTCCAGCCGCTTGGTATCCTTCAGGTCCCTGTAGCATCTCAGATCCAGCAGATCAAATCTCTCCTGCCGTCCCTCCCAGACATTTTTCCCGGAGGGGATGAAATGAGCTGCCTCATCCACCTTTTCGAAATCAATCTCTCCCTTTCCCAGATTAACCGTATACATACCGCAACCGATATCCACACCCACGACATTGGGCACAGCTTTATCCACTATGGTCATAGTAGTGCCGATGGTGCAGCCCTTCCCTGCATGTACATCCGGCATGATGCGGATCTTTGCCCCCTCCGTCATGGGATAATCACACATTCGGCGGATCTGCTCGATGGCTTCCTCCTCCACCACTCTTGCGTAGCAGATTGCTGTATTTACTTTTCCCTTGATCTCCATTCTATCCATTTCTAACTCCTTTTCCCCAGGTCTATTCCTGTCTTTGCACTCCGCCCCGCTCCTTCTCGGCAGGCTGCTTTCGGTCTTTGGTCCGCCTCCCGCTCC
>CACXDS010000027.1 GCA_902766425.1 uncultured Lachnospiraceae bacterium
GAAAATCTGCTTTGAGGATACTATAGCATTTCCCCAAAGCAGATGCAAGGACTTTATAAACATTTTAGAATTTTAGAAACTGCGCAGTCTAACACCTTTCCCACATTCCGTCCACTTTTTTCTGATAAATAAAGTCCGCAAAGCCGGCGCAGGCATCGGGCTTCTCCGTGCTGTACACAAAGAGTCCGAAACGCACACCTGTAAAATGATCCAGCTTAAACTGTAGTTTAGATACAGGTCCCAGCGCCTTCCTCTCATCTCCATCCATATAATACAGTCTGCCCTCGTCCCGCATATAAGCAAAATCTGCTTCTGCGCGCAGACGCACCCATGTGTTGCCGGATTCCTGCACCGAATTGCCTTCCTTGCCTGATTCCTGTACAGAGGCGCCATCCTTGGTTGCCTCGGAGGTCTTGTTCTCCTCAGCGTTCTCCGCCATCTTGGTCTCTGCGTTTGCATCGACATATGGACCTTCCTGTAGCATGGAGGGCGTTACCTTCACTGCCGCCAGCTCATCGCCGGGCTCAACATCTCGCCTCTCACCCCAGAGTCCATCAGGGGCCTTACGGTTTTTCATCACAAGCCACAATTCTCCGTTTCGTCTGGTAAGGCCGATAAATGCATATGCGCTCTCCAGTAAACACAGTCCTGCATAGTCCCCTTCCCCAAGGCCGGAGCCATCCACCAGCACTTCGGCGGCACAGCCGGGATACATAGTCCTCTGTGTCAGCACATTCCTTGCCTGCACCAGATTTCTGCTCAGCTTATTCGTGCGGATCGTGACGATTCCCTTCTCCGCATCTTTTGACACAAGTGTCATATCCGGTTCGTGATTGAACTGCCAGCGGCTCTTAAAGCCAAAGCTTGCGTACTTGCGTGCGGACTCACTGCCTTCGATCCTCTCTCCGCACCCGCGGAAGTCATCGCTTCCCACGAGGCTCTCATAAACATATCCCGGCCTGCTGTCCGGCGTAGGGAAGATCTGAGGGATCTTCCCATCCCTGTTTCCAAGCTCCGGCATACCGGTCTCCTGATTCCAGCGCATGGGCATGAGTATGGGAATTCTTCCCACTGCTCCGCTGTCTTGAAAGAGAATGGCATACCAATTTCCCTCCGGCGTATCCACGATGCCACCCTGGGCAACGCCGCTGCCGCAATACCCTCTGTCATCGCTCATCACATCCCCGCCGGTAAACTCACCCTCCGGGGAATCCGCCATAAAGCAGGCCTCCGTCCTCCGCCCCGTCTCTCTGGGCATGTGAATAAAGAAAATATAATACTTCCCATTAATCTTATAAAAATGCGCTCCCTCATAGCCCAGATAGGCATCGTCCCGGTCTTTTATGACAATCCTGTCAAGTCCGCCCTCCTTCGGCCCGCTGAGGTCCGGCGCAAGCTCCGTCAGATGCACCTCCCGGTTGCCATAGACAATATACACCCTGCCGTCATCGTCAAAGAGCAGGGAATTGTCATGGTAGAAGCCCTTGATCTCGCTCTTCTCCCAAGGTCCCTCAATATCCTTTGCCCGGTACAGATAGGTCTTATGGGTGTCATTGGCCACAAAGATCACATAATACATTCCCTCATGATACCTTAGGCTGGCCGCCCACATGCCCTGACCATAGATATTCTCCTCCCCCTCCAGGCGTTGCCCCGGAGTGGAGTCCAGTCTGTCATAGACAAAGGCCGCATGCTCCCAATCCTTTAGGTTGTAGGACCGCAGGATCTCACAGCCCGGCATGAAATACATGGTGGTACTCACCATGTAATAGGTATCCCCCACACGGATCACATCCACATCCGGATAATCCAGGCAGGTCAGCGGATTGATCCCCTTCTGCTGGGTCACATGCTCATAGTGATATCCCCGATCAGGCTTCACCGGCGCATTCTTTGCCTCAAAGTAAACTACTGCGTTCTCCTTGAGCTCCACCTCAAACTCCAGGACCAAATCAACAGGTGCGATTCTCTTTGTCCCATTCTCCGGGTCACTGAAAGCCATCCCGATTGCCCCGCTCGCAGCTCCTGCCGCGCAGGTACACGCCACTGCCTTACGGCGCATGGTCCGCACAAAGGGCTGCGCCGCAGACTTGATCAGCTCTGTCTGCGCCTTGTCCGGGTTGGCCGGTTCTCCGATATCATGCCAGAGCTTCAGCGGATTACAGGTATCCTCATCCACCCGCTTTGTCAAAATACAATACTCTCCGGCGGGAGCCTCCAGCGAGAGCTTCACCGTCATATCCTTCCCGGCCCGCTTTCTGGTATCATTCCACAAAACGCCCCGGAAGGAGCCATCCTTCATTTTCATTATGACAGCATTGTCATTTTTGAAAACACATTCTCCCTCACCACGCTTTAAATTCTTAAAGAATACAAAGGTCCAGAAGGTGGGCTTGGGAATGCACCCGTTTGCCACCAGTCCGAAGCCCCCGTGGAAGGGGGTAAATGGCACGCCCTGCTCCTCAAACACATCCCCAAAGGTCCAGTAGGAATAGGACTCGTTCCCATCCCCCAGTCTGGAGAGCTGCTTTGCGATATAGGCCGCATTCTGATTTGTATCGTGAAGAGGACAGTTGGGAATATAGGAGGTATTATACTCCGTGATATGAATCTGCAGCCCCCTGTACTCCTCATATCTGTCGATGATGTCCCGGGTGGTCTTCAGATTGGCAAAGCCATCCTCCTCGTCCATGAGCTCTGCATAGCCGTAATGTCCGTCCCGCTCCGGGAATTCTGTGGTGTAATGATGCCTGGTCACAAAATCCACCGGAATTTGATTCACATGGCAGAATTCCATAAAGGCGCTGATCCATTTCTCGTCCGTGCCTCCGCAGACCGCAGGCCCGCCCACCCTAAACCTCGGGCTCACCTCCTTGATGGCGTAAAAGGACTCCCTGAAAAGCTTAAAGTACTCCTCCATATCCGCCTTGTACCAAAAGCCCGGCAGATTCGGCTCGTTCCACACCTCGATGGGATAGGAATAGGCCTCCTCCCCGTAGCGCCCGATCAGATGGCGCAGGAGCGCCTGCACCATATCCTTCCAGGCCTCATAGGATTTCGGCGGCGTGGTGTTGCCCTTCCAGTAAAAGATGGTCTGGGTGCCGCTGGCCATGCGCTCCGGCATAAAGCCCAGCTCCAAAAAGGGCTTCAGTCCCAGGCTTCGATAATCATCCATCACTCTGTCCAGATAGGTGAAATTATATTCCACCTCACAGGGACTGTCCTTATCCCAGGGATTCTCCCGGTGCTCCTGATAGATCGCCATATCATCGCAGAACAGTCCATGTCCGCGAATGTGCTGAAATCCGATCTCATCCTGTACCAGCTTCAGCTGATCATGATATTCCTTGTGGAGCGCCAGCCCCATTCTTCCGGTACCGATGCAATAGTCCACCTGATTGTGAAACTCTGCATGATCCCCGGCCTTTACCCGAATCTCCATTCTGCTCATATGCCCTCCCAAAGCTGTTATCAGTCAAATACCGAGCCTTCTGTTACTCGCTTGAAGCGCATTACTCGAAGCTCCAATCCACGATCTCGTAACCCTCGCCGCTGAAAGTGAAATATACATCCTGCACTCCGGTGATGGCGGTGTCCAGCTTTGCCTCGCAGACTGTGGTTTCCTTGCCGTCCCCCTTCACAGGCAGATACCCCGCCACATCCCCATTGAGGAATTTGGTGGTCACCCGGATCACACCGTCCCTGCCGTTGGTCTTTACAGTGGCCTTGATGGTGGCAGCGCCCTTGTCGCCGAAATCCACGCCCTGCAGCTTCACAAAATCCCCGTCATCGATAGCGGTCAAAAGCAGATTTCCGCAGCCGTACTTTTTGCTCACCTCATCTGCGGGAGCCGTATCCACGCCGCCCATCACCGCAAAGGTCGCACCGCTGATCCTCTCATAAGGATTTAAGAAGCCCACCTGCTTTCTGGCATCCTTGGTCATCTTAATATCGCCGATGGTGCCATCCGCACCCATGGTGAACTCGTCGATGCTGGTGGAGCGATATCCCTTTCCGATCTTCTGCTCCGTCTCCAGAATGCGGGTGTGATAGGTGATGTACCACTGATCCTTGAACTTGAACACAGCGTGATGATTATTGCCGCCAACGCCCCAGTAATATCCGGGATTGCGAAGGATCCGCTCCTTGAAGGTGAAGGGCCCGAGGGGGCTCTTGCTCTCCATCACACAGATCTCACCGTTCTCAATACCATACTCATCCTTGCCCGCCTGATCCACGCTGAAATTGCTGCAATAGGTGTAATAATAGGTATCACCGTATTTGTGAATGCCGGAATCCTCAAAGAGATAAGGGGCGTCAATGGTCTTGGGAACATCCACCAGACTCATCATATCCTCCCCGAGCTGTGCGCATCTTGCCGTCATGGGATGAGCTGCCTTGGGATTGCCGTCCCCATCCTTGGGCACGCCGCCGCCAAAGTAGATATAAGCCTTTCCGTCATCATCCACCAGGACAGCCGGGTCAAAGAGCCATTCCACATTGCCGCAGTTCTCCATATCCCTTCTGATCAGGCCATGGCCCAGCTCGTCCCTAAAGGGGCCAACGGGACTGTCTGCGCAAACCACGCCAATGCCTCCGCCATTGTCCGCAAAATACAGGAAGAATTTAGGCTTTCCATCCACCAGCTTCCAGGCAGCCGCAGGTGCCCAGGAATTGTGCGCCCACTTTGTTGCGCCCCCCTCCCCGGCAATGGTGATCTCGCCGTGATCCGTGAAATTGATCATATCCTTGGTGGAAACCACATACAGGCTCCTGATCTTGCCATAGGTATTTGTTGTGATCTCGCCCGCCGCATCCCTCTCATAGGCGTCCGCCGTCATGTAAAAATACACCTCATCCCCATACACCAGCGCATAGGGATCTGCGCCGTAATGCTGCTCAATGATGGGATTGTTGTTTGTCACCCCCTTGAAGCTCTTTGCCAGCTTCATTCCCTTAAAAAGCTCCGCATAATCCATTTCTTTTCCCTCCTTGTTTTCATCGTGATTGTTACCGTTATTGTTTACTTCGCTGTTATCGTTCGTGCCGTTTTCCGGACCCTTTTCTGCGCTGTTCCCTTCGCTTGCGTTTTCTGCGCTTTCTCCGTCGCTTGTCCTTTCTGCGCTGTCCCTATCCGCACTTCCCGGGTCGCCGGCTTCCGTCCTCTCCGCATTCCCCAGGCTGCCTTCCAAGGGCCTGCTTCCCGCTCCGCCGCATCCCGCCAGCAGAAGCGCAGTACAAGCTCCAAGCATCCATCTTTTCCACTCTTTTCTTTTCATGCATCTCCCTCCGGGATTCATGCCTCTCCGCGCCGCCGCCCGAAGTCGTCTCCCGCCTGTGGCAGCATATCACATGCATCGCTGGAGTCTCACCGGCCTTCTGAGCCGTCTCCCGCCTGTGACAGCGTATACCGTCAAGAAACCGACCCCGACACAGATATCACATTTTTCCGCTCCGGCTACGCCAGCGTAAACTGCAACAGGCTCGCGTTTCCGCCGCCCTTATAGGTCAGGTAAAGAGCCCCCACGCCGTCCGGAATGGCGATCTCGCTTGTGTAATCCTCCCAGACATTGGTATATTCCACGGGAATTGTGGCCAGCACCGCCCCCTCCCGCTGCGTGCGCACCTCAAAAGCACCATTGGCATAGCCCCGCACCGTAATGGTAATGGATTTCACGCCCTTAAAATCAAAATATTTAAAGCCTGCTGTGGCATTTTCCTTGATATTTCCGATATATCCCGGCTCCTCGTCCCCGTCCCGGCCGTCCTGCATCACCTTCGGGAAGGCATCCCCGCCCACATAGGGCATGGGCTTGTCCGTAAAGAGATTGCATGCAAGGTAAGCGCCATAGGTTCCCTTTCCGGGAAGCGGGCCGCCGTTTAAACCGCAGGAAGTGATCTCCACCTGAGGGATCCGGCCGTCCGGAAGGATCCGGATTTCCTCCGCGCAGCCCTGCCTGCTGTACCAGGTTCCGTTGGTCTGTCTGTGATAAAAGATGTACCATTTCCCGCCAATCTCAACTATGCTGCCGTGATTGTTTCCGCCATAAGCCACAGGCAACTCCGCCGGCTTATCCTTTGTGACACCAATGTCACAATTGCTGACAATGACTCCTCCATAGGTGAAAGGTCCTCTGGGATCATCCGCCGTTGCATAGCAGAGCTCATGCATGGGAGTGGAGGAATAGATGAAATAATACTTCTCGCCCACCTTTCTGATGGAAGAAGCTTCAAAGAACGCATGTCCCTCAAAGCCCGTCCCCTCCTGATATTCCACCCCGGGCACTACCGTCACCGGCTCCTCAAGAATGGTCAGCATATCCTCTCCCAGCACCTGCAGTCTGGATCCCGTCCTGGACTTATCCCCCCGCCCGCAAAAGCCGGTATATAGGTATGTCCTGCCGTTTTCAGTGATCACGCCGGGATCAAACTGGGGCTCATCCCCCGCCTTTTCTCCCAGCTTCGTGCCATCCGCATAGTGCACATATCCGTAAAATTCAAATTTTCCGGCAGGGTTGTCAGAAACAGCCACCGATACCACCGGAACCTTATCCAGACAATAATACAGATAATATTTTCCATCCGGCCCAATGGTCATATCCGGCGCGTAGAGACACATCTTACCCTCCCGGTTCAGGGGATCCTGGGTCTTTTCATAGATCACTCCCTCATATCTCCAATTGCCCAGGTCATCCACGGGAGCTGACCAGGTCACATAATCCCCCAGACAAAATACATGCCCGTTATACTTGTCGTGGGAGCCATACACATATACCCTGTCCCCAAACACATAAGGCTCTCCGTCCGGAATATACTCCCAGGACGGCAGATATGGATTCAAACCTAATTTTTTCATAACACGCTTCCTCCGATCATGTTTTCTCTGCAGCAGTAGAGCATCCTTATCGCCCTTTCCGTTTTCCTGCTTTTCAATCCCTGCCGACATGTCAGCTTCTTCCGACCCGACAGCTCTTTCCGCTTGTTCTGCTCTTTACGGCTCTTCCTGCTCTTTACGGCTCTTTCTGCTCTTTTTATAGCATTTTCCGCTTTTACAGTATTTTGCAGACACTTTCGCAGTCTTATTTTCAGTTTAACTTCTTGACTCTGTCTTTCCAATGATTTATACTTTTAAAAAATTGATCTATTCTCATATTGCAAAGAATCCAAAAGCAACAGCCATTCCTTTATGCGCGGAAATCGCCCGGAAGCTTTGGGCATGCTTCGAGAACCATCAGGAGAAATCACGATATGTTGGAAATTGATTTTATCGGTTACGACGGAACCCATCCCGCAGGCTTTGTCTATGGGCTTCCCAAGGGTCACCAGTCCTATCTGCTCCTTTTGACCTCCACCCCTGCGGAATTTTATCTTGTGGATGAAAAGCCCTTAAAAAACAATACGCCCTCCTCCACCGGAAATTTGACCATTTCCCATGTCATCGGCGAGTCCAGAAGGCTGCCGGCGGAGCCCCTGCCTGTCGGGGAATTTCGGCGTTTTCCCGCCGGTACAGCCATTCTCTATGCTCCCGGCTCCTTTGTCCTCTACCGTTCCTGCGAGGAAAACTATGCGAACGACTGGATCCGTTTCCGCTGTGATGAGTCCTATGCAGACCTGCTTCCCCTGAAAAACCAGCCCTTTCAGGCAGGGGATGCTGAATATTGTCATGACCTTTTCAAGCTTATGACCTGGGAATCCACCATCGAAAGCTCTGAGAGCACAGAGGTTCTGTCCCATCTTCTGAAAGCTTTGCTTCTAAAGCTGGCAGAGAGCTGTTCCCGCCCTGCGGGCAATCCCCACATGCAGGAGATGCTGGATCTGCGCAAACGCATATACAATAATCCGGAGCTCTCCTGGAGCGTTGACGCCATGGCGCAGGAGCTCCATTTAAGCTCCGGATATTTACAGGCAATTTATAAAAACATGTTTGGCTCCTCCTGCATGGAGGATGTGATCCTGCAGCGATTAAAACGCGCCCAGGATCAGCTCATTTCTACGGCAAAGTCCGTCCGCGAGATTGCCGAGGACTGCGGCTACAACAATGTGGAGCATTTCTGCCGCCAGTTCCGCAAGTTCCTTGGGATTTCCCCCAGCCACTACCGCAGGGAAAGGGCGGAAGCCATTAAAGTTCCTCAGGAAAAAGCTTCTTTGCACCTGACTCTGGGTGGCACTGAAACCCGGGACGGCAATATTTTATCGCCCCCATTCTAGCCCAGCAGTATCCCAAGCAGAGCCATGCTGTTATTCAGCACATGCAGTCCCACAGGAATTGTCGCATTGCGGCTCTTATACAGGACAAACCCATATACCAGCCCCGTGGCCACATGCGGCAGATTAAACAAAAGCTCCTGCACTGTAAAAGCATGCACATGGATCAATCCAAAGCACAGAGCCATCACCAAGATCGCAGGCACGCCCCACCGCATCGGAAGCAACCGAAAGATCACCTCCTCCGTAATGGGACCCATGACGCCAAGAATCAGAAACAAAAGAATCCCCGGCACCCTTCCCACCAGCAGCGCCACATTATTTTCATTACTGGCCACATACTCCGGGAAGAAGATTCCCAAAGGAAGGGAGAACACTGTCATCAAAACCATATCCCCCACATATGCCCCCGCAAACCACAAAAAGCATTTCCAAAGCTGCTCCCTCCAGGCCTTCAGCCCCTCTGCCAGCTCTTTTCGGAACAGCCAAATTCCCCCTGCTCCCAGGATCAGATACGATGTCAACTGGATGACAACGCTGACCATCATTGGCATCTCCAGTACCTTGCAAAGCACCTTTGCATAGAGTATGTGGATTGCAAAATAAACTCCCACATACAAGAATAAAAGCCATTTTTTCCGATTTTCCCGCTTCATTTTCTGCTCCCCTTCCCCGGCGCCCTTTGGCGCTCCTTTTCTAGGGTGCAACAACATTTACGGAAGTTCCAAGCAGCAAA
>CACXDS010000028.1 GCA_902766425.1 uncultured Lachnospiraceae bacterium
CAGTGAAGTGGTGCGCAAGGTAAAGAGCCAGTGGATGCTGAAGATCACGGCCTATGCGGATAAGCTTCTGGAGGGACTTGATTCCGTGGACTATATCGAAAAGGTGAAGGTTTCCCAGAGAAACTGGATCGGTAAGTCCCAGGGAGCGGAGGTGGATTTTGCTCTCGCCGGCAAGGAGGACAAGCTACGGATCTATACCACCCGTCCGGATACCCTCTTTGGCGCAACCTATATGGTCATTTCTCCCGAGCATCCCCTGATCGACAAATATAAAGAGGAGATCGGCAACTGGGAAGAGGTTGTAGCCTATCGGGAAAAGGCTGCCAGGAAGTCGGATTTTGAACGGACAGAGCTGGCGAAGGAAAAAACCGGCGTTTGCATTCAGGGACTTACCGCTGTAAATCCCGTCAATAATAAAGAGATTCCCATCTGGATCTCCGATTATGTATTGATGAGCTATGGGACCGGTGCCATTATGGCAGTTCCCGCTCATGATGAGAGGGACTGGGATTTTGCAAAGAAGTTTAACCTTCCCATCATCGAGGTGGTGGCCGGCAGCCCCGTTTCCGTGCAGGAGCAGGTGTTTACAGATGTGCAGACAGGTACCTTGGTGAATTCCGATTTCCTAAATGGACTTTCCGTTGCCGATGCCAAGCAGAAGATCATCGCATTCTTGGAGGAAAAGGGGATCGGCACCAGCAAGACAAATTACAAGCTCCGTGACTGGGTATTTTCCCGTCAGAGATACTGGGGAGAGCCCATTCCCATTGTGAAGTGTGAAAAGTGCGGTTTTGTTCCGCTGGATGAGAGCGAGCTTCCGCTGGAGCTTCCCGAGGTGGAGAGCTATATGCCTACGGACAACGGGGAATCCCCTCTGGCTGCTATGACTGATTGGGTGAATACCACATGTCCCTGCTGCGGCGGACCTGCAAAACGTGAGACGGATACCATGCCTCAGTGGGCAGGCTCCTCCTGGTATTTCCTGCGCTATACGGATCCCACCAACAAAGAGGCACTTGCCAGCGAGGAGGCTTTGAAATACTGGCTCCCTGTTGACTGGTATAATGGAGGGATGGAGCATACCACATTGCATTTGCTCTATTCCCGTTTCTGGCATCGTTTTCTCTATGACCAGAAGGTGGTTCCCTGTCCGGAGCCTTATCAGAAGAGGACCAGTCATGGCATGATCCTTGGATCCAATGGGGAAAAAATGTCCAAATCCCGCGGAAATGTGGTAAATCCTGACGATATTGTAAGGGATTACGGAGCAGATACGCTTCGCACCTATGAGATGTTCATCGGTGCGTTTGATCTCTCGGCTGCATGGAGTGAGGACGGCGTGAAGGGCTGCCGCAGATTCCTGGAGAGAGTATGGAAGCTTCAGGATATTCTGGTGGATGGTGAGGGCTACAGTACGGATCTGGAGACCAAGCTGCATCAGACCATTAAAAAGGTGTCCTCTGACTTTGAGACACTGAAGTACAATACCGCCATTGCGGCAATGATGGGGCTGATCAATGAATTTACCAAAAAGAATGCAGTGACAAAAGGCGAATATCGCACTTTACTGCTCCTCTTAAATCCTGTGGCACCCCATATCACGGAAGAGCTGTGGCAGGCTGTCGGCTTTGAGGGAAGAGTATATCAGCAGACCTGGCCTACCTATGAGGAGGCTAAGACCATCGAAAGTACGGTGGAAATTGCAGTACAGCTGAACGGTAAGGTGCGCGCTACGATTCAGATTTCAAAGGATGAGGCGCAGGACAGTGCCATCGCCAAGGCGAAGGAAGCTCTCGGAGACAAGCTTACCGGCAATGTGATCAAGGAAATCTATGTGCCCGGGCGTCTGGTGAATATTGTGGCGAAATAATTGCTTTAGCGAATTGACAGCTATCATACAAGATCAAAACAAAAGGCTTCGCAATCTGATTGCGGAGCCTTTTCTACTTGATCCGATCAGTGATTCGATTTTCCGTTCCCATAATTTGCTTTCCTCAGGATTTCGTCTATACGCGAATTCTCGGAAGAGTCGCTATATTTGCGGATCGCCGCTATGGCTGCAGACACCTCCGAAGGAGTGAATTGAAGGCCATTTTCCTTTGCCTCCTTGATCAGCGGAAGCATCTGTCTCATGACCTCCTTGGGATCATTGCCCGCTTTGCGATTCATAAGGGAGGAAAGAAGCTCCAGCTTTTGACGGGGAATATCTTTGACCAGATCGTCCAGCATCCATTGTTCCATTTAAAGTAAGCCTGCCTTTCTAATAGTCCGGATCCGAAAAAATGTGATCCTAGTTATCCAGTGGAGGAAGAAGAGAATAATCAAAGGGTAGTCTGGGATAGGAGTTTTCC
>CACXDS010000029.1 GCA_902766425.1 uncultured Lachnospiraceae bacterium
CTTTACATTCTCCCCCGTCACCGCCGGAGAGGTGTCCATGTGGGAGATAAATCCCAGGACAGGCGCCGCCTCGCATCCGGGCGTTGCAGGAACCGTTGCATACACATAGCACTTCTCCCGGTCATATGTGATCTCCTGCGCCCCCATCTCCTGCAATTCTTCCACCAGCATTTTTGCCAGGTTATGCTGCTTCGCTGTGCTGGGGTGCAGCCCGCTGTACTCATCCGACTGCGTATCTACCTTCACATACCTCAAAAATCTTTCGATGGGTGAAATATTGACCTCTTCCATTCTACCAACTCCTTTTTCCCGTCTATTTTTCTATTCAGATCCATGCACTATAAAATGACTTACATTTGCATGGACATCATATTTTTAACATTTTGCCTTATGCAGAAATATGATTCCCGGTATAGAGCTGATAATACTTGCCCTTCTCCTTCAGCAGCTCATCATGAGTACCCCTCTCTATAATCCTGCCCTGCTCCATGACCATGATACAATCGCTGTTCTGTACCGTGGAAAGTCTGTGTGCGATCACAAAGGTGGTCCTTCCGCCCATCAGTCTGTCCATGCTGTCCTGCACGATCTTCTCGGTTCTGGTATCGATGGAGCTTGTCGCCTCATCCAGGATCAATACCGGAGGATCCGCCACAGCAGCCCTGGCGATGGAAAGGAGCTGGCGCTGACCCTGACTCAGGTTTGCACCGTTTCCGGTGAGCACCGTGTTATAGCCCTCCGGGAGTTGCCGGATAAAGGTATCTGCATTGACCAGCTTTGCAGCGGCGATGACCTCCTCATCCGTGGCGTCCAGCTTGCCGAATCGGATATTGTCCATGACGGAGGCTGTGAACAGATTGGTCTCCTGCAAAACGATTCCCAGGGATCTTCTCAGATCCGCCTTCTTGATCTTATTGACATTGATCCCGTCGTATCGGATCTTGCCGTCCTGAATATCGTAAAACCTGTTGATCAGATTGGTGATGGTAGTCTTTCCTGCACCGGTGGAGCCTACAAAGGCAATCTTCTGTCCCGGTTTGGCAAAAAGCTTAATATCATGCAAAACCATCTTATCGTCCGTGTAGCCGAAGTCCACGCCGTCAAATACCACTTCGCCCTTCAGCTCCACATAGGTCACGCTGCCGTCGGCCTGATGGGTATGCTTCCACGCCCAAAGTCCCGTGCGCTCCTCGCATTCCACCAGCTGTCCGTTTTCCTTCTTTGCGTGAACCAGAGTCACATAGCCCTCATCCACCTCCGGCTTCTCATCCAGGAGGTCAAATACACGCTTTGCCCCGGCCAGCGCCATGACAATACTGTTCATCTGCATGCTCACCTGATTGATGGGCATGTTAAAGCCCTTGTTTAAGGTCAGGAAGGCGGTCAGTCCGCCGATAGTAAAGCTGCTCCTCGTACTGAGGGCAAGCGCACCCCCCACGCAGGCGCAGAGCACATAGGAGACATTTCCCAGCTGTGCATTGATGGGCATCATGATATTGGCAAAGCGGTTTGCCTTGTCCGCGCTCTCAAAGAGGGCATTGTTCAGCTCCTTGAACTCTGCCAGACTCTTTTCCTCATGGCAGAAAACCTTCACCACCTTCTGCCCGCTCATCATCTCTTCGATATAACCGTTCACCTTACCCAGATTCTTTTGCTGCTCGATGAAGTTCTTGCCGGAGAGTCCCGCGATCTTGCCGGACACCACCAGCATCACTCCCACCATGACAATGGTCAGCACTGTCAGCGGTATGCTTAAGACGATCATGCTGACAAAGGTGCTCACCACCGTGATGACGGAGTTGAACATCTGGGGCATGCTCTGGCTGATCATCTGGCGGAGGGTATCCACATCATTGGTGTAAAGAGACATCACATCCCCATGGGAATGGGTGTCGAAATACCTGATGGGGAGCTTCTCCATATGCTCAAACATCTCGTCCCGCAGCCGCCTCATGGTTCCCTGGGTTACCACCAAAAGGATTCTGCTCTGCAGATAAGCGCACAGGATTCCCAGTGCGTAAAAGATCGCCACTCTGGACATGGCCTGAAGCAATCCGGAATAGTCCGGCGTAATGCCGCCGCGGGCTGCCTCCAAAAGAGGTTTGATGTACTCGTCGATCAGGGTCTTGGTAAACAGCGTTCCCTGAATGTTCGCCAATACGCTGATCACGATGCAGATCGCCACGGCGATCCAGTGCAGCCAGTAATATTTCCCCACATAAGCAACCAATCGCATGAAAATCTTTCCGGCATTCTCCACCTTGGGGGGCTTTACACCTCTGGGAGGTCTGCCCATATTACCCTTGGGCTGGTTGTTCTGCCCGCTTTGTCTTTCCTCTGCCATCAGTGCTCACCTCCATTCTCATCAAAATCACGATTACCACCGGTCTGTGCCTCATAGATTTCGCGGTAAATCGCGTTTCTCCCTAAAAGCTCCTCATGATTTCCCACATCATCCACCTTGCCGTCATTCATGACAATGATCCGGTCCGCATGCATCACGCTGGAAATTCTCTGGGCGATGATCAGCTTAGTCGTCCCCGGGATCTCCTCAGCAAAGGCCTTGCGGATCTTGGCATCCGTAGCCGTATCCACCGCGCTGGTGCTGTCATCCAGGATCAATACCTTAGGCTTTTTCAGAAGCGCTCTGGCGATACAAAGCCTCTGCTTTTGTCCGCCGGATACATTGGTACCCCCCTGCTCAATGCGGGTGTTGTAGCCCTCCGGCATCTTCTCGATAAACTCATCCGCACAGGCCATTTTACATGCCCTCACGCAATCTTCCTCGCTGGCGCTTTCATCCCCCCAGCGCAGATTGTCCAGAATGGTTCCGGAGAACAGTTCGTTCTTTTGCAGCACAACGGAAACCTGATTTCGAAGGACCTCCAGGTCATAATCCCGCACATCCCTTCCGCCCACCAGAACGGAGCCCTGGGATACATCATACAGTCTGCTGATGAGATTCACCAGACTGGTCTTGGAGCTACCTGTACCGCCCAGAATACCGATGGTCTCGCCGGAGGCGATCTTCAGATTTATGTCATCCAATACAGGCGTCTCTGAATTTTCGTTGTAACGGAAGGTCACATGGTCAAATACAATGCTGCCATCCTTTACTTCCATCACCGGGTTTTCCGGATTCTTGATGGTGGTCTCTTCATTCAGCACCTCGCAGACACGCTTTGCGCTGGCCATACTCATGGTGATCATGACAAACACCATGGAGAGCATCATCAGATTCATCAGGATGTTCATGCAGTAGGCAAGAAGCGTGGAGAGATCGCCCACCTGAAGCTCCTCACTGACGATCATATGCGCCCCCACCCAGCTGATGAGCAGGATACAGATATAAACCGTTGCCTGCATAAACGGGCTGCTCAGGATCACCATCTTCTCCGCCTTCAGACCTAAGTCATGCACATCGCCGCTGGCCTTCTTAAACTTATCAATCTCGTAGTCCTCCCGGACATAGGCCTTGACCACTCTCGCTGCAGAGATATTCTCCTGGGTGCTCTCATTCAGGGCATCGTATTTCTCGAATAAGTGGGAGAAATACTTCATGGCAAATCTCATGATAATGATCAGCACCGTTCCCAGGATCAGCACAGCAATGAGGTAGATCGAAGCGATCCTCGGACTCACAAAAAAGCTGGCTGCCATAGCGATGATCAGGCTGAAGGGCGCCCGGATGCACATACGCAGAATCATCTGATAGGCGTTTTGCAGGTTGCTCACATCCGTCGTGAGCCTTGTCACCAGACCGGCGGTTGAAAACTTATCAATATTCGCAAAGGAGAAGGTCTGGATGTTCTCATACATCGCCTCCCTTAGATTCTTTGCGAAACCGGTGGATGCCCTGGCGCCGTACTTTCCGCCCATGGCACCGGCATAGAGGCTCACCAATGCCGTGACAAGCATGGCGCCTCCCATCAGGTAAATATGCTGCATGTTTCCCGCTTCCACGCCCTCATTGATGATGGAGCCCATGAGAAGGGGGATCAGCGTTTCCATAATGACCTCCAGGATCATAAAGCATGGAGTCAGAATGGAATCCCTCTTAAATTCCTTGATCTGTTTTCCTAAAGTCTTTAACATCTCATTTCCCTTTCTGTGTCTTTTTTATGTCTTAGATCCGGCCGTAGATCATTCACAGCGGCAGGGCTCGCACCCCAGATTGGCCCGGATCCGATCCAATACATCCAGGAACTGCTCCTTCTCCTTCGCAGAGATTCCCTTTTCCAGGTCGGTGTGAAAAATATCAATCTGCACCCGGACCCGTTTATGGCATTCCCTTGCTTTTTCCGTCAGGACGATCTTTTTCAGTCTCTTATCCCCCGGAACAGCCTCTCTCACGATCAATGCCTTCTGCTCCAGATTCTGCAGCATCACGGTTGCTGTGGAGCGCCGGATATGAAACCATTTCTCGATATCCTTTTGGAATACATCCTGTTTCTCACAGCGTTCATAGATAAAACCGATCACCGGTCCCTGCATGCCGCTGAGGTCTTCCAGACCATTCTCCGCAAATCTCTGATTCAGGCTTCTGCGGATCAGATTATTGATCATCCCCAGTTCAAAACCGATTTTTCTGTCTCCGTTCTCGTCCATTCCCTCTCCTTTCCGAAATACTGCCTAACCTGTACATAAGCTTCCGAAAGCCAAATAACATCCCTCAATATATGCGGTTCTAAACGGTGCAAAAAAATGTTAGGTGTCTAACATTTTTGTTAGACACCTAACATTATACTCAGCTTATTGGAAAATGCAAGTATTTTTGCCCGCCTTGGAGAAAAAATTCCTCAGCTCCGCAATGGGCACGGGTCTGGAATACTTATACCCCTGAAGATAGGAGGCCGACATATTGACACATCTCTCCTCGTCCCCCTGGGTCTCGATCCCCTCATACAACACAGAATACTCCAGATTGGCGAACATGCTGGCCAGGCTTCCCACCATCTTTTCCGAGCGCTTGCTGGCATCGCTGGCCAGCACCAGGGACCGGTCAAACTTGATAATGTCAAAGGGCAGCTCCAGAATTCGCTCCATATTGGAGTACCCCGTCCCGAAATCATCCAGGTAGAACTTGATCCCCTTGTTTTTCAAAACGCCGATCTTATCCTTCAAAAGCATAAAGTCATTTTCACTCTGGGATTCCGTGATCTCAATGGCAATGCTCCCCTCGGGAATCCCGCTCTCCGCAATGATCCTGCTGATATCCCCTGTAAATTCCTCCTCGCGCATCTCCAGCATGGATACATTCACAGAAATCCGATTCACCTCATATTCCTCACGGATCAGGTTTTTAATCTCCTCGCAGGTCTTTCTGAGAATGATCTCCGTCAGATTATGGATATAGCCGTTCGCCTCCGCCAGTGGAATAAACTTATCCGGGAAGATCATCCCCTTTCCCGGTAGATTCAGTCTCATCAAAGCCTCCGCTGTATCATACTTTCCTGTCTTCAGATTAAATACGGGCTGACAATAGGCCAGCACTCTTTCATCCAAGGGATCTCCCTTTTTATGAATGTCGCTCAGCTCGTTCAGAATATACTCATACTCCTCATAAGTTGCCACATCCTCCGGCTTCACAAAGTAAATATTGTTGATCCGCATTCTCTGATGGATGCTCTTGATAAAGCTCACATAAGCGTTTTTCTCACTGATCTCTCTGATGGACTTCCCCATGACGATCTTATAATCAAACCGGAATTTTTCATATTCAATCTGAAATGCCGCCAGAATATCATGTACCTTCCTCTCATAGTCGGGATTTTTACTCTCTCTGGCAAACAGTACCACATGCCCGTTACTCACCTGGAACAGCACCGCCTCCTTAAAATACTCCGCTGAAAACCGTCTGATGGTGTCCTGCAGGGCTTCGGTAAAGGATCTCCCCTCCTCGTCCATGTCCGGGAGATACAGGCTCATATAGATCAAAGTCCTGTTGCGCTTATGATTGTATTGTACCATATCCTCCAGTGCCTTTATGCTGACAGAACCGGTCTCGATATCATAGGGTGTGGAGTGAACTATGTAGAGCATGGCCACTGCCGGAAAAAGAAAAGACACCACGGTAAAGGAGGACTGTCCGTGCCTGCCCTGGGCATAGAGCACCAGGAAGGAAATCAGGATTGTCCCATAAAAACCCAGCATCACCCGGCGAAACACTCTCTTCCGATAGGCAAAGAGCAGAAATAAGATGATGGTCATAAAGAGCAGATAGCCTAAGAGAAAATAATTCTTTCCACTGATGGTCTTTCCGGAAGCGTCCAAACGGAAGCCCTTCCCCTGAATGGCCGTCACCACATCCATCACAAGCACGGCCACATAGACAAGGGTGGAAAGGATCATCACCGGGAGCTTTTTATCCCTCTCCAGCCGCTCCAGCACCACAATATAGACCACATAGAGCAGCAGATTGGAGAAAAGCAGCGCATGATATATGAGGCGCATCACATAGACCAGCGTATAATTGCCATCTGTAATAAAAGTATAGATCGTATGATAAAAAAGGTCACATAGGGCCGCCAGAAATAGATAGATCACAATGTTTAAATAGACGCCAAACGCCTTCGTCTTTTTAACATAGGATGTCCCTATCAATACAAAGATCACCAGGCACATACCGACAACTGTTATGTCCCCCACCGGAGAATAATTATCGAAATAGTATTGTACTCCCATAATCCACCCTTTATCCCGTTCAACCTAAAGCACTTATGATTGCTTTCTTATCACTCCCTGAAATGGAGCTGAACCCCCTGCTCATCCGCCATTCTCTTAAGCTTGGCCTTATCATCATACATGGCCTGATCAGCCACCCGCAGAGTCTCCTCCACACTGACGCCATCCTGCTTCATACAGTAACCATACGCACAGACATATTCCGTCTTCGACATAGCCTCCCTCATGTGATCAATATCCTGAATGACCTTCGCTTCCGTCAGATCAAAGTAAAAGATCACAAATTCATCCCCGCCCACTCGATAGACGGTCTTATGTTCCATGCCACAGCTGACAAGGCACTCTGCCACTGCCTTCAGGGCCCGGTCTCCGGCATCATGCCCTTTTGTATCGTTCAGCCATTTCAGCCCGTTCATATCCACGGAGGCCACACATGTGATCCTGCCGGCTCTCGCCTGAGAATCCCGGTAAAAGCACTGCCTGTTCATCAGTCCCGTCAAAGCATCCGCCTTTGCCACATGAATATAAATAAACAGATAATACAACAATACCACTGCAGCAAAGATAGCACTGTAGTCATTGGAAAAGTCGATCACTATGTACAGGATCACGCCAAACATGGCCATGAGTGCAATAAAACATACACTCAACCGATCCCTCACAGAATACTTTTTGTAGGTCCGGAAATACTGCACAAAAAAGACCAGAAGATAAAAACCAAAAACGAAATACGGCAGCCAGGACAATGGTCCACCCGAATATATATTGCTCTCCTTGAACCAGCAGACCAGATGTGTCCACTGAGAAGAAAAATAAACCGGAACACAGATCAGCCCCGGCAAAAGCAGCCAATAAAACCTCTTGCGCAGCGGCGCTGTCATCTGCATGATGGAGAGTATCACAAAGGGCTGCAGCGAATAGATCGCAGCTGTCAGGATCGGTCTCCATATGCTCAGTGTCTCAAAGGTATGTGTCCAAACCTCCAGCTCATATAACACGGAATCAAACAACAACAAAAGCAATGTCATTCTGGTCATACGGATCGTACGCTTGGAAACATGCACTCCCACATCCAGCATGACCCATAATCCCACCAGCTCCATCAGCATCACAAAATGACTGACAACATATCGAATCACAAGCATGATCGTCCCCCCTCCCGCGTACATAATAAACGCGAAGGCTCTCATTTGTTCTGCTTATAATATACTAAATTTTCTGCAATATATCAACTGATTTCCGCAATTGTGTGAGCAATTAAAACCCTCCTACATAAGGTATTGGATCAGTCCCAGCAGAAAGCTGGCAAAGATTCCAAACAGGATCACCGGCCCGGCTATGGTAAAGATCTTACACCCCACTCCGAAAACCTGTCCCTCCGGTTTATATTCAATTGCTGCGGATGCGACGGAATTGGCAAAGCCCGTGATGGGCACCAGCGCTCCGGCGCCGCCCCATTTGACCAGACTAGGATAGACATTGAAGCCCGTGAGCAAAACCGCGACGGCGATCAGAATCAGCGAACACCAGCTTGCCGCCTCCTGCTGCCCCAGCCCAAACTGCTCCCTTCCGATATTCAGGATCCCCTGTCCGATGACACAGATCGATCCCCCCATGAGAAATGCCTTCCCCATCTGACTCCAGACCTTAGCCTTGGGCGTCACTTTATTGATATAGTCCCTGTATTCCTTTTTTTCTGCTTCTGTTGCGCTCATACTCTTCCCTTCCTTCAATGATTGTTTTTATTTTTCCCCGATTTTCCCCGAATCTTTTTATGCTCAATCCGCCGTGCGGTACAGCTCCGTCCAAAAGTACAAAATCCCTCCCGCCAGCTTTCCCAGCGCCATAGCCGTGATACAGTAAGGCAATCCCTTGCGAAAGGATATTCTTCTGGCAAAGATTGGAAGACTGTCCAGCATTTCCGCAATGGCCAGGGCCAGGCATCCCACAAAGATGCCGCAAAACACACCGATGACAATGAGCAATCCCTCTCCGATTCCCCGCCAAAGTCCGGCCATCTCCGGATAGGCCGAAAGGATCCACTGCGCCAATCCGCAGCGATCCTCAAACACACTGACAAAGCAGCCCAGGATCGTCCCCCAGATCACCATCTCCTCATAGAGATAAACCTTATTTGCGGTGTGCGTCCGTCCTGCAAATCTCGGCACAAGTCCCACAGCCAAGAGAACCGTAAATACGCCTGCTGCCGATAGAAAACCATAGGTTCCGCCCAAGAGGATGGCCAAAAGCTTTCTTAATATCATTTTTGATTTTCCTCCTCTTCTCCCGTCCTCTCCGCAGTCTCCGCCAGGGCATTATCCACATCCTTTTCATAATTTCGCATCGCCACCTGTATGGGAGTAGGATCCTCTGTGATAGTCCTGCCAAGGGAATGATTAAAAAACACCAGCATTCCCAGGGCAACTCCCAGGGAATAGGAGATTTCCAACGCGTTTAAGCCGCTTGGCTTTTCATTTAGGAGGATGCGGTACAATTCCGCAAAGATGGCATTGATCCCGATATCATTGTGATAGGCCATAATTGTAAAAGCTGTTCCGAAAAAACTGACCAGGCAGACAGCCAGGATCTTACCGGCAACGAAGAGCCCTTTGGAATTCTCACTCTTAACATACTCTATCAGCACATCCGTCTCCCCGATCACCTCCACCGTAATACCGGGACAGTTCTTTTCCATCAGCTCTATCAGCCTGAGCGTACTGACCACATGCCGCTTTGGCGCTCCCTTGCCGAAGCGATGCACCTTGATTGCTCTGCATTTTGCACTTACAACATCGTCTGCACACCTCAGGCTGCAGATATCCTTCAAAAATACATCCTCCTCAGACACCTTTGCGCTGCGAAGACATTTCAGATAAACAGTTTGGCCGTTCACAGTGTTCCTCCTCAAGGAATACCACTTTGAAAATCTGCTTTTTACGCATTTAAGCTTCACAAATTTTCTTTGGATTCCCCATTTAGGATTTCCTGCAAACGGCCAAATCATGCAAAAATCTTAAATTTTTCGGATCTGAGGCTATTCCCACAAGGGATCAAATGCGATATTGAGATCCACATCACCGCTGATCCCCTGAACTCTCCCCTTATCGGAATACTGCCATACCCGATAGGCGTAGGGGTAATAGAGTTCGTTTTTGTAATAAGCAAACCACTTGTCGTACTCTTCCAATTCCTTAATATTTAGGAGGACTGCCCCCATCTCCAGATTATGATAGATCATGGGCCGATACCCCGCCGCCTTGATCCTCTCACAGAAGGTTTTCACGATCTGCGTTCTGGTGGCAGCATCCAAAGCATTCATTCTTCCGGTGGAAGCGGATACCTTCTCCACATCGATCACAACAGGACAATCGATCTGATAGGAAGCGATCAATTCCAACACCGCATCAGCTTCCTCCAGAGCTTCCGCCTCGGTGATAGCCTGCGTATAGTAATAAACCCCCACCTTCACTCCGGCATCATTGGCACCCTGTAGATTATCCCTGGCTGTTTCATCCTCCGCCATGACACCCTTGGCACCGTATCCTCTATATCCCACTCGCACAAAAGCAAAGGAAACGCCGTCCTCCGCCACCTTCTGCCAGTCGATCTTCCCCTGAAACTTGGATACATCAATCCCCTTATAGGAGGTCACTTCGCCGTTTTGCATATAGCTGAGCTCCCCCGACTCACCGATCACCAGATTTTCCATACTGTAGGGATTCTTTTTCAGCTCAGGATCGATGGGGATAAAGTGATACCTTCCGCCGCTTGCCACCACCAGCTGATCCCTGTATAGCATTCGGAATACCTCAACCACAGAGGCTCCCGAGTCCAGACTTCTTTGAATCTGCTCCAGGACCTCCTTCTCCCCCTCGCTGCGCCCTGCCTGCTTTACTTCCTCAAGTCTTTTAGCCAGCTCCTTCTCCGCCTGCTTTTGAGCTGCCTCCTCCAGAGCTCTCAGCTCCTCCTTCGTCTCCAAAAGAGCTGCTGCCTCCTTGGACTCCTGCTCCCTTAGCATTTTCAGATAAAAGCTTCCGCCGATAAAGGCGGCACCCAGCACAGCCAAGAGAACGCTGACCAGAATCAACGGAACCAAAAAAGGATTCCGTGATTTCTTTTCCCCTTTCGGTGCATCCGTCTCTTCCTCGCCGCCCAGATCCTCGACCTGCAAGTCCATTTCCGGGAGGTTCTTGTTTTTTACTTGTCCGCTTTCTTTATCCCTCTTTTTTTCTTTGTCCTTTGTGAACATACCCATCCGAATTACTCCTATATTCAATCTTCATAAGACAACTGCCATAAGCACGGCTTACATACTATATACTCTCACATATTTTACCCTATCTTTTTCAAAAAAGATAGCCCAACCGTCATGAATTTGCCAATTGTCTCATCTTTTCCAGAATTTTTTTCTCCTTGCGGCTCACCTGTACCTGACTGATCCCCATATCCCTGGAGACCTCCGTCTGCGTCTTATCGCGAAAATAACGAAGCCAGATGATTTTCTGCTCCTCCTTGGACAGTCCGCCCCAGAGCTGCCGCAAAAGCATGTGATCAAGCAGCTTTTCCTTCTCCGCATCCCTGGTCTGAGGAGACAGACTGGCCTGAATTCCGTTTCCCGCCGCAGCAATCCTATCCCCCAGGGACAGCATGCTTCCATCCTCCGTCTCCCTTCCCGCATCAAGGGACTCCGGACAACAATCTGCCTCCATCGCCAGCAATGTTTCTTCTCTGGATAGTCCCGCCTCCTTGGCCAACTCATCCAGACGGGGTTCCCTGGAAAGCTCTTCCGCCAGCTTATCCCTTGCTCTGGCCAGCTTCCAGGCATTTTCCCGAATGGATCTGGATACCTTTATGGGGCCGTCATCTCTGAGAAACCTTTTGATCTCGCCCATGATCATGGGAACCGCATAGGTGGAGAACTGCAGCCCCAGGGAAGGATCAAAACGATCTATAGCCTGCATCAGTCCTATGACACCGATCTGAAAGAGATCCTCAGAATCCACTCCTCTCCCCATAAAACGTTTCTGAACATGCCTTACCAGTCCCAGATTTTTTTCAATCAGTACCTCTCTCGCCTCTTTATCCCCAGCCTTGGCTTCTGCCATCAGTACTGATAAATTTTCCATTATCCTTCCTCTGCGATCCACCCGCCACTGGTCAGTTTCTTTTTCATTCGAACGACTGTCCCTACACCCGGTTCACTCTCCACCTCCAGATCATCCATAAAGGCCTCCATAAAAGCAAAACCCATGCCCGATCGATCCAGCTCCGGCCTTGTGGTAAAGAGGGGTTCCATGGCCTTCTCCACATCCTCTATCCCCTTTCCCCTATCCTCCACCATAACCTCGAGAACGCCATGCTCCAGCCTGCAGACCAGTCTGACCTTCCCTTGGTGATATTCGCCGCAGGCAGGGCGTACCTCCCCGTGCCTGCTATATCCGAAGGTATTCCCATAGCCATGTATAATTGCATTGGTGACTGCCTCCGAGACAGCAGTCTTGACATCCGCCAGCTCCTCCAGCGTAGGATTTAAGCATGTCACAAAGGCTGCCACAGCCACTCTGGCCAGTCCCTCGTTTGAAGATACTGCATCAAAGGATAATTCCATTTCATTTTTCATTTCAAAGTACCTCCACCAGTCTGTTCATTCCCGATAATTCCAAGATCCTCCGCACCTGCTTTCCCGCATTGATGGCATAGACCTTCCCTCCCAGGCAGGCAATCTTCTTGTAGCGCCCCATGATGATCCCGATCCCCGAGGAATCCATAAAGCTTGTCTCCTCGAAATCAAAGACCACATTACACACATCATCTCTCAGAAGATAACGGTCCGCCTCCCGGCAGATATAACCCGCTTGATAATGATCCACCTCCTCCGGCAGCTTCACCATCAGACAGTTATCAATCACTTGAAAACTCTCCATTTCCTTCCTCCTTGTAATTTCTTTATAATTGTTTTTCTGATTTTGCATGAAAAAAAGCATAAAAAGAAGAACCGACACTTTTCCTGTCAGTTCTTCTCTTCCGTAAATTCACATTTATTCTTATGGTAACTTAATCTGTCACTCCGTCATATCATCCACCAAAAACTGTCCGGCCTTTCTGGCCCAATCCGTATCGGGGAAGAGATCGATCACCTTGTTAAAGGTTGCAATGGCATTGACCGCATCTCCCTTTCTGCGATAGGCATTTCCAAGATCATACAGAGCCTCCGCATTGGAAGGATCGTAATAAACAGCCTTTAGGTATTTTTCGATGGCGGAATCATAATCATCATTCCGGAAGGATACAAAGCCCGCTTCATGATATGATGCCGAGAGCTCTGGTCCAATGATTCCCAAAAGCACCCGGTAGAGCGCCTGGAACTCCTCGGAGGCCTCCTCGATCTTTACATTCTCCCGAATCTGATCCAGCTTTTCTGCAGTGAGGGTGGTATCCTTTGTCTCGAGATAGGTGGAAGCCGCCGCAAAGAGCTGATCCATCTCTTTGAGCTTTCCCTCCGTTCCCTCATAGACATCCAACTGCTCCTCCAGCTGTTCCTTAGACTTTTCCAGCGATGTGATCTGGTTTTCGAGCTGCTGGATCTGGTTGGTCTTGGTATCCAATTGACCTGCGATGGTATCCACCCGCTGCTGTGCATCATCCTGTGCCGCCCTTTGCGTTGCCGGCAAAACCAGGAAATACATCACTGCTGCTCCAAGGATCAAGCCAATAAAAATATTTAAGACGGTGGAAAAGCCGCCTCTGGTGCCGTCCGCAAGATTTCCGGGCTGAATGATGAGCTCATTGTCGCTCTGATAGCGCACAGTATCGTCCTTTTTCCGCTTCTTATCACTTTTGTCAAGGTCATCGGGCGTAAGCATCTTATCCACTTCCTGCATATAGCGAAGCGCCTGCGTATTTCCCCGATCGATATTCAAGACCTTGCTCAGTTCTTTTCTTGCCTTTTCCCACTCCTCATTATCGATGTGCAAAAGAGCGAGCAAGAGATGAGCCTTTACAAATCTCGGACTTAAGGACAGCACTTTTTTCAGCTGGATCACTGCCAGATCCTTGCTTCCCTGCTTGCAATACTCCAGGGCCTGATTGAATTTCCGCATGGTCTGGCGGATGGAATCGTATCTGGTTGGATTGTTCTGGATCCGCTGTATGTAATCCGAAGCAATATTTTTCTTTGGCTCCACATTCATGCTGAGGATCCACTCGCTCATTGCCTCGGTGCATTCTCCTATTTCATAATAAACCAGTCCCAGAAGATTTCTGGCTTCCACATTTCTACTGTTAAATTTCAAACTCTGTTCCAAACTGTCGATAGCGCCGGTGAGATCCCGCACATTGGCTTTCTCCAAGCCTTCGTTGTAATAATGATTAGACATGCTGAGGATCTTTTTGTATAAAGAGACATCCGCGCCGCAGGAGGTGCAATAATCCTGTTCAGACAGATGGCACCCACATTGGTAACAAACCATGTCCACCCTCCTATTCCTCCGGTGTCTCTTCTTTTCTCACAAACATCTGCTCAAATACGCCTGCAATATCCGTTGCGCTGCGATTATATATATCATCTTGAATATCTTCCACCTCAGTGCTGGGCTGGAATTTCTTCAGTTCCTCTTCAAAATTGATCATCATTAACTCCTAAAGGGACTTAGCCGGATAAACTCTATGACCGGCTCGCCAAAACTTCTCCCACTAAATACAAACTGCCCGCGATGTAAATCCTTTGATCCTCGGTCTTTTTCTCCAAAAGCTCTTTCACGGCCTCACGGGCGGAGAAATAGCTTCCTATCCAAAGATCCTGCCTGCCATGATTCGAATTTACCTGATCCGAATCATTCAGATCAGACTTTTCCCGCTCCACTCTGTCTCGATGGGCCGCACCTATCTGCCGCGCTGTTTTTTCAAGCACTGCCAGCTCCGTCGCCCGTCCCGTTTGCAGCGGAACAAGATATAGCTCCGCAAAGAGTTCACTCTCCACTATGCTATTCAGCATTTTTTCAAACTGCTTATCCTTCACGGCCGAAAAGAGAAGTACCCTTCTTCCCTGCCATCCATCCGCCGAAACGGATTCCAAAAAGGCCCGCACTCCGTCCTCATTGTGTGCGCCATCCACAAAAACATCCGGCCAAAGCTCTTCCATCCGGCCGGGCCAAAAGGTCTTTTCCACTCCTCTTTGCAGATGCTCTCTTTTGATCGTGTGGCCCTGATCCATCATTTCCAATGCTCTGACTGCCAATGCCGCATTCTCCATCTGATATAATGCAGCGGTGTGCAAGCTGAGCCTAATATCATTATAATAACGAGTATGTAAAGAAAAATCAATGATTTTGTCACGAAAATTTAACAATGCATAGTCATTTTTCGACTTTGTCCATGAGGATGCGCCAATTTTCTCCGCCCATTCGTCAAAAACCGCGCACACTGCATCGGAGGTATCGGTATATATGACGGGGGTTCCTTTTGCCATGATCCCCGCCTTCTCCGATGCAATCTTTTCCGGGGTATCCCCCAGATATTCCATGTGATCCAGGCTGATCCTGGTGATCACAGCAAGCTCCTTGTGAGAAACAGAATTTGTTGCATCCAGCCGCCCTCCGAGCCCTGTCTCCAGGATCACATAATCCGGCTTGGCATCGCGAAACAAGAGACAGGCCATGAAGAACAGATATTCAAAAAAGGTGGGATGATAAAAACCCTCCGGCAGCTTCCCGGATTCGTTGAATACATCCTCCCCGGAAAGAATATCCCAGGGGATCATGTCATAAATCTGCCCAAAGGCTTTCAGAAAAGCGGCCTTTGTGACTATCTCCCCCTTGATCAGGAAACGCTCCCTGATATCCACCA
>CACXDS010000030.1 GCA_902766425.1 uncultured Lachnospiraceae bacterium
AAACGAGGATAAGCCGACTGTGAAGTATGAACCGGACTATGACCGGTTCCTTGGGGAGGTAAAGCTTCTGAAGGGCTCCGTCACAATGGAGGGAAAGGCCAAACAGGTGGAGCTGACCGCGCTTCTTGTCGCCATCACGGGCGCCTTCCCCCTGGGGGCATCGAAGAGCATCCTTGACAGCCTTCAGATCCGGGACAAGAACCCGTATCAGACACTCTGGGGGAGCTATTTCTGGAAGCTGCCGGTCAAAAATACCTGGGAGCTTGCGGAATGGGAGGAAGAGGTTCGTGATGCCTTTTTGAGCAGATTCGGGAACAATGATCACTGGGATGCATTTAAGAATTTAATGAAACTAAATGTCATACAGATGGAATATCTGACCAAGGAAAAAATGGTGGCGGCCGCGACCCTTCTGTACGAGGTGGAGGAAAATCAGCTTCATCTGTATGAGTGGGAGGCGGATCCCGAGACCTATGAGGTCAGCCGAAGGGAATGGGGCGTCATGGAGTTTTGCTTCTCAGGACGGAATCTGATGCTGCGCAGGGAGGGGTGTACGGTGGCGTACTGCCCGGCGACCTTCAGCAGGAAGGCGGCGGAGCTTGAGCAAAGCGTACCCTATACGGATGGGTACGCAAATGATGAAGAAAACATCTATCAGAATCTTCAGGGGTTCTTTTGGTACACCGGAGATGATGACATGGGCAATATTGATTTTACGGACGGCAGCAGGGCGGTGGATGAGATTGTCCGGGGAGATGGAGAGAGGCTGACCCTTCAATGGGCCGGGCGCTATCGCAGAGCCTCCGGGAGGCAACAGAGGGAGGAGGCGCCCGGGGAAATGACCTTTGGGTATCTGTGGACGGAGCCCTTTGGCGTGATCCTGACAGTGGATGGCAAATACTACCGCTATCAGCACAGCGAGAATCATTATTACGAGGAGCAGTTCGGGGAGAACCTCGAGACGGATGTGACCGTGGGAGAGTTAAGCGAGACTCAGGTGGATCGTCTGTTGGCGGAGAGGGAGGCTATTCTGGAGGAGCTCCGGAAGGCCTTTGAGCAGGCCGAGATCCATGTGGACATCGACCCGAACGGCGGCAAGGTGACAATGGACTCCAGTATTTTATTTGGGGTGGATGAGGATTCCGTCTCCGAGGAGGGGAGGGATTATCTGAACCGTTTCCTTAAGGTGTACAGCTCTGTGGTGATGGATGAGAAGTATGCGGATACCATCTCGGAAATTCAGGTGGAGGGGCATACGGATACAGACGGCGCTTATGATCACAATCTGGCTCTTTCCGAGAGACGAGCGGATTGTGTCATGCGGTATTGTCTGGAGATCTGTCCGGAGCTGGAGGGCAGGATCTCCGCCAAGGGCTGCTCTTACGACAACCCTGTATATGATGCGGAGGGCAATGTGGACAAGGCGGCATCGAGAAGAGTGGTATTTAAATTCAAGCTCCGGGTTGGCGGGGAAGAAGGGCAACAGGAAGAGAAGGAAGAGGGAGCTGGTCCACGATTAGGATGAAGCTTAAGCTCAGGGGGCGAAAAAAATTCGTATAACAGATGATTTAGGAGGGAATTTGTGGCAGATTTGTGGCACGGGCATGCTATAATATCTGATATAGTACTCAGTTATGCTTTGATGAAATCGGCCCAAGGCCGTTTTCATATACATCGGATGCTTTGAAAACACTGTTGATCCGCAGTGTGAGGGCTTCCTAAAAGATCACGTGATTAAACAGGAGGAAACAAGAATGAAAAAAATGGTTTACAAAATGTTCGGCATGGCAGCTGCACTCAGCACCGCACTCATGCTCGCACCCATGAACGCATTGGCAAGTGAAAGTGATTTTAATGCTGACGGAAGTGTTAACTTTGATAAGGTTACCTCTCCCGTAGTGGATCTGATCAACAGCCTGCTGGGACCGGCTATTGCCATTGTCGGTGCTCTCGGTACGGTTTACTGTGTTATCCTGGGCATGAAATTCGCTAAGGCTGAGGAGCCTCAGGAGAGAGAGAAGGCTAAGGCTCATCTGAAGAACGCTATCATCGGCTTTGTGCTGATCTTCGTTCTGATGGTAGTACTGAAGGGAGCAATCGGACCTCTTACCAAGTGGGCTACCGGAGCAAGCAACTAATTCAGCATCTACAGATGACAACTGAATAACAGACCTGAATGATGGTTTGCACCTTCAAGTTCAGGGGTTCTACATGCAATGCCAGTTGGGGGCGGACACAGGGCGATCGACTGTTCCTGCCCCCACGGATCGGCTGGCGGATGACATGTATATGAGATCGGATTAACCAAAGAAACAAAATCAACAGACAAAGTCAGAATGAAAGAAAAAGTCAGGAAGCAAAAAAGTTAGGAAGCGATGAGAGAGCATAAGGCAAAAAGGCTTGGGAAAGAGAAAAAACGGGAAAAACGGAATGACAAGCACATCGGATTTGCTGTGGGACGCAGTGTGTTTGCGCTCCTGCTCGCAACGGTACTGGTGTTGTCGGATGCCCTTCCGGTTCCGGGGGTGCCGGATGCGGTAAGTGCGGCAGGTCCCAGTAAGGGAACGATTACATTTTATAAGTGGACAAGGCTGAGAGAGTGGGACGATCTGTCAGGCGGGCGCTATGTGATGCTGATCCACAAGTTGGACGGTGGTTATTATATGTCACAGAGTGTTACGGACATCAATAACGCTATGTCCCATTGGATATCCAAGAGTATTGACATGGATCCCAGAATTGATCCGGAGTCGGATGAATTTCTGACACGTACCAATTGGTCAAATATTCAGACCAGAAAAACGACCTTTAACGGAAAATACAGCGCTTTTGATGGCTTTTATATATATGAATATGTGAATGGAACTTGTTATTTTGTAACCCACACCACAGAGCATTTGCATTATGCGACCGATGAGGCTACGCTCTGGATCCCCTATGACAGAAGCATGGGAGACAGCGGGAAGGGCTTCGAGATGCGGTTTGGAACGATCAATAATAATACCGTCTGGCTGAGACCGAAGTCTGCGGGGTATGGGTATGGCGTAAGACTGGACTGGGATGGATGGACCGGATCGATAGGAAGTTGGGAGGTCTATGGCAGATCTACGAAAATTTTTACCTGTATCAATAGGAATTATACCATTGGGGAGAATCAGGTTTATGTGGCGGATGCCGATCTTTTTTTGAAGGAGGATGTAAAGCTTACCATACCGGAGGGCTCGGTGCTCTGCGTGAAGAACGGGCCGTTTTATGTGAATGGTGAGATTGAATGCTACGGAACAATTCTGGTGGAGGACGGCGGGATCATTATGCCGATGGAATCCACCTCGGGGGGCTCCCGCATTGTTATGAAGGAGGGGGGCGCCATGATCATCCGCAGCGGCGGAAAGGTTTACGCCGGTTGCCCGAAGGGGTCTCTCGGGACGAAAGGGGACAATGGCTGGCTAGATATGTACGCCGGCTCTTCCATCATCAATTTCGGTCTTCTGGTGGTGGGGAAAAGCAATCTTACCTATGGGCAGGCGACCATCGAGAATCATAAGGGCGGTGCCATGTATCTGGGGTATTCCATTGCTAAAGAAAAATCTTTTTTAAGAGCTGCTTTGAATAATGATTTTTTGACAAAACTGAAAAACAGCACTGCTGATGTGGGTCAGTCACTTACAAACGGGGTCACATATTACGGCAAGGGCGCCAATACCACCGTCCTTAAAACATGGGAAGGGGCGGTCACAATGCTCGCAAACAGGGCAAGCGGCAGTAATTACGGTCAGACCATTAAATTGTATTCCTATGATAAGAATGGGAAATGCACAGTCAATTCGAGCTATTCCCCATAAGTGAGGGAGGCTTACAGTAAGGAATCACGGATTGAGGAGAAGGGATTACATATGTGGAAGCTATTCGGTGGACGGAAAGGGTTAAAACAACTGAAAACGGGACGCAGTACCGGGAGGTTCTTTGGATGTACACTGGGGCGCAGTGTGTTTTCCCTTCTTCTGGCGGCGGTATTGGTGCTGTCGGATGCCCTTCCCATCCCGGGAGGACTGCCGGGGCAGGTAGAGGCATATGACAGATATCCCAGCAAGGGTACGATCACTTTTTATCGATACACACCGATCACTTCTTTTGACCAATTGAATCCGGGAGATGAAGGATGGAGAGATACTTTCATGATGTATGAAATCGGCGGGGTCTGGTATGCGCCAAATTCCAAGATTCTTGGAACGGACAATTGGCCGGTGGGCAAGG
>CACXDS010000031.1 GCA_902766425.1 uncultured Lachnospiraceae bacterium
AAATAAGCAGAAGGAGGGGCCCGGCTGAAGGCCGGGAGGATGCCTTCGCTTCTGCGGAAGATTAGACTGGGGCATATGATAAAATAAAACATGCAGTAGAAAAACAAGCGGCTGCAAAGCAGCGGGCTTTTGAGCTATGCAGAAGGAGGGGCCCGGCCGAAGGCTGGGAGGATGCCTTCGCTTCCGGAGAAGATTTGACTAGAATGTTATGATTCATAAGCAGAAGGAGGGGCCCAGAGGATTTAGGTCATGAACGAAAAAGTATTAAAAACCTTGGAATATCATAAAATCATTTCCCTGCTCACCGATAAGGCGGATTCCGAACCCGGTAAAAAGCTTTGCAGAGAGCTTTTGCCATCCACGGATATCCAGGAAATCCGCAAGGCGCAGGAAGAGACCAGGGACGGTGTATCCCGGATCCTAAAAAAAGGCAGTACCTCCTTTGGGAGCAATAAGGATCTTGGCTTCTCCATCCGCTCTCTGGAGATCGGAAGTACCTTGTCCTGCGCGGAGCTCCTAAAGATTGCGGGACTTTTGGATAATGTTAATCGTATCAAAATCTACGGCAAAAAGGAAAGGGAGGATCAGCCCGAGGATTGTCTGGATCCTTATTTTGAAGCCTTGACCCCTCTGACCCAGGTTGCCAATGAGATCAACCGTTGCATCATCGGGGAGGATGAATATGCCGATGACGCCAGCCCTAAGCTGAAAAGCATCCGCAGAAGCATTCTGGCCACGGGTGAAAAGATCCACACCCAGCTAAACAATATGCTCACCGGATCCTACCGTACCTACCTGCAGGATGCGGTCATTACCATGCGCAATAATCGCTATTGCATTCCCGTGAAATCGGAATACAAGGGACAGGTCACCGGTATGGTTCATGACCAGTCCGCCAGCGGCTCCACTTTCTTTATCGAACCCGCTGCCATAGTAAATCTGAATAACCAATTAAAGGAGCTGGATCTGCAGGAAAAAGAGGAGATCGAGCGGATTCTGGCCGATCTGAGCGGAATGTGTGCAGGCCATACCGAGGAGCTTACTCTCAACCAGAAAACCATGACCCAGCTGGATTTTGTCTTTGCCAAAGCAAAGCTGGCCTTGGAGCAAAATGCCACGGAACCGCAATTTAACCGCAAGCACATCATTCATATCCGCAAAGGGCGCCATCCCTTATTGGATAAAAAGAGAGTGGTCCCCATCGATATTCATCTGGGCAGAGATTTTGACCTCTTGATCATTACCGGACCCAATACCGGAGGAAAAACTGTCTCCTTAAAGACTGTGGGTCTCTTTACGCTCATGGGCCAGGCGGGTCTTCACATTCCCGCATCGGATCATTCCGAGCTGTCCGTATTTAACGAGGTGTTCGCCGACATTGGGGATGAGCAGAGCATTGAGCAGAGCTTATCCACATTTTCCTCTCATATGACGAGTATTGTCCACATTTTAAAGCATGCGGATGAGCATTCACTGTGTTTATTTGATGAGCTGGGAGCCGGAACGGATCCCACCGAGGGTGCTGCCCTTGCCATTTCCATCTTGAATTACCTGCACGACAGAGGAATCCGCACCATGGCCACCACTCACTACAGTGAGCTGAAGATTTATGCTCTCTCCACGGATTTTGTTCAAAATGCCTGCTGTGAATTCGATGTGGAAACCCTGCAGCCCACCTATCGATTACTGATTGGCATACCCGGAAAGAGTAATGCCTTCGCCATCTCTTCCAAATTAGGCCTTCCGGAGGATATCATCGACGCCGCCAGAGAACAGATCAGCAAGGAAGCCACCAGCTTTGAGGATGTGATCGCCGACCTGGAAAAGAGCCGTATCACCATGGAAAAGGAGCGGCAGGAGATAGCCCGGAAAAAGGAGAACATTGCCTTACTGGAAGAACAATTAAAGCAAAAGAACGAGAAGCTGGATAAGGCCAAGGATAAGATTCTGAGGGATGCAAATGAAAAGGCCAGAGATATCCTGCAGGAAGCTAAGGATGTGGCAGATGAGACCATCCGTGACTTCAATAAGGCAAGCTCCATGGGAATCGATATGAAGACTCTGGAGCAAAAAAGACAGAAGGTTCGTGATAAGATCAAGGATAAAAATGATTCCCTCTCTATCAGGCAAGCGGATCCAAAGGAGAAGAAAAAGGATATAGGATTGGATCCTAAAAAGCTGAAAAAAGGAGATGCAGTGCGGATCGTCTCCATGGGGTTAAAGGGAACGGTCAACACCCTTCCGGACAACAAGGGCAATCTCTTTGTTCTCTGCGGTATCATCCGGACTCAGACCAATGTGTCGGACCTGCAGCTCATAAAGGATGATGAACTGAACGATCATTCTTCCTCCGTCAAGGGCGGCTCCGGCATTGGCAAGATCAAAATGTCTAAATCCCTTTCCGTTTCGCCGGAGATCAATCTTCTCGGAAAAACGGTGGATGAAGCTCTGGGAGAGCTGGATAAGTATTTGGACGACGCATACCTTGCCCACCTTCCCAGTGTGAGGATTGTCCACGGAAAAGGGACGGGTGCGCTTCGAAACGCCGTTCACGCCCAGCTGAAGCGTATGAGGAATATTAAAGAATTCCGTCTGGGGGAATATGGGGAAGGGGACGCCGGCGTTACCATAGCAACCTTCCGATGACAATACAGTTATTTGATCAATAAAATTTTCTTCGCTTATTCGAAGCCGAATGAAACGAAGCTTTTGTCTGCGATAGCGGACTCTGATAGGAGACACTGCCATGACTTCCAAACAAAAAATATTAATTGTGGATGATGATAACAATATTGCGGAGCTGCTCTCCCTTTATCTCACAAAGGAGTGCTTTGATGTCACCATTGTCAATGATGGTGAATCAGTGTTCCCCATAGTGGAAAAGGATCCTCCGAATCTGATTCTGCTGGATCTGATGCTGCCCGGCATGGATGGTTATCAGGTCTGCCGGGAGGTGAGGGCAAAGCACGATATTCCCATTATTATGCTTTCCGCCAAGGGAGAAGTGTTTGACAAGGTGCTGGGACTTGAACTGGGCGCGGATGACTATATCGAAAAGCCCTTTGACAATAAAGAGACCGTGGCCCGGGTAAAGGCGGTCCTGCGCCGATATAAAACTGTCAAGCCCGAACCTGTAAAACCAAAAGAAAAATTCGTGGAGAAAAAGGTGGAATATCCCGACCTTGTCATCAATCTGACCAATTATTCCGTAACCTATCAGGGAAGAAATATCGATATGCCTCCCAAGGAGCTTGAGCTGCTCTATTGTCTGGCTTCCTCTCCAAATCGTGTTTATACCAGGGAACAGCTCCTGGATCAGGTCTGGGGCTATGAGGTGGCTGTGGATTCCCGTACCGTGGATGTTCATATTAAGAGGATCCGTGAAAAGATCAAGGATCATGACAGCTGGAAGATCACCACGGTTCACAGTATCGGGTATAAATTTGAAGTGAGAAGATAGAAAGTCGAAGGATCATGAGAAAAACACTTTATTTAAAGTTCCTGCTGGCTTATTTGATCTTTGGCATTTTTGGATTTATCGTGGTCTCTACCTTCAGCCCCGGTATGGTAAGGGATCGACTGATCAAGGAGAATGCGGAACGGCTTTATGCGGAGGCAAATCTGATTTCCAAAACCTACGCCAGTGAGCTCTACAGCAGCGAGATCGGTCTGGAGACCGTGAAGGACGAAATGGACGCCTTAGCTATTTATATGGATTCCTCCATTCAGATCATCAATCCCTCGGGACGTGTGGTTCTAAACAGCCAAAAAAGACTGAATGTGGAAGATGTGGTGATCATAGAAAATTTTGATCCCACTGTCACAGGAAACTCCTATTATGTAGTGGATCGTTTTTTTGATACCTTTGACAAACAGTACTTGAATGTGATTGTTCCCATCAACTCGGATTTTAAGGTGAAGGGATATGTCACAATGCATTATTCCATGCAAAAGATCGACAATTCCATGAATCATATGACAGGTATCTTTTTGGTGACCTTTCTGATCCTGTTCCTCCTGTCCATGATCATTTTGATCTTTTTTACGGAAATGGTTTATCTTCCGCTTCGGAAGATCACCTACGCCACGGAGCAATACGCTCAGGGTAATATGCATTACGAATTTCAGGTAGACAGCGATGATGAGATCGGATATCTGGCCGCCTGTCTGAATTATATGGCTAGCGAGATTGCCAGGGCTGAGGATGACCAGAAAAAATTCGTGGCAAATGTCTCCCATGATTTCCGTTCTCCCCTCACCTCCATTCGCGGCTATCTGGAGGCCATGCTGGATGGCACCATCCCTCCGGAAATGTACGAAAAATACCTGAATATCGTCTTAAATGAAACAGAAAGACTGACAAAGCTCACCAATAGCTTACTCACCCTGAATAATCTGAACACCAAGGGAATGCTTTTGGATAAGACGGATTTTGACATCAATCAGGTGATCCGCGGCACTGCAGCATCCTTTGAGGGAAGCTGCCGGAATAAGACCATAGCCATCGAAGTGATCCTGTTGGAAGAAGAGATGTATGTCAATGCGGATATCGAAAAGATCAAACAGGTTCTGTATAATCTTTTGGATAACGCCATCAAGTTCAGCCATCATAATTCTGTCATCACCATTGAAACTTCGGAGAAAAAGAATAAACTCTTGGTTTCCGTAAAGGACAGCGGCATCGGTATTCCAAAGGATGATCTCAAGCTGATCTGGGATCGCTTCTATAAATCCGATCTCTCCAGAGGAAAGGATAAGAAGGGAACGGGCCTTGGCCTTTCCATTGTGAAAGAGATCATCAATGCACACGGAGAGAACATCAATGTGGTCAGCACGGAGGGCGTGGGAACGGAATTTGTGTTTACCCTCAGTCTTTCCAAAAAACAAAATATAAATGATATTTAAAATACATAGTCTTGGCTACTAAACAAAATCAAATATCCCGTAGCATTCGCCAAATTGACATGAAGGTATGTCACCTTAGCTCATTGCTCGCGGGAATAAAAGAAGGATGGAATATTATGAAGAAGAATGGTCATTTAAAAGAGAGAAATCATTTTGACGGAAAAGACATGGCCCTGCTGGTGGTCATGATCATTATTATTTATGTAGTCTTTTCTTTTTTATCCGATTATAAAGCCTATGAGAATTCCGGTAAAGCTCAGGATCAAAACAACACGATCGTCATGGAATCCTCACAGGCTGAAGAGTAAAACCTATATTTTTAATACTTAAATTCTGTCAATCATTTGGTTCTTTCGCATAGAGTAGCTTTAAGAAGATGGGTGTGGAGATGCTGGACACAATGATCAGCAGGATCACAGCTGTAAAATAAACCGGTGTGAGAAGTCCTACGGACAATCCCTTTTGGGAAACGATCAGTGCCACCTCTCCCCTTGTCATCATGCCGATGCCGATCTTTAAACTGTCCTGCATGGAAAATCTGCAGATCTTTGCCATCAGACCGCATCCGATGATCTTTGCAAGCAGCGCCACAAGCACAAATCCCACGGAAAACAGAATGATCTCTCCGTTGATATTTTCAATATTTGTCTTTAATCCAATACTGGCAAAAAATACGGGTCCAAAAAGCATATAGGAATTGATATCGATCTTTTCGTCGATATATTTTGAATCCTGGATGGAGCAAAGGATAATGCCCGCCGCATAGGCACCGGTAATGTCTGCGATTCCAAACCATTTCTCTGCGATATAGGCAAAGGCAAAGCAAAGAGCCAGACCTAAGATCGGGATTCTTCTGGTGTGGGGATATCTGCTATCCAATTTTTTGAATATATAATACAGGATGAAACCTACGCCAATGGCCACAAGGAAGAAGAGAATAGTAGAAATCACCACATCCATGGGATTGCTCTCCGGATTCTTGAATCCGATCACGAAGGTCAGTACAATAATTCCGATCACATCATCTATGATCGCTGCACTGAGGATCGTAGTTCCCACCTTTCCCTTTAGTTTGCCAAGCTCCTTCAAAGCCTGAACTGTTATGCTCACGCTGGTGGCAGTCATGATCACGCCGACAAATACTGCTTTATAAAAGTCCTCCGAACCCCAGGGTGCCACTCCGTAAAGCCCCATATATAGAAGAGTTCCTCCCAGAAGCGGTACAAATACACCGGAACATGCAATCAAAAAGGCTATGGGTCCGGTTTTCAGCAGATCCTTAAGGTTTGTCTCAAGACCTGCGGAAAACATCAGAAGTACCACGCCGATCTCAGCCATCTGTGTCAGAAATGGTGTCTGCTCCACCAGTCCCAAAATACTCGGACCAATCAAAAGCCCCGCAATGATCTCTCCAACCACCTGGGGCGCCTTAAGCTTTCTGGCAACTATACCGAACACCTTTGCAAAAATGACAATGATAGCCAAATCCCGAAACACCAAATACGCTTCCATAGTACCCTTATAACCTCTTTTCCTTTATATTCTGCTCAGAATCACTTTTAAAAAATTCCTTACTCCTTTGTAATTGAAAGGACTATATATCTTGTCAGACGCTAAATACATATTTTATCAAAAGAAGTTACATTTGTAAATCACCAATCTTGTCATAATTATTGCTTTTGCTTACAGATCATAATAATTTAAAATTCAGAAGGAGCCCTGCGGCCCCTTCTGATAAGAAATCCTTTGATATAGCTTTTACATCGATTCCGTTGTCTATGTCATCCACATAGTATATCTTGTAATTACTCGTCCTCATCCTCTTCCTTAGGCATGGTGATCTCTTTGTCCGGATCATCCTCGATATCATTTAATCCGTTGGCCTCTCCCCCATATTCAGCCTCGATGCTTGCCTCGGCTTCCTCCACATTCTCAAATTCCTGATTTCCGTCAGAAATCTTCTCTCTTACCTTGGCAATCTGAGCAATCTTCACTCCATCCTTCAGATTCATCATCTTCACGCCGGAGGTGATCCTTCCCAATGTGGAAATATCCTGCATTCTCAGCTGGATAATGATGCCTTCTGTGGTGATCATCATGATCTCATTGTCATCGTTTACAGCCTTAACGCCCACCACATCACCGGTCTTTTCCGTAATCTTATAGCATTTGACACCCTTACCGCCGCGCTTCTGTACATGGAATTCATCCAGATAGGTTCTCTTACCCATTCCATGCTCGGATACGATCAGAAGGGAATCGCCCTGGCTCTGCAGCTGCATACCGATGATTTCGTCCTGATCCTCCAGATTCATACCGATGACACCCATGGAGGTTCTACCGGTGGGACGGACATCCGTTTCCTTAAAGCGGATGCAGAGACCATGCTTTGTCACAAGGAAGATCTCATCATCATTCTTGGTGGTCTTTACTTCGATCAACTCGTCATCATCCCGCAGATTAATGGCAGCAAGACCATTCTTTCTGACATTTGCATACTCAATCAGAGATGTTTTCTTTACGATACCCCTTCGTGTCACCATAAAGAGATTCTTTTCTTCTTCATACTCTTTGATGGGGATCATCGCGGTGATCTTCTCTTCGGGAGCAAGCTGGATCAGATTCACAATGGCCGTTCCTCTGGCTGTTCTGCCTGCCTCGGGGATTTCATAGGCCTTCAAGCGATAAACCCTTCCCAGGCTGGTAAAGAAATTCAGATAATGATGATTGGTGGTCATCAGCAGATCCTCAATGTAATCATCCTCAATGGTCTGCATTCCTTTGATTCCTTTGCCGCCGCGGTTTTGCGCCTTGAAATTATCCACTGTCATTCGCTTGATATAGCCAAGCTTTGTCATGGCAATCACAGTATTTTCGTGAGGGATCATATCTTCGATGGAGATATCAAATTCATCGTAGCCGATCTTGCTTCTTCTCTCATCCCCGTATTTAATGGCAATGATCTGGATTTCCTCTTTTATTACGCCAAGCAGAAGCTTTTCATCCGCCAGAATGGCCTTTAATTCTCCGATACGGGCAACGAGGGCCTTGTGCTCATCCTCCAGCTTAGCTCTTTCCAGACCTGTCAATGCTCTCAGACGCATGTTCACAATTTCTGTAGCCTGGATTTCAGTAAGCTCAAAGCGCTCCATCAAGCGATCTCTTGCTTCCTGCGCGGTCTGGCTGCTTCGGATAATAGAGATCACTTCATCGATAAAATCAAGAGCCTTTAACAGACCCTGTAAAATATGATCCCTCTCCTCCGCCTTATTCAGTTCATATTTAGTACGGCGGGTAACCACATCCTCCTGATGCTTTAGGTATACATTCAGCATATCAAGAAGACTCATTACCTTGGGCTCATTATTCACAAGCGCCAGCATGATCACACCAAAGGTATCCTGAAGCTGAGTGTGCTTAAACAGCTGATTTAGGATCACATTGGCATTGGCATCACGGCGCAGCTCAATAACCACCCGGACACCCTCTCTGTTGGATTCATCCCGAATGTCCGTAATGCCGTCAATTTTCTTTAACTTAACCAGTTCCGCAATCTTAACGATCAGATTTGCCTTATTTACCATATAAGGCAATTCCGTAGCTACAATCTGATTTTTACCGTTTGGAAGAGTTTCGATATTTGTGACTGCCCGAACCCTGATCTTGCCGCGACCCGTGCGATAGGCTTCCTCGCAGCCTCTGGTTCCCAGGATCAGTCCACCGGTAGGAAAATCCGGAGCCTTAATGATCTGCAGGATTTCCTCGATTGTGGTCTCCCTGTTTTCCAGAACTTTATTGTCTATGATCTTGACAACCGCATCCACCACTTCTTTTAAGTTATGAGGCGGAATATTGGTCGCCATACCGACTGCAATACCTGTGGTACCGTTTACCAGAAGATTAGGGTAACGGCTGGGCATTACTACGGGCTCTTTTTCCGTATCATCGAAGTTGGGAACAAAATCAACGGTATCCTTTCCAATATCGGCCAGCAATTCTTCACTGATCTTGGAAAGTCTCGCCTCTGTGTAACGCATGGCGGCTGCACCGTCACCATCCATGGAACCGAAATTTCCATGCCCGTCTACCAGAGGGTATCTGGTATTCCACTCCTGAGCCATATTGACCAAGGCGCCATAAATAGAGCTGTCACCATGAGGATGGTACTTACCCATGGTATCACCTACGATACGGGCACTCTTACGATGAGGCTTATCCGACCAGTTTCCCAATTCACTCATGGAATACAGGACACGGCGCTGAACCGGCTTTAAGCCATCCCTGGCATCCGGAAGTGCTCTCGCCGCAATGACACTCATGGCGTAATCGATATAGAATGTCTCCATTCTCTCTTTCAGATCAACCTCATGGATCTTATCGATCTCATCCGGTTTTTGATCAAAAATATCGTCGTTCATCGTTCCTCTTTCTTACCGTCAGAGTATCTGACGGATTCTCTTAATTATACAAAATTAAAATATAGTACAAAATCTATTTATACTCAAAATTCGATCAAGCTTATCTTCCAATAAAGCTAGATATCAAGATTCTTTACAAACTTGGCATTTTCTTCGATGAATTCTCTTCTCGGCTCCACCTTATCCCCCATCAGTGTGGTAAAGGTCAGATCAAGCTCTGACTCCATCTCCTCATCATAATTGACACGAAGGAGAATTCTTCTCTCGGGATCCATAGTGGTCTCCCAGAGCTGCTCCGCATCCATCTCTCCAAGTCCTTTATAACGCTGTATCTTATTATTCTGGTCGCGACCCACTTCCTTTAAGATGGAATCAAGCTCCTCATCGCTGTAGGCATACCAGATCTTTTTATTCTTCTCCAGCTTATACAGGGGCGGCTTCGCCAAAAATACATGTCCCTGCTTGATCAATTCCGGCATAAAGCGGTAAATAAAAGTCAAAAGCAGAGTACTGATATGCGCTCCATCCACATCCGCATCGGTCATCAGGATGATCTTATTATACCGAAGCTTTTTGATATCAAAATCATCATGGATCCCCGTTCCGAAAGCTGTGATCATTGCCTTGATCTCGGCGTTGGCATAAATCTTATCCAATCTTGCCTTTTCCACATTCAATATTTTACCGCGCAGAGGAAGAATGGCCTGTGTGGCACGGGAACGGGCAGTCTTGGCGCTGCCTCCTGCGGAATCTCCCTCCACAATGTAAATCTCACAATTTTTCGGATCCTTGTCCGAACAGTCAGCCAGTTTACCCGGAAGTGCCATACCGTCAAGAGCGGTTTTTCTTCTGGTCAGATCACGTGCTTTTCTGGCAGCTTCCCTTGCTCTCTGCGCCAGAATTGACTTTTCACAGATGGATTTTGCCACAGTGGGATTCAACTCCAGAAAATAAGTGAGCTGTTCACTGACAATGGCATCCACCGCTCCCCTGGCCTCACTGTTTCCAAGCTTTTGCTTTGTCTGACCTTCAAACTGAGGATCTTCAATCTTAACACTTACAATGGCTGTAAGGCCCTCTCTGATATCCTCTCCGGAAAGATTTGGCTCACTGTCCTTCAAAAGCTTTGCATTTCTGGCATAATCATTAAAGGTCTTTGTGATTGCATTTCTAAAGCCCTGCAGATGAGTACCACCCTCCGGCGTATTGATATTATTTACAAAACTGAATACACTTTCATTGTAGGAATCATTATGCTGGAAGGAAACCTCCACATAGACACCGTTCTTTTCTCCCTCGAAGTACAATATATTCTCATAAAGAGGTGTCTTACTCTTATTCAGATACTCCACAAATTCCTTGATTCCGCCTTCATAGAAGAATTCAATTACTTTTTGCTTTCGGCCGTTATCCAGACTGATATAATGGACCTTACCTATCTTACCGCCTGTCTTGGTATTGCTCAGATCACTGAAGGAAGAAGTTTTCTCAGCATCGTTCTCAATACTATCCTCAAAGCTGTCCTCTGACAGTCCTTCGCCATCATCAAGCTCTTCACCGGAAGCCTTTTCTTTTCTCTGAAGCTCGTTATCTTTCTTTGCTCTGGATAAAAGATCATTGATCTGGCTGTTTTCCAATGCCTTTTCAGCAGAAGCTTCTGTATTTCCATCAAATACTTCAGTAAGACCTTCTTCCTGTGCCTCCTGCCTGTCATCTCTCAGGATGATCCTCAAGCCCTTAGTCAAAAAGGCCATTTCACGCAATCTTCTTTTTAAGATATCAAAATCGTATTCCGTGGTCTCTGTAAAGATGGTCTTATCCGGTAGAAATGTCACCTTAGTTCCCGTCTTTTCCACAGGACAGGTGCCTATCTCCTTTAAGGGATAGCAGACATGACCTCTTTCATATCGCTGCTTATATACCTTGCCATCCTGACATATTTCCACCTCCAGCCAGTCTGACAGTGCATTTACAACAGATGCTCCCACACCATGAAGACCACCTGAAACCTTATAACCTCCTCCGCCGAATTTTCCACCGGCATGCAGGATCGTAAATACCACTTCAACAGCAGGAATACCGGCTTTATGATTGATTCCTACGGGAATTCCTCTGCCGTTATCGATTACAGTGACAGAATTATTCTCATGAATGATAACATCTATGGTATCACAAAATCCTGCCAATGCTTCATCCACAGCGTTGTCTACGATCTCATAAACCAAATGATGAAGTCCTCTGCTGGCCGTTGTTCCGATGTACATACCCGGTCTTTTGCGGACTGCCTCCAAGCCCTCCAAAATCTGGATCTGATCCGCTCCATATTCATGGTCAACAGCCGTATTATTCCTACTCTCTTCGCTCATGAAGTAATATACTCCTTATCAAAACAATTAAGCTTTTTAATTAAG
>CACXDS010000032.1 GCA_902766425.1 uncultured Lachnospiraceae bacterium
CATATGCCCCAGTCTAATCTTCCGCAGAAGCGAAGGCATCCTCCCGGCCTTCAGCCGGGCCCCTCCTTCTGCTTATTTTATCATATCTTGTTGGGGGATTGCAAGAATTCCGCATAAAGGGGGGTGGAAAAATAGTTTTTTGTTTTTTAAGGTTTATTTAATGTAAAAGATTTATTATGATAGATATAAGGGAAGGTGGCGTAATTTGAATGGGAACGGCGCCTTGACAGGGAAGGATCGAATCGTTACGAAAAGGAGGGTTTTCATGAGACTCTTATTGGCAGAGGATGAGGAGGAGCTGAGCCAGGCGCTGGCAGCAGTTTTAAGACATAATAATTATTCTGTGGATACGGTATTTGATGGCCAGGAGGCGTTGGATTACCTGGAGGGGCAGGAATATGACGGGGTGATCCTGGACATCATGATGCCCAAAAAGAGTGGTCTGGAGGTGCTAAAGACCATTCGTGCTCACAAAAATCAGGTGCCTGTTTTATTGCTCACAGCCAAAAACCAGATAGACGACAAGGTGGAGGGGCTGGACGCCGGTGCGGACGATTATCTGGGAAAGCCCTTTGTCATGAAGGAGCTTCTGGCTCGGGTGAGAGCCATTACCAGAAGGCAGAATACCCTGACGGACAATGTGCTCACCGTGGGGAATCTTGCTTTGAACAGATCAACCTTTGAGCTGTCCGTGGGAGAAGAAAAGGTACGGCTTGCCAATAAGGATTTCCAAATGCTTGAGATGCTCATGGTAAACACGGGTCAGATCATATCCACAGAGCGCTTTATGGAAAAGATCTGGGGCTATGACAGTGATACGGAGATCAATGTGGTATGGGTTTATATTTCTAATCTGCGAAAGAAGCTGTCCGCGCTGGGTGCAGATCACGAGATCAAGGCAGTGCGCAACCAGGGATATTCCCTGCAGGAGCGCAGAGAGTGATTTAAAATCATCCCTTCGGAGGTTCGAAAAAATGATTCAAAAATTACGAAAGCAGTTTATCCTGGTGGCTATGTGTTCAACCATGGCTGTTTTGCTCATTATCATAGGATCCCTGAATATCGTAAATTATTGGAATATGGTTAAGCAAAAGGACGAGATCCTGGAGATCCTTTCCTCCAACAACGGAGTTTTTCCGGAGATGTTTGGTCAAAAAAGGATGAAATGGGGCGAGGAGCCTCCCGAGCCCCCAAAGGATGATATGGGCATGCCCGGGAATGAGATGCAGCCCGGAAGGTCTAAAAATTTCTTTGACCGTGGGAAGGATAGATTTTCCAGAGAGACCGCCTATGAGACCAGATTTTTCTCCGTGGAGTTGAGTGAGGACGGGGAGGTGGAGGAGCTGGATCTGGGAATGATCGCCTCCGTGGAGGAGGAAACGGCAGGCTCCTATGCTGTCAGCATTTTGAAGCAGTACCAAAAGTCCGGAAGTACAAAGGGTTTTTTGGATGAGTACCGATATCTTCTGACAAAGAAGGGGAATTCCTATCTGGTGGTATTTGTGGATTGCGCTACGGATCTTCAGGAGACAAGGAAAGGACTTTTGAGCAGCTTGGCTGTATCCGCGGCCGGAATTCTCGCGGTGTTTCTTCTGGTTGTGTTCTTTTCCAAAAAGGTATTCCGACCCGTGGAGGAAAGCTACGAAAAACAAAAAAGATTCATTACCGATGCCAGTCATGAATTAAAAACGCCTCTCACCATTATCTCTGCCAATGTGGAGGTGCTGGAAATGGAGTCGGAGGAATCCCAGTGGACCAAGAGCATCAAAAAGCAGATCGACCGCATGGTGGGGCTGGTGGAGCAGATGGTAACGCTATCCCGTCTGGACGAACAGAAGGGAGTGCAGAAGGAGTCCTTTTCTCTGAGTGACGCTGTAAAGGATACGGCAGAGCTTTATGAGCCTGTGGCGGAAAGCGGCGGAAAGAGCCTGGAGCTTGACATAGAGGATAATATCTCCTTTGTGGGGGATGAAAAGCAGATCCGTCAGATGGTGGGACTTCTTCTGGACAATAGCATGAAATATGCCGCCTTTCCGGAGAAAAAAGAGGGAAAGCAAACCGGGGCCGGGGAGAGCAGCGAGTGTGACAGACCCTTGATCAGACTTTCCTTAAAGAAAAAAGGTAAAAAGACGGAATTAAAGCTTTGGAACACTGCCTCCGGTCTGGAAACCGGGGATCAGAGTGTTCTGTTTGAGCGTTTTTACAGACCGGACAGCTCCCGCAACTCCTCCAAGGGTGGCTCCGGCATCGGTCTTTCCATCGTAAAATCCATTGTGGAGGCTCATCGCGGAAAGATCACTGCCTCCAGCAGGGATGGAAGCTCCATTGAATTTAAAGCAACTTTTTTGAATTCAAATGAAAAACTTTAAGTTCATTTTAGGTTCTGCCTTTACAATCGGTATCAGAAAGTGAGGTAGGAGCTATGAAGAAGAAAACATTATTCCGTAAATTATCCAATGTAATGGCAGCGGCGGTTTTGGCAGGAGCACTGGCTCTCTCCGGTTGTACCAATGCGGGCAGTCAGTCGGTGGAAAATGGTCAGAATGGGACGCAGATCCAGATATCTTCCACCGAAGAAACAACGGGAAGCGGAACAACGCAGACAGCACTTTCCGCTGTGAGCTCTCTGGATGTGAGCGATATGTTCTCCAACAGGGATCAAAAGACAGAATACGAGGAATCCGAATGCGTGGTTATAACCTTAAACGGTGATTCCGCAGCCTGTGAGAGCAGTGATGTTTCCATAGAAGGAAGCACCATTACCATCCAAAAAGCCGGAAGCTATATTTTGAGGGGCAGCCTGAAGAATGGTACGATCAAGGTGGAGGCAGGCCAGGAGGATAAGGTGCAGCTGATCCTGGACGGCGCGGAAATCTCTGCGACGGGTACGGCGTGCATCTATGCCAAAGAAGCTGATAAGGTATTTATAACATTGGCTGAGGGAAGCACCAATCAGATCACGAACACAGGTGATTTTGTCTCTGATGACGAGAATAATATTGACGGCGCGATCTTTTCCAAGTGCGATCTGACCTTAAACGGTAAGGGAAGTCTTACGGTCAGCTCTGAAAAAGGACACGGCATTGTGTCAAAGGATGACCTGAAGATCACAGGTGGAACCTATGAGATCACAGCGGGTGACCATGGTATCTCCGGCAAGGACAGTATTAGGATCGCGGATGGTACAATAAATATTACCAGCGTTCAGGATGGATTGCACTCCGGTAATGATGAGGATGCGGCTAAGGGGTATGTATATATTGCAGGCGGCGAGATCACTATTACAGCGGACGATGACGGTATTCACGGGGAGTCGAAGGTTGTGATCGCAGGCGGGACCGTTAATATTGCTAAGAGCTATGAGGGAATGGAAGCTGCCATCGTGGAGATTGCCGGGGGCGATATCACTGTAAATGCAAGCGATGATGGCATCAATGCAACGGACGGAAGCGGTTCTGAGGGCTTCGGATTAGGCAGGATGGGCGATTCCACAGCCTCCTCTGAGGTTTATATCCTAATTTCCGGCGGAAGGCTGGTGGTGAATGCAAAGGGAGACGGACTGGATTCCAACGGAAATCTTTATGTCAAGGGCGGCGTGACCTATGTATCCGGACCGGAAAACAGCGGCAATGGTGCGCTGGACTACGAAAGATCCGGAGAGATTACGGGAGGAAGCCTTATTGCAGTGGGTTCCACAGGAATGGCAATGAACTTCAGCAGTGCCACACAGGGCAGTGCTCTGATCACCACCTCCTCCATGCACAATGCCGGAGAGTTGATCCAGCTGACGGACAGTAAGGGTAATATTCTTTTACAATACACGCCCACCTCAAAATTTGCCTCCGTAGTTGTGAGCACGACGGATATGAAGCAGGGCGAGACCTACACTCTAATCATTGGTTCGGAGAAACAGGAATTTACACTAACTGATCTGATCTATGGAAAATCCACCGGGTTTGGCGGCGGAATGGGCGGCTTTGGCGGCGGAATGGGCGGCGGACGCCGAGGTAATATGGATGGATCCCAGAACGGGCAGGATGGTTCACAGGGGAATTTCGACGGGAATTTCCGGGGAAGACCGGGTATGCAGGAAAACTCTGACGGAAGCTCGGAGGGAATGCCTGAAATGCCGGAGGGCTTTGACGGGAGCTTCGAGGGAATGCCTGAAATGCCGGAGGGCTTTGATGGGAGCTTCGAGGGAATGCCTGAAATGCCGGAGGGCTTTGACGGAAACTTCCAGGGAGGTTCCGGAATGCAGGATCGAAACAGCGGAAAAATGCAGGGCGGCAAGGGCGGTATGGATCGTCAGGGCATCAAGGGCCAAAGATAAAAGAATTGGAACCAAAGAAACAATATGGCAGAATGTACTGGAAAGGGCTTTCCAAGGGATTTGGAAAGTCCTTTACTTTTATTTTCTCTTTCGTTATACTGATGATGTGACAGCTTGGCTTCACAGGATAATCAGCAAGAAAGGGTGATCACATGCCTGAAAAAGAGCCGAATTCTCAAAGTGATTTTATGATAGAAAAGATCAAGGAGCGCCCCATCAATAAGAGAAAGCTGTTCTTTCGAACCTTGATCACAGTGGTGATGGCTATTATCTTTGGTCTGGTGGCCTGTTTTACCTTTTTGGCGTTGGAGCCCATTCTGAATAACTGGATGAATCCCAAGGAAGAGCTGCCCATGATCTATTTTCCGGAGGAGCAGGAGGAGATGTCCCCGGAGGATATGCTGACGGAGAATATCACGGATCCTATGACAGAGGAACCTACGGAGCAAAATGAACAGACTGATGGCTTCGCTCTGGAGGACGAGCAGATCCAGCAGATCACGCTCAGACTGCGGCTTGGAGTGGCCAATTATCGTCAGTTGTACTCTGCGCTTGCTAATTACAGCACAATCCTTAAGAAATCCGTTGTCACGCTGACAGGTATTCAGTCCAGAGTGGATTGGCTAAATGATATCAATGAGAGTGAAAACAGCTCTTCCGGTGTCATCATTGCCAATAATACCAAGGAGCTGCTGATCCTGGCCGATTACACTCCGCTTCAGACCTCCGACAGGATCCTTGTTACATTTTGTAATGGCGCGGAGACCACTGCAGAGCTGAAGCATATCGATCCCACAACAAATTTTGCCGTAGTGGCTGTGGCGCTGGAGGGGCTTCCCAGGGATTTTGTGAATGAGACCATATCCATTGCCACGCAGGGCTCCACGAATCAGAGCAATATGGAAGGAACCCCTGTGATCGCACTGGGCAATCCCATGGGCAGCATAGGATCTGTCGGGTATGGAGTGATCACCGGTACTACCGGGCTGGCCTACGAGGTGGATGTGAATTATAAGCTTCTCCAGACAGATATCGTCGGGAGTCCCAAGGCAGGGGGCGTATTGTTTAATCTCTACGGACAGGTGGTGGGCATCATAACCAACTCGCACAATGCGCCGGGTATGGAAAACCTGATCACCGCATATGGTATAACAGATCTGAAAAAGAGAATGGAAAAGCTGTCCAACGATCAGCCCTTTGCCTATGCGGGAATTTACGGAATGACCATCAATACGGGCGTCCGCGAAAACATGGAAATTCCCTACGGAGCCTATGTCAGAGATGTGATCATGGATTCCCCGGCCATGCGGGCAGGGATCAGACAGGGTGATATCATTATTTCACTGGATGACAGAGACATTATGGATTTTGCGGATTATGTGAGTGTTATGGCCCTGCAGAGTCCGGAAAAAACAGTACCCGTCCGGATCATGCGTCAGGCGCAGAATCAATACAAGGAGATGAATCTGGAGATCGTTCTGGAGGAACTGAAATGATAGGAATCAAGAATGATGCGGAATATCAGATCGAAAAATAAAAGATAGCATAATTCTATTAAGAATATGAATTTATTTTAGAAAGAGGTCAAGTATGAAATTTATCAACGAGTTCAAAGAGGGTGATCGCATCTCGGACATTTATCTGTGCAAGCACAAGCAGTCCGCTGTTACCAAAAACGGAAAGGTCTATGAGAATGTGATCCTGCAGGATAAGACCGGGACCATCGATGCCAAGGTCTGGGATCCCAATAATCCCGGGATCTCCGAGTTTGACGCCCTGGATTACATAGAAGTTCTGGGTGAAGTCAATGCATTTATGGGAAGCCTTCAAGTGAATATTAAGCGTGTTCGGGTCTGCCGGGAGGGAGAATATCATCCGGCCAATTACCTTCCCGTAAGTGAAAAGGACAATGATACCATGTTCCGGGAATTGCTGGAGCTGGTGGCTACCATTCAAAATCCGTATCTGAAGCAGCTCCTGGAGAGCTTTTTTGTGAAGGATCAGGACTTTGCCAAGGCGTTTCGCTATTCCTCCGCAGCTAAGGCTGTGCATCACGGCTTTGTGGGCGGACTTCTGGAGCACACCTTGAGTGTGACAAAGCTCTGCGATTATTATTGTACGGCCTATCCCATACTGAAGAGGGATCTTCTGCTGACGGCAGCTATGTGCCATGATATC
>CACXDS010000033.1 GCA_902766425.1 uncultured Lachnospiraceae bacterium
TGAGAAAAACAATTGAGACTAATCCTACGGTGTTTTTTAATAAAAGGATCAATGCGACAGTTACCATAGGGCTGGAGGAGAACAGGGACAGCTATCACGAGCCGGAGGATATCATCAAGGTGGCGGACGCTCGCATGTACTACGGAAAGCAGAGCGGAAAGAATATTGTGATCAGTGAGGATGCGCCGGATAACAAAGTGGTCTGAGCAGGCGATTGTTGAAAAAAAGGGCCGGGCATGGTAAAATAAACAGGATAAGGGGAATACGAATCATATCGGAATTAAAAGATTAAAATATAGTAAGGAGGATGGGACTTATGTACATGCAGGAGTATGAAAGATGGTGTTCCTTTGCTCTGGAGGATCCGGATCTGTTGCCGGAGCTTCTGAAGGTAAAGGGAAACGAGGAGGAGATCAAGGATCGTTTTGCGGTGGCGCTGAAATTCGGTACGGCCGGATTGCGTGGAACTCTCGGGGCAGGGACGAACCGGATGAATATCTGGGTGGTCCGTCAGGCAACACAGGGCCTGGCTAACTGGGTGCTCACCCAGGGCGGCAATCAGACTGTGGCCATTTCCTATGACAGCCGTTTAAAGAGCGATATTTTTGCTAAGGAGGCGGCAGGGGTACTTGCAGCCAATGGCATCAAGGTACGGATCTATGATGCGCTTATGCCCGTTCCGGCGCTGTCCTTTGCCACCAGATTTTATAGCTGCAATGCCGGTATTATGGTGACGGCTTCCCACAATCCTTCCAAGTATAACGGATACAAGGCATATGGTCCCGATGGATGTCAGATGACGGATGACGCCGCAGCCATTGTCTATGCTGAGATCCAGAAGACTGATATCCTCACCGGAGCAAAGACCATGTCCTTTGCCGAGGGCGTGGAAAAGGGGCTGATCCGTTTCGTCGGGGATGATTGCAAGAAGGCTTTCTATGAGGCGATCGAGGCGAGACAGGTCCGTCCCGGTCTGGCGAAGACCTCCGGCCTGAAGCTGGTTTATTCTCCGCTGAACGGCACCGGACTGGTTCCCGTGACGAGAATCCTGCATGACATGGGTATCACCGATGTGACCATCGTTCCGGAGCAGGAATACCCCAGCGGTTACTTTACCACTTGTCCTTATCCGAACCCTGAGATTTTTGAGGCGTTAAAATACGGTCTGGAGCTGGCGAAGGAGACCGGAGCTGACCTGATGCTTGCCACGGATCCTGATGCGGATCGTGTCGGCATCGCCATGAAGTGTCCGGACGGCAGCTATGAGCTGGTTTCCGGAAACGAGATGGGCGTTCTCCTTCTGGATTATATCTGTGCGGGGCGCATCGAGAAGGGAACCATGCCAAAGAATCCCGTTGCCGTGATGAGTCTGGTATCCACTCCTCTTGCAGACGCTGTCGCTGCGCATTATGGCGTGGAGCTTCGCCATGTGCTCACCGGATTTAAGTGGATCGGAGATCAGATCGCGCAGCTGGAGGCAGCAGGCGAGGTGGATCGCTTCATCTTCGGCTTTGAGGAGAGCTATGGTTATCTGGCAGGGCCCTATGTGCGTGATAAGGATGCGGTGATCGCCTCCATGCTGATCTGTGAGATGGCTGCCTACTATCGCAGCATCGGTTCCTCCATCAAGCAGAGACTGGAAGAGATCTATGCCCAGTATGGCAGATATCTGAACAAGGTGGATTCCTTCGAATTCCCCGGTCTTTCCGGTATGGATAAGATGGCTTCCATCATGAAGGGCCTTCGCGAAAACGCGCCGAAGGACTTTGCAGGTATCGCAGTGACTAAGGTGACGGATTACAATAAGCCCGAGGAGACGGGACTGCCCAAGGCAAATGTGCTGATCTACGGTCTGGAGGATGGTTCCACCGTCATTGTTCGTCCCTCCGGTACCGAGCCCAAGATCAAGATCTACTTCACCACAAAGGGCAAGAATCTGGCTGAGGCACAGGCCAAGAAGGATACGCTGGCTGAGGCAGCAAAGTCTATTCTGGCATAAAGCGTTGTGGCAAAATATAACAGATTTATAATGCAAGTCATGAATATAACCTGAAGGGCAAGAATAGGAGGATGGAAATAATGGGTTATAAAGAGGAATTTCAGTTTTGGCTGGAGGACGATTATTTTGATCAGGATACCAAGAACGAGCTTTTGGCGATCCGCAACAACGAGGCAGAGGTAGAGGATCGTTTTTACCGGGAGCTGGAGTTTGGTACGGGCGGTCTTCGCGGCGTGGTGGCAGCAGGCTTGAACCGCATGAATGTCTATACTGTGCGGAAGGCTACTCAGGGACTGGCCAATTATATCCTGAAGCAGGGAACGCAGGCAAAAGGGGTTGCGATCTCCTTTGACAATCGCCGGATGAGCACGGAGTTTGCGGATGAGACGGCGCTCTGCCTTGCTGCAAACGGGATCAAGGCCTATGTATTTGAGAGTCTTCGGCCCACACCGGAGCTGTCCTTTGCCCTTCGGACACTGGGATGCACCGCGGGCGTCATGGTGACGGCCAGCCACAATCCCCCGGAGTATAATGGTTATAAGGTTTATTGGGAGGATGGGGCACAGATCACCGCTCCCAGGGACAAGGATATCATCGCCGAGGTTCGCGCTGTGACGGACTTCCACGCCGTGAAGACCATGAAGAAGGAGGATGCAAAAGCTGCAGGCCTCTATCAGGTCATCGGCAAGGAGATCGACGATCAGTTCATGGCGGAGCTGAAGAAGCAGATCATTCACCCCGAAGTGATCGAGGAGATGTCCAAGGATATTAAGATCGTCTATACGCCCCTTTGCGGTACGGGAAATAAGCCGGTGCAGAGAGTGCTGAAGGAGCTTGGCTTCCAAAATGTGTATGTGGTGCCGGAGCAGGAGAACCCGGATCCCAATTTCACTACTTTGGAGTACCCGAATCCGGAGGATCCCAAGGCTTTTACCTACGCGCTGCGTCTGGCAAAGGAGAAGGATGCGGATATTGTACTGGCTACAGATCCGGATGCAGACCGTCTGGGCGTCTATGCAAAGGATACCAAGACCGGGGAATATGTGGCATTTACCGGAAATATGTCCGGAATGCTCATTGCGGAATATATTTTGAGAGAGCGGACAGCTACCGGCACCATGCCGGAGAAGCCTGCGCTGGTGACCACCATAGTGACCACCAATATGACCTTCCCCATCAGTAAAGCATACAATGTGAAGCTGATCGAGGTACTGACAGGCTTTAAGTTCATCGGGGAGCAGATCAAATTCTTTGAGCAGAATAACAGCTACCATTATGTGTTTGGTCTGGAGGAGTCCTATGGATGCCTGGCCGGAACTCACTCTCGGGATAAGGATGCCATTGTGGCGGTGATGTGCCTCTGCGAGGTGGCCTCCTACTGCAAGAAGCAGGGGAAGACCCTCTGGGATATGATGGTGGAGATCTATGAGAAATACGGATATTTCAAGGAGGGACAGTACACCATTACCTTAAAGGGCATCGATGGGGCAAAGCAGATCGCAGAGATCATGGATAAGCTTCGGGCAAATCCTCCCAAGGCCATCGGTGACAGGAAGGTGCTTCGCTTCAGGGATTATCAGAATGATGTGATCACGGATCTGGAAACCGGGGAGAAGACCGGCACCGGATTACCGAAGTCCAATGTGCTTTATTTCGAGCTGCCCGGGGAGGAGTGGTGCTGCGCAAGACCCTCCGGTACCGAGCCCAAGATTAAGTTCTATATGGGTGTCAAGGGAAGCAGCATCGAAGACGCAAATGCGAGACTGGTGAGCCTGACAGACGATCTGAAGGCACTTCTGTAATGTGAGCGGATTGATGGAATACAGGAAAAGACCAAACCGATGGGTAAATTTTCAATCGCTAATTTGAAGAAAACCATATATTACTTTCAGCGAAACGGGCTGCGTAACACTTGGATTGCAGCCCGTGAGCGTCTTTCCGGGAAAGAGGATTATCATCCGGAATTTCTGTCGGAGGACGGAAGGCGGGATCTTCGGAGGGAAGCACAGGAGCTGATTGAGAGCATTCGAAAAAGGGGAGGACAGATCCCCTTTTTCAGTATTCTGGTTCCGGCATACCGGACAAACCCGGTTTTTTTGCGGGAGCTGACAGAATCCCTGCAGGAGCAGATCTATCCCGGCTGGGAGCTTCTGATCCTGGATGCCTCGGAGGATGAACAGGTACGGGAGACATTGGTACAGATCTGTGAGGAGCTGGAGGTGCCGATGCAGGCACAGAGGGAAGCTGGCTTAAAGCAAAGGAAGCCGGGTTCTGTGCAGGGCGAAGCTGACCTAAAGGCAAAGGAGCCGGAACCGGTGAGGAAGGAAGTCGGCTCGAGGCAGGATGCGGCATCCGCAGAGCAGAGCAGGATGGGGTCGGTGCGTTATGTGGCATTGTCCGAAAACGCCGGGATCTCCGAGAATACAAACGCAGGTCTGGAGCTGGCGCAGGGCAATTATATCGGGCTTTTGGATCACGATGATGTACTGGCGCCGGATGCATTGTATGAGATGGCAAAGGCTATCGCAACTTCTGAGATACCGCCTCTGTCGCTCTATTCCGACGAGGATAAATGGGATGGGGCGGGTCGGTATTATGAGCCAAACCGCAAGGAAGCATTTAATCTGGATCTTCTGCTCTCCAACAATTATATCTGTCATTTTCTGGTAATGGAGACCTCGTTATTTCAAAGGCTTCGGCTCCGGCGGGAGTTTGATGGGGCTCAGGACTATGATCTGGTGCTGCGGGCCGCAGCGTGGATGATGGGACACGGGATTCGCCCGGAGGAGGGCTTTTGCCATATCTCGAAGATACTCTATCACTGGCGGTGTCACAGCGGCTCCACAGCGGAAAATCCCCGGAGCAAGACCTATGCCTATGAAGCGGGAAAGAGGGCGCTTCAGGATTTCGCGGATGCGCAGGGCTGGCATGCGGTGGCTGAGGACTTAAAGCATGTAGGCTTTTACAGACTGCAATACGAGGATATTCTCCAAAGCAGATCCGACCTTGGCGCTGTCGGCGGAAAGCTCATGGGCAGAGGAAAGGCGGGGCACTGCGGCAGAGTGCTGACCGGGGGGCGCATGAGTCCTGAGGGCGATGTATATTATGAGGGCTTGCAGGAAGGCTTTAGCGGATATCTTCACAGGGCAGTGCTCACCCAGGACGCGGAGGCGGTGGATCTGAGATGCATTCGCGTGGCTCGGAAGCTCTGGCCCCAATTTGAAAGGATCGTGGGGGTTCCCTATGTGGAGAAGGAGCTTTGCTTTGATGCATCCACCCTTCCGGAGAATGCGGATGTGAAGGCGCTGAGTCTGGCTTTTTGCAGCTTTCTTCGGGAGCAGGGAA
>CACXDS010000034.1 GCA_902766425.1 uncultured Lachnospiraceae bacterium
AAAACATAAATGCAGCCAAACCGGGCGAGGAAAATGGCGAGAGAGCCCGGAGCACGGGGAGTGAAAACATAAATGCAGCCAAACCGGTCGAGGAAAACGGCGAGAGAGCCCGGAGCACGGAGAGCGAAAACATAAATGCAGCCAAACCGGGCGAGGAAAACGGCGAAATAGATCAAGGCGCAGGGAGCGAAAACATACTTTCAGCCGAGGCCATGGCAGGCATTAAGAAGGATGGCAGTGACAGAAGAGAAGCGAGTGTCGAATACGGAGAGAAATCCTTGGCGTTGAAGGAGCAAAAATGGGATCAGCTCCGGGAGATTTATCCAAAGGTTGCTCCCTTCGGAGATAAGCGACGCTATCTAAAGATCACGCCGGGGGATTTTGTAATCTTAAAGGAGAAATCCTACCGCAGGGCAAATAATAGCTTTCTTTTGCATGGCTTTTTCACCTATAAGCATTTGATCCTGCACAAGGAGCTGCGAAAGGGAGAGGAGGTCTATTTTGTGGGAGTGCCGGGCCAATTCTTTGATCAGGAAAAGGAGGTGGCGATCCTCTTTGGCTTTGAGAGCTTTGAGGGGGGAAGGGAGCCGGCAAAGGAAGGCGATTTCGGGTATTATATGATGCGGGTGGAACTCTAGCTCAGAGCCCTTCTCCGGTGAAAGGAGGGATAAAGCTTTCCGTAGCCACACCGCCCTCCTGACGAAAGCCAAGCTCGATCCCGATGGTCTCGGCAAAGCGCAGGACACGATCATATTCCGCCTCTGTAACCTGGCGGGAAATATCGGAATAGGCCGGATTTTCCTTGATCCATGGCATGGGAGTATATTGGCTCATGATACTGACATAAATATGTTGACCAAAGGTATCATGCAACCAGCGCAGAATTCTTTTGGCCTCTCCGGCCTGACCGGGGAGCAGTAGATGACGAACGATCATACCTTTTTTCATGAGGCCGCTTTTATCATCAAATTGGGGATCACCGGTCTGACGATACATTTCCTGTAGCGCCAGGGAAGCCTTTTCGAAGTAATCCGGACAATGGGACAAACGGGCGGAAAGGTTTGAGGAGCGATATTTGAGATCGGGCAGATAAATGTCAATCAGTCCTTCCAGCATTCGAAGGGAAGAGACCTCCTCATAGCCTCCACAGTTATAGACAATGGGCAGGGTAAGACCCTGCTTTTTTGCTTTTTCCAGAGATTCCAATATCTGTGGGAGGTAATGAGTGGGAGTCACCAGATTGATATTATGAGCACCCTTTTCCTGGAGCTCCAGATAAACACGGGACAAGCGCTCCACGGAGATGGGCACGCCCCTTCGTCTGGCCGCGATATCATGATTCTGGCAGAAGACGCAGCCAAGGTTGCATCCGGTAAAAAAGACTGTCCCGGAGCCGGAGGTGCCGGAGAGACAGGGCTCCTCCCAGAAGTGAAGAGCCGCTCGGGCCGCCATGAGCTGCGCAGGCATCCCGCATGCGCCTAATTGACCTTCCACGCGGTTCGCACCGCAGCGGCGCGGGCAGAGGGTGCAGGAGGTAAGCAGGGAGCGGGTCAGTTCGGAGAAAGTGTCTGTAGGTTGATTCATGAGAACCTCGATTCTTTTATTCCCGCGAGCAATGAGCCAAGGTGACATGCTTGCATGTCAATTTGGCGAATGCAGCGAGGGTCAAATACCCCGTAGCTTGCTGCGAGGTATTTGATATCATTCGGATCATGGCATCATGCGGACATGAAAAAACCATGCACTGCCAAACCTGGCCAGGGCTCCATCCGGTTGCCTTACGGCACATGAGAAGTTCCGCTTAGTGCTGCTTTGTTCCCAACCTGACACGGTTCGCAGATTCCCATTGCGCAAGACCGAATTTCAACGCCCTGTTTTGATTTGACAATGCACGGCTTTATTAGTGTAGCTGTTTTCCGGAGATTTGTCAAGGGTGATTCGGATTCTGCGGAGAATGAATTACTCCTGCTTTTCCGCAGCGCGATTTTCTTTCTCGGCACGATTGCGCTTTCTGAGATCCACAAAAAAATCCTTGAGGATCTGACTGCATTCCTTCTCCAATATCCCTCGATGGACAATGGCTTGATGGTTGAACTGAGGCATTTCCAGGAGATTCAGGATGGAGCCACCGCAGCCCGCCTTGGGATTCATACAGCCCATGACTACCTCCGGAATCCTGGCCTGGATGATGGCTCCGGCGCACATCTGGCATGGTTCTAAGGTGACATAGAGTGTACAATCCTCCAGTCTCCAGTCTCCCATCACCTTGCTGGCCCTTCGGATGGCAGTGATCTCAGCATGACAGAGGGTATTCTTGTCCGTATTGCGGCGATTATAGCCCCTGCCGATAATGTGCCCCTGATAGACAATGACGCAGCCGATGGGCACTTCTCCCAGGGCTGCGGCTTTTTTTGCCTGCTTTAGGGCTTCTTTCATATATTTTTCCTGAATGGAGAGTATTGCAGTCATAAATCTGTCCTTAATCGGAGATAATATTTCTAATCTAAATTTGACCAGGCAAAAGGAGGTTTGACATGATCACAAAGAAATTCTGGATCAGAGTGCTGGGGTTCCTCTGGCTGGCCGGCATAGCATTGGGGGAGGGGATGAAAAGCCTCACATTGCGGTTGTGGCGGCGATGGTAAGCGCTGTCAGTCTATGAAAGCTCTTCGCCCCGCTCCTGCTTGAGATAGAGCTTGCGATTGACATAAGCGCTGACTTCCACGGTCTTGGAATTGAGCCGGCACCCATAGAGCACACGGCCGCTGGTATATCTGGTGACTCGGATGACAAAGGCGCTGAGCTTGAAATCCTCATCCAACTCTTCGTCATGAAAGGTCACATCCTGGATCAGGCTTCCGGGATTTACAGCACCCGGATTGACATTGGCATCCAAAAGAATCCCAATCCCGCCGCCGCTGATGTTCTTGACGGTGACGGGGAGCATTCCGGTCACTCCGATAAATCTGGCTTTCCCCTGCACACCTAAGGAAATGCGGGGATTTGCACGCCGTTCCGTGGGCTCCGCATCCTCATTGCTTAGGAGAATGTGGAAGGGAGTCTTGTCGATTCGGCGAATGGTGATCCGACGCCATACATAGGGGGTTTTGTCCCTTACGACACTGATCTTATAGATGATATTGCCCTCAGGAAAGCTGATGGCTGCCGGAGCTTTCCCGGGAACGGAGGACTTTTGCTCTGTGATCAATTTAACCGGCAGGATTTTTGTGTGGAGCTTGCGCTCGTGCTGTTGAATGGATAAAATATCCACTTCAGAGGTTAACTGGATCACTTCCGTGGTAAAATCCATGGTGTTGGTGCCCTTTTCCACGCGAATATGAATTTTCTCGCCCGCGGTCAATTGATTGATAAACATACCCATTCTCCTTATTGAAATCTGTTGTATTTGGAGATTGCAATTCTTAGCCCCCATTATTTTCAAAGCTTTCATCCTTATAATCTGTTTTATCAGCGTCTGCTAACCGCAGAGGCGGTTAATTTAGCTGCCGGTCAGGGTCGTACTCTGCTTGCATGATACGATTACCGCACAGCGTGTATTCATAGTATAGCACGGATCCTGCAGTTATGCCACAGGAATTTTGGAGTGCACTATTCGTTATTCCCCCTGTTTATTTCCAATGGACTTGCCAGAATTCTTTTTTTGTTTTATGCTATTGTTTGCGGATCCGATCGGAGGTGCTACGACCGGAGCAAGCAAATCACTTAGAAAGCTTTGGAATGCGGAGGACTTGAAATGCTGATCTGCGGAATGCAAAAGACAACACTGTTGGATTATCCGGGGCATGTGGCGGCAACGCTGTTCACAGCGGGCTGTAATTTCAGATGCCCCTATTGTCATAATGCGGAACTGGTATTGGAGCTTACGGGAATACAGAAGATCCCGGAGGAAGAGATCTTTGGTTTTCTGCAAAAGCGAAGGGGAATTCTGGAAGGCGTTTGCATTACGGGGGGAGAACCCACCCTGCAAAAGGATCTGGAGGCGTTTATCCGGCAGATCAAAGAGCTGGGTTTTCTGGTGAAGCTGGATACCAATGGGTATCGCCCGGAGATATTAAAAAATTTGCTGGAGCAGGATCTCCTGAACTATGTGGCCATGGATTTTAAGGCATCAAAGGAAGGCTACGCAAAGGTTGTCGGACTTTCGGAGCTGGAATTTGCCAGGATAGCGGAGAGTGCGGCCCTGCTGATGGGGCAGGGAAGGATTCCCTATGAGTTCCGGACCACTGTGGTGAAGGGGCTGCATACCCCGGAGGAGATCGGAGAGATCGCAGAGTACCTGCAGGGGGCGGAGCAGTATTTTCTGCAGGATTATCGGGAGAGCGAGAATATTCTCTGCCCCGGGGCAGGCTTTGAGGCCTTCTCCCGGCAGGAGCTGGAGGAGATGGCAGAAAAAGCAAGAAAGTACATTGCAAGAGTGGAAGTACGTGGGGTAGAATAAGGAGTAGGTGTTAGAATCATGAAATTGAAAAAGCTGATCGGCGATAAAGCCTTTTATAAGAGTGTCCTGACTGTGGCAGTCCCCATCATGATCCAAAACGGAATCTCAAATTTTGTGAGCCTTCTGGATAATATTATGGTCGGACAGGTGGGAACGGAGCAGATGAGCGGGATAGCCATTGTGAACCAGCTGATCTTTGTGTTTAATCTGGCGATCTTTGGGGCGCTGTCCGCTGCGGGAATCTTCGGCGCACAGTTTTACGGCTGCAGGGATCATGAGGGCGTGAAGCATGCGTTTCGCTATAAGTTCTATGCCTGTATCGCTTTGGTGGCGCTTGGGATCGGTATTTTTCTGATGTTTGGACAGGAGCTGATCCTTCTCTATCTCCATGATGAGGGAGGAACCACCCAGTCCCTGGATGCGGCGCTCCGGTATGGGAAGGAATATCTGGGAATCATGCTGGTGGGGTTGTTCCCCTTTGCTCTGGAGGAGGCGTATGCCAGTACCTTAAGGGAATGCGGCGAGACAAAGGTACCCATGCTGGCAGGCATTGTGGCAGTCTTTGTAAACCTGGGGCTGAACTATCTGCTGATCTTCGGAAAGCTGGGGTTTCCGACCCTGGGAGTGGCGGGAGCAGCCATTGCAACGGTGATCTCCAGATACATACAGATGTTGATCGTTATTGTCTGGACTCATGCTCATCAGGCAAGGATGCCCTTTGCCAAAGGATTATATAAAGGCTTATCCATACCCGGTCAGCTGGCGCTTAAGATCACTGTCAAGGGTATGCCCCTTATGGTGAACGAGATCCTATGGGCCGCCGGGATGGCTGTGATGAATCAGTGCTACTCCCTGCGCGGACTGGATGCCGTTGCCGGGCTGAATATTGCATCCACCATAACCAACCTGTTCAATATTGTGTTTGTGGCGCTGGGGAGCGCTGTCTCCATTATGGTGGGGCAGCTCCTTGGGGCCGGAAAAATGGAGGAGGCCAAGGATGTGGATACCAAGCTGATCGCATTTGCGGTTGTGTCCTGTATTTGTCTGGGTGGAATCCTGATGCTGGTGGCTCCCCTCTTTCCGATGCTCTACAACACGACGGATCAGGTGCGCGGACTGGCGGCAGGCTTTATCCGCGTGGGGGCCGGCTGTATGCCCATTTATGCTTTTATGCATACCACCTATTTTACCCTCCGCTCCGGCGGAAAGACATTGATCACCTTTTGCTTCGACAGTGTGTTTTTGTGGCTGGTGAGTACACCTGCGGCTTTTTTCCTGAGCCGTTACACAGCGCTGCCGATCCTTCTGCTGTATCTTTGTGTGCAGTTGCTTGATCTGATCAAGTGCGCCATCGGATTTGTGCTGGTGAAGAAGGGAGTATGGATCCAGAATGTGGTGAGTTGAGCGCTGATCGGCGTGACGATTAAAGCTTTGGATGATTGGAATAAAAAGAGGAGAAATCTTCCTCGGGAAGGAAAGGAACATGGAAGAGAAGAAAATCATCAGACAACAGTTTTTGACGGGGGAGAGAGCCCTCTTTATGAGCAGGGATCTGCATATTGTGGATTGCACCTTTGCGGACGGGGAATCCCCCTTAAAGGAGAGCAGAAATATTGAGCTGGAGGGATCCATGTTTAAGTGGAAATATCCCCTCTGGTATTGCAAGAATGTGACGGCTAAGAACTGTGTGTGGTTCGACATGGCAAGGGCGGGCGTCTGGTATACGGATGATGTGACCTTGGAGAATGTACCGGTGGATGCGCCGAAGAATTTCAGAAGATGCAATGGAGTAACGCTTCGGAATGTATCCTTTTCCAATGCGGAGGAGACTCTGTGGAGCTGTGAAAATGTGACGCTGGAGCATGTTACGGCGAAGGGAAATTATTTTGCTATGAATTCCAACCATATGAAGGTGGAGGATTTTACGCTGTACGGGAATTATTCCTTTGACGGCTCTAAGGATGTGGAGATCCGAAACAGCAGACTCCTCTCCAAGGATTCCTTCTGGAACAGCGAGAATGTGACAGTATATGATTCCTTTATCTCCGGAGAGTATCTGGGCTGGAACAGCAAAAATCTGACCTTGATCAATTGCACGGTGGAGAGCCTTCAGGGCATGTGCTACATAGATAATCTGGTGATGAAGAATTGTAAGCTTCTCAATACGACGCTGGCCTTTGAGTATTCCAGCGTGGAGGCGGATATCCGTGGGAAGATCGACAGTGTGATGAATCCTTCCTCCGGCAGTATTACGGCGGACGAGATCGGGGAGCTGATCCTGGAGAAGGATAAGATCGATCCCGGAAAGACAAAGATTGTCTGTAGGAATTGAGAGGATAAGGGATGATTATTGAATCAGATGGAAAAATGACTAAGGCACAGGCAAAGGAGATCGCGAATTTTTCCTTGCAGGGCAGGATGCTGATGAAAAAGCCGGAGATGAAGATTAAGGATTTTTTCCGGTTTTGCATAGGCGCCACGGCATTTTGCGTTTTGATCCTGTTGGTGTTTGGCTTCATGCTCGCTCGCGGAAGGGGTGACGCGTTGATGTATATTTGTCTTGGAATGTCAGTGGTTACGCTGGCTATGGTGTTTAGCGTCTATTACTCCCTGAATAAGATTTACAAAACGCTGCTTTCAAGGGAGGGGCATGTCACGGTCACTCTGGATACGGAGGGTGTGGAATATGATGATCATGGCAGCAGGAAGATCAGGCAGAGCTGGAGCGCGACTTCTTTTGTGAGACAGTGTCAGGAGATGGTTTATTTCGTGCCAACGGATATCACGGGGCTGCTTGTCTGCGTGAGCGTTGAAAATGCACAGGGTGTTAAGGAGTTTCTGAAAGAAAATGACATTAAAGTGAAGACGGTTTGGTAATAGGAAACAGGTTCTTTTATTAGTGATATATACTGTTTTTTGTTTGGCTAAATTTGGAACATGGTGAAAAAGATGGAACAATTTGACTTTGACAGAGAAGTGGATCGCCGGGGGACGGGGTCCCTGAAATGGGATGTGCGGGAGGGTGAGCTCCCCATGTGGGTGGCGGATATGGATTTTGAGACAGCTCCCTGTATCCGAAGGACTCTGGCAGCTCGGGTAGGGCATGGCGTTTTCGGCTACAATGTGGTGCCGGAGGAGTGGTACAAGGCCTATCAGAGCTGGTGGGAGAAGCGGCATCATTTCCGGATGGAGGCGGACTGGCTGATCTTTTGCACCGGGGTGGTCCCGGCGCTGTCCTCCATTGTGCGGAAGATGACTACGGTGGGAGAAAATGTCTTAATCCTGACTCCTGTCTATAATATTTTCTTTAACTCCATTGTGAATAATGGCAGGAATGTGGTGCAGTGCCCCTTGAAATATCGGAGGGACGGAGCTGAGAAGAGTGGCGGAAAGGACGGAGTGGAAACCGAACCGGCCTGGGCAGGCAGGGAATATGAGATTGACTTTGAGGCCATGGAAAAGGCATTGTCCGATCCGCAGACCACGCTGCTGATCTTTTGCAATCCCCACAACCCTGTGGGCAGGATCTGGGGCCGGGAGGAGCTTTTCAGGGTGGGTGAGCTCTGCGCCAAGTATCATGTGCTGGTGGTATCGGATGAGATCCACTGTGATATCACAGATCCGGGAAAGGAGTATATTCCCTTTGCTTCCGTTTCCGATGTCTGCCGCGATAACAGTATCACCTGTATCGCACCCACAAAGGCCTTTAACATGGCGGGCATGCAGACGGCGGCGGTATCGGTGCCAAATCCCCTGCTTCGGCACAAGGTATGGCGGGGCCTGAATACGGACGAGGTGGCGGAGCCCAATTCCTTTGCCGTGCCGGTGACGGTGGCGGCCTTTGGGGAGGGCGGGCCATGGCTGGATGCTCTGAGGGAGTATCTGTACGAGAATAAGACGCTGGTGCGGCAGTTTGCAGCGGAGTATTTGCCCAAGGTGCATGTGGTCTCCTCCGAAGCGTTGTATCTGCTCTGGCTGGACTGTAGGGAATACACGGAGGATAGCGTGGCCCTGACAGAATTCATCCGGGAGAAGACCGGGCTTTATGTATCGGAGGGTGCTGAGTACGGGGAGGCGGGAAGGTGCTTTCTGCGTCTTAATGTGGCGTGTCCCCGGGCGAGAGTGCGTGAGGGACTGCAAAGACTTAAGGATGGGCTGGAGGCGGCGGAAGCTGATCTGTGGATGCAGCCTTGATGCTATACGGGAGGAAAAAGGAGAAGCGCGGAATGCGCAGATAATTCAAATGAGTAGTGAATTTCGGATTGGAGTAAAGGATGGGATTCCCATTGCTTTGGGATATTTTGCTGTGAGCTTTAGCCTGGGGATCACCATGGTGGCCGCAGGCATCACTGCATTTCAGGGGGCTGTGATGAGTCTGTCAAACCTGACCAGTGCGGGAGAATTTGCCGGAGTCAGAGTGATCGCGGCCGGAGGAGGCCTTTTGGAGCTGGTGCTCACCCAGCTGATCATCAACCTGCGCTATTCCCTGATGAGTCTGTCCCTCACCCAGAAGCTGGATGAAAAGGTATCCTTTTGGCAAAAGCTGTTGATCGCCTTTGGAAATACGGACGAAATCTTTGCAGTGGCCATGAATCATCAAAGAAGTCTGACTTTATCCTATATGCTGGGCCTGCAGAGCCTTCCCATCATAGGCTGGACGGCGGGGACCTTTCTCGGTGCTGTGGCCTGTGATCTCATGCCAAAGAGCGTGAGCGTGGCCATGAATGTAATGCTCTACGGGATGTTCATAGCAATCGTGATCCCGGTGGCAAAGAAATCCAAGGAAGTATTGATGGTGGCCTGCGCAGCAGTGCTTTTCAGCTGCCTCTTTCGATATGTACCCGCATTGCAGGGAGTTTCTGCGGGGATATCCATTATTATCTGTACGGTGGCGGCAGCAGCGCTAGGGGCAATCCTGTTCCCGGTAAAGGAGGGGCAGGATTGACATGAATGTATATCTCTATATACTGGTGATGGCAGTGGTGACCTATCTGATCCGCATGCTGCCCCTTACTTTGATCAGGAGAAGGATCGAGAATCGATTTGTGAAGTCATTTTTGTATTATGTGCCCTATGCCTGTTTGATGGCCATGACATTTCCGGCTGTGTTTTATGCTGCTGAGGAGCATTTTGTGGCAGCGGTGGCGGGTGTCGTTGTTGCCATGCTTTTGGCACTGCGGGGAAAGGGACTCATGACAGTTGCTGTGGCGGCGAGTGTGACAGTGTTTGCAGTCTCACTCATACAAGGCTTATAGAAGAAAAGGACGGGGGTGATAGCCTCCGTCCTTTTCCTTATCCAGAGATTTAATCGGCAAGTGCCATGGTTTTGATCTGCCCCATGACCTTCTTCACAGGCGGGATCAGCAGGATGCAGATTGTGACGGCGGCCTCGGCGAAGATATAAATGGCGTTATAAGCCAGGGAGTAGGGCAGAGCTCCCCAACCATCCCAGGCATAGGAACCAAAGAAGATCCAGCCGGAGATCACAGCAAACACATAGCGGCCGAGAACAGCTACAATATAACCCTTCAGAAGTCCGTTCTTTCCTTTGGAGGAAGCAAAGATCCCGGAGAGACCCAACGCTCCAAAAGCCAGCAGATAATCCACGATCAGCTGGGCGGGATAGAGAATGTAGGGATCGATCAGCATCTGAAGTACGCCGTAGGCCACGCCTGTCATGACGCCCACACCGAGACCGAACCAGTAGCCGGGCAGACAGATCACCAGCATGGACAGCAGAGTGATGGAGCCGCCGGTGGGAAAGTGAAATACCTTAATGTTGGACAGCACAGTGCCAAGAGCAAGGGACATAGCACAGAATGCCAACTGTTTTACTGTGAGCTTCTTGGTATGCTTTTGAGCAAAAAGCAGGGAGAGCCCCAGCAGGGCCAGGATGACAATGACCAAAAGGACATTGCCGAGGGTGGTGGGCACATAGGTGGTTTCGCCCCAATCGTTTACGACTACATTGTAAAGCATAAAAAAATCCTCCTTTGAATTGGGAGGAGATACGCCTGACCGAGCTTCCAGACTGATCCGGTGAAGCTATCCCATTTTCCTTCCTCGGGACAAATACACCTCAGTATGGCTGGCTCTGCTTCCTTACGCCGGTATTATCCGGGTCAAGTAATGAGGGTCAGAAGGAAGGTCCTTCAATCTCAGCGACGTGCTCCCCTAGCATGATTTAGTTTTTGACACTTTCGTGCCGCTTTATAGAATATAGCGTTCCGGGGGCTGTTTGTCAAGCAGTATTTTTTGCCGTCCGGACGGCAGTATTTTTGGTCACGGTCTTTTCGAGGGGCGCATCTTTTGGTAGAATAGGCTTATCAGGGATGTGAAAACTTGGTTATCAAGCATGATATACATGAGACATGGGAATGGGGTTTGATATGTATCGGAATCATAGAGTGATCGGTATATTGGCACATGTGGATGCGGGGAAGACAACGCTTGCGGAGGCGATTCTGGTGCGCTCCGGCGTACTGCGGGAGGCGGGAAGGGTGGATCATCAGGATGCCTTTCTGGATCATAATGCATTGGAGCGTCAGCGGGGAATCACCATTTTTTCCAAGCAGGCCCTGTTTTCCTGGGAGGACCAAACAGGGGAGAGGGTGGATTTTACCCTGTTGGATACGCCGGGGCATGTGGATTTTTCGGCGGAGATGGAAAGAACGCTGCAGGTATTGGATTATGCCGTTCTGGTCATCAGCGGGGCGGATGGCGTGCAGGGGCATACCATGACCCTCTGGGGCCTCTTAAAGCGGTACGGTGTTCCCACCTTTCTCTTTGTGAACAAGATGGACCAGGAAGGAACGGAGGGGGAGAGGATCCTTTCGGAGCTTCAGGAAAAGCTGGATGAGGGGTGCGTGCGGTTTTCCGGGGACTGGGGACGGGAGAATGGAACGCTTGCAGAAGATCCGTTGGAGAGCATTGCCATGTGCGATGAGGAGCTGATGACGGAATATCTGGAGACGGGTGGACTCTCCGATCAGAGCATGGGCGAAGCAATTGTAAGGAGGAAGCTATTCCCCGTATTTTTTGGATCTGCCCTCCGGCTATATGGCGTGGACGCCCTGCTGGACGGAATAACGAATATGACTTTGGCTCCGGAGTATCCGGAGGAGTTCGGAGCCCGGGTATTTAAGATCAGCAGGGATCCTCAGGGAAACAGATTGACACATCTTAAGATCACAGGAGGAGTGCTCAGAGCAAAGCAGTATGTGAGTAAGGCAGAAGCATGGAAGGCGCGGACGGATGGAGGGCAGGATGCGGCGGATGGGAAGAATTTGAAAGCCGCAGAAGAAAAGGTGGACCAGATCCGGCTGTATCAGGGGCAGCAGTTCCGTGTGCTCCGGGAGGCCCCGGCGGGCACTATATGCGCAGTGACAGGGTTGGATGGAACAAGGGTGGGGGACGGACTGGGAGTGGAGGACGAGGGAATCCTGCCGAGCCTGGAGCCGGTGATGACCTATCGCGTAAGGCTTCCAGAGGGGTATGATCCCATTACGGCTCTCGGTCAATTCCGAAAATTACAGGAGGAAGAGCCTCTGTTACATGTGCTCTGGAGGGAAGAGACCAAGGAAATACATGTGCAGACCATGGGGGATGTGCAGCTTGAGATATTAAAAAGACTTCTGCTGGATCGCTTTGGACTGGAGGCGGAATTTGAGAACGGAAGTATTGTCTATAAAGAGACCTTGGCGGCGCCGGTTCTGGGGGTGGGACATTTTGAGCCTCTGCGGCATTATGCGGAGGTCCAGCTCCTTCTGGAGCCGGGAGAGCGGGGGAGCGGTCTGCAGTTTGCCTCCTATGTGGGGGAGGACGAGCTGGATAAAAACTGGCAGAGACTGATCCTCACGCATCTGGAGGAAACCTCCCATCCAGGCGTATTGGTGGGAGGGGAGATCACGGATCTTCGGATCAGTATTGTGGGGGGAAGGGCTCATGTGAAGCACACTGAGGGCGGGGATTTCAGACAGGCAACCTACCGGGCACTGCGCCAGGGACTGCGAAGCGGGAGCAGCGTGCTGCTGGAGCCTGTATATGAATTTACTCTGGAAATACCCATGGAGTGCATGGGCAGGGCAATGACGGATATCCGGCAGAGGAACGGAAGGGTGGAGGAGCCTGTGATGGGGAAGGATTTCGTCATTTTACGTGGCACGGTTCCGGTGGCAAAAATGCAGGATTATCAGCGGGAGGTCATCTCTTATACCAGGGGGCGGGGGCGTTTAACCTGCGTCTTAAAGGGCTATGAGCCCTGCCGGGAGGCGGAGATCATAGGAGCGAAGGCCTATGATCCGGAGGGGGATCCGGAGCATCCCACGGGTTCGGTTTTTTGCTCCCACGGAGCGGGGACGATCATTCCATGGGACCGGGTCTATGAATATGCACATGTGCCTCTTCGGGAGGATTTCCTGGAGGCGGCAAGGCGGTATCAGGAGAATGGTGGAGAGATTATTCCTTCAGAGGCCGGTGTGGACTTTATCCAACGGCAGGAGCGGGCAGGAAGATCCACTGCAGCCATGGAGAGGGTGATCAGTCAGGAGGAGATCGACAGCATTCTGAGCGGCGGGAGAAGGAACCAGAACCGAAAGGAAAATGACAGGAGGGGATATCGGCGCTATCACAGAGGAAACAGGCGGGTGGAGGCCGGGACAAGTGGGGGAACACAAAGCAGTGCCTCGTCCTCAGGCTCCGCCACAGGCGGAAAAGCAAAGCAAAACCAGCGGGAATCCTGTATTCTGGTGGATGGGTATAATGTGATCCATGCCTGGCCTTATTTAAGAGAACTGATGCAGGTGGATATCGGCAGTGCCAGGGATCGACTCATCGATGAGATGTGTAATTATCAGGGGTATGTGGGGGGCACTTTGATCCTGGTGTTCGACGCCTATAAGGTAAAGGGGAATCCGGGCTCTGTCCAAAGGTGGAACAATATCTATGTGGTCTATACAAAGGAGGCGGAAACCGCGGATCAGTATATTGAGAAGACCGTACATGAGATTGCATCCAAATTCAGGGTGACCGTAGCCACCTCCGATGGACTGGAGCAGATGATCATCTGGGGGGAGGGAGCGGCCAGAATGTCCTCCCTGGGACTATTGGAGGAGCTGGAAAGGCAAAAGTCCCTGGCGAGGGAGCAATACGGGATCCAAGGGGATGAGCAGTAGGAAACGGATCAAAAATCCGCAATTTCCGCGTATGCACAGGCAAGAAATCAGTAGCGGGCCCGGTGCGAAGTACATTAAAATATACTTACGAAATGTATCATAAACCGATGGACAAGGGAGGGTTTACAGTGGAGATCACAAAGAATAAAGAGAAGGTAAAAGAGTATCGTGAGCGGGCAAGGAAGCTGGTGGCTCAAATGACACTGGAGGAGAAGGTTTCCCAGACATTGAACTGGGCGCCGGCTGTGGATAGACTGGGGATCAAGGCCTATAACTGGTGGAATGAGGCTCTGCACGGCGTGGCGCGCGCCGGAGTGGCAACGGTATTCCCACAGTCCATTGGTCTGGCGGCAACCTTTGATGAGGATTTTGTGGAAGAGGTGGCAACCGCTATTTCCACAGAGGGTCGCGCTAAATTCAACATGCAGCAGGAATATAACGATACGGATATCTATAAGGGATTGACCTTCTGGTCACCCAATGTCAATATCTTCCGTGATCCCCGTTGGGGCCGCGGGCATGAGACCTTTGGCGAGGATCCCTATCTGACCTCAAGGCTGGGCGTCCGCTTTGTGGAGGGCCTGCAGGGGCATGATGAGAATTACTTAAAGGCGGCGGCCTGTGCAAAGCATTTTGCAGTCCACAGCGGGCCCGAGGACATTCGCCACAGCTTCAACGCCGAGGCTACTAAGCAGGATATGGCAGAGACCTATCTGCCTGCCTTCAAGGCCTGTGTGCAGGAAGCAGGGGTGGAGGCAGTCATGGGCGCCTATAACCGCACCAACGGAGAGCCCTGCTGCGGCAGCAAGACCTTGCTCAAGGATACCCTGCGGGATGAGTGGGGCTTTACGGGCCATGTGGTCAGCGACTGCTGGGCCATCAAGGATTTCCATGAGGGCCACCATGTGACGGACACCCCTGTGGAATCGGTTTCCCTTGCGATGAACAATGGATGTGACCTAAACTGCGGTAATCTGTTCCACTATCTGAAGCAGGCGGTGGAGGAGGGGAGAGTTGCCGAGAGTCGTCTGGATGAGGCTCTGGTGAATCTGTTTACCACCCGCATGAAGCTTGGGGTCTTTGACGAAAAGGGACAGAATCCCTACGACAAGATCGCCTATACGGAGGTGGATACCAAGGAAATGCAGCAGCTGAACAGAAGGGCAGCTGAGAAGTGCGTTGTCCTTTTGAAGAATGAAAATCACACCCTGCCCCTTGATAAGAAGAAGCTTGGGACCATTGGCGTCATCGGACCAAATGCCAATAACAGAAGGGCGCTGGTGGGAAACTACGAGGGTACCGCGTCCCGCTATTGGACTGTACTGGAAGGGATTCAGGAATATCTTGGGGATGATGTGCGGGTGCTCACCAGTGAGGGCTGCCATCTCTGCCATACCAAGTCCCAGGGCCTTGGGCAGGAGGATGACAGAATCTCTGAGGTTAAGGGCGTATGCGCGGCAAGTGATGTGATCATTGCCTGCATGGGTCTGGATTCCGGTCTGGAAGGAGAAGAAGGGGATCAGGGCAATGAATATGCCTCCGGCGATAAGCCTAACTTAAATCTTCCGGGGCTGCAGGAGCATGTTCTGGAGACCATCTGTTCCTTCGGAAAGCCTGTGATCCTTGTGCTGCTCTCCGGTTCCGCACTTGCTGTGAACTGGGCGGACGAGCATGTGCCCGCCATCCTTCAGGGCTGGTATCCCGGCGCGCAGGGCGGAAGAGCGATTGCGGACATTCTCTTTGGGGAAAAGAATCCGGAGGGTAAGCTGCCCGTGACCTTCTATCGCTCCACGGATGAACTTCCCGCATTTACGGATTACAGCATGAAGGGACGCACCTATCGCTATATGCAGAGTGAGGCACTGTATCCTTTTGGCTATGGACTGTCCTATACTGATTTTGAATATTCCAATGTCAAGGCGCAGGCACTGGATGGCGGAGCAAATGGTGCAGACATTACGGCGACCGTGAAGAATGTGGGGAAGACCTTTGGCGGTGAGACACTGCAGGTATATGTAAAGGTATGTAAGGATGGCACGCCCAACGCCCAGTTAAAGGGGATCAAAAAGCTTCATCTTCAGCCCGGGGAGAGCGCAGAGGTAAAGCTCCATCTCTCCAGAGAAGCCCTTGGAGTCTTCGATGAAGAGGGGAAGCTGCAGGTGGGCGGCAAGGTAAAGCTTTATGTGGGCGGCCAGGCTCCGGATGCGAGAAGCGCGAAGCTCACAGGAAAAGCGGTTTCCGAATTTGAACTGACAATAGCATAAAGGAGCTTTTAGAAATCCCGGCATCCGCCGGGATTTTTTCTGCTTTGTTATGCAGGTGTTTGCTCATTCCTATGACATCTCGAGTTGTAAAAACCAGGCAATTATGATAGAATTAGCAGAAGGAGGAGGCCTGGAACATGAAAAAAATCGGTATCGGATACGAAGATTACAAACGGATGATAGAGGATGATATATACTAT
>CACXDS010000035.1 GCA_902766425.1 uncultured Lachnospiraceae bacterium
AACGCTGCCCAAGACCATTGACAATGATCTGTGGGGGACGGACATGACCTTTGGTTTCCAGAGCGCGGTGAATGTGGCGACGGATGCTATCGATTGTATTCACACCACTGCAGCGTCCCATGGGCGGGTATTTATAGTGGAGGTTATGGGGCATAAGGTTGGATTTTTGACCTTGAACGCAGGAATGGCCGGCGGCGCGGATATTATTCTGATCCCGGAGATTCCCTATGACATTGACAAGGTGATCAAGAAGATCGAGGACAGGGAGAAAAACGGCAGTCGGTTCACCATCATTGCGGTGGCGGAGGGGGCGATTTCCAAGCAGGATGCCAAGCTTTCCAAGAAGGAATATAAGAGAAAGCTTCTGGATAATCCCTATCCCTCCGTATCCTATGAGATCGCCGCACAGATCCAGGAGAAGACCGGAAGAGAGATTCGCGTGACAGTTCCGGGGCATACCCAGAGAGGCGGAAGCCCTTGCCCCTATGACAGAGTGTTTGCCAGCAGACTGGGGGCCGAGGCCGGAGAGATGATCTTAAACGGCGAATACGGCTTTATGGTGGGCTATAAGAATCGTGAGATCGTGAAGGTTCCATTGGCTGACGTGGCCGGTAAGCTGAAGATGGTGGATCCGAATTCCACGATCGTGAAAGAGGCCAAGCTCATGGGAATCTGCTTCGGAGATTGATCTCTATACAGTAATATGAAATAGCGAGGATGTGTTTTTATGTCTTATACTGCCCTATATCGTAAATTCAGACCCGCCACCTTTGCGGAAGTCAAAGGGCAGGATCATATCGTGACAACCTTAAGAAACCAGCTTAAGGCAGGAAGGATCGGGCATGCCTATCTCTTTACGGGGACCCGTGGAACCGGTAAGACCTCTGTGGCGAAGATCCTTGCCAGAGCGGTGAACTGTGAGAATCCCACGGAGGATGGACCCTGCGGAGAGTGCAAGACTTGCAAGGCGATCGCCGCGGGTGCCAGCATGAATGTGATCGAGATTGATGCCGCGTCCAACAACGGTGTGGATAATATCCGCGAGATCGTGGAGGAGGTGTCCTATTCCCCGGCTGAGGGAAGATATAAGGTTTATATCATTGACGAGGTGCATATGCTTTCTATCGGGGCCTTCAATGCTCTATTGAAGACACTGGAGGAGCCGCCCTCCTATGTGATTTTTATTCTGGCTACCACGGATGTGCATAAGCTTCCCATAACGATCCTGTCCCGCTGCCAGCGGTATGATTTTAAGAGGATTTCCATTGACACCATTGCGGACCGCATGCGGGAGCTGGTGGATCGGGAGCAGGTGCAGGTGGAGGATAAGGCGCTGCGGTATATTGCCAAAACGGCGGATGGCTCCATGCGTGATGCGCTGAGTCTGTTGGATCAATGCATCGCCTTTCATCTGGGAAATGAGCTCACCTATGACATGGCCCTGGATGTGTTGGGGGCGGTGGATACCGGTGTGTTCAGCAATCTGCTTCGGTATGTGCTGGACCGTAATGTGGCCGGATGTATCACACTTCTGGAAGAAATCGTAATGCAGGGGCGTGAGCTGACGCAGTTTGTAACGGATTTTACCTGGTATCTCCGGAATCTGATGCTGGTACAGGTTTCCGAAAATCTGGAGGATGTGATCGATGTGTCCTCCGACAATCTGGCCAGACTGAAGGAGGAGGCGCAGGCAGTCTCCTTTGATCAGCTGGTGCGCTACATTCACATATTTTCCGATCTGGCGGGGCAGATCCGTTACAGCGCGCAGAAGAGAGTGATGGTGGAGATCGCCTTGATCAAGCTCTGTAAGCCGGAGATGCAGGAGTCCCAGGAGGCTGTCCTGGACCGGATCCGCCAGGTGGAGGAGCAGGTGGAGAAGGCGCAGCAGGGGGCTTTTAGCCTAGCACCGATGACTCAGAATGCAGGTTCTTCTTTGGCCGCATCGGTGCAGACGGAGAGGCCAAAGCTGGAGCGGGCTGTGCCCGAGGAGATACAGGGGATCGTCAGAAGCTGGTCCGGTATTGTCAATGAGATTTCGTATCCCATGAAAAGTTATCTCAAGGGAGCCAGACTGAGTCTGGGATCGGACAATCAGCTGATCGTGGCGATCCGGGATGGCGTCGGGATCAATTATATGGAGGATGAAGCCCATTTGGCAGTCCTCGAGCAGGAGTTGGCGAACTTTTGCGGGAAGGAAGTAAAGGTGATCATCCGCGCCGTTACGGATGAACAGGATTTTGAAAACCATTATGTGGATCTCTCGCAGGTGATCCGGATGGATATAGAAGAGGAGGATGAATAATATGGCAAAGCGTGGAGGATTTCCCGGAGGCGGGATGATGCCCGGCAATATGACGAACATGCTGAAGCAGGCGCAGCGCATGAAGCGTCAGATGGAGGAAGAGCAGAAGTCGGTGGAGGACAAGGAATTTACGGCATCTGCAGGCGGCGGTGCCGTGCAGGTGGTTGTGAATGGCAAGAAGGAGCTTCTCTCCATTAAATTGAAGGAGGAGATTGTGGATCCCGAGGATATCGAGACCCTGCAGGATTCCATTTTGGCGGCTGTAGGTGATGCGATCCGTCAGGCGGAGGCCGCCAATGAAGAGCTGATGGCAAGGATCAGCGGTGGGCTGGGAGGACTTCCCTTCTAATGAATCTCTACAGTGGACATATGAACAAATTGATCGACGAGTTGGCGTCCCTGCCGGGGATCGGCAACAAGTCGGCGCAGAATCTGGCATTCCATCTGATCAATATGCCCAAGGATCGGGTGAACCGACTGGCAAATGTGATGATGGAGACCAGGGAGAAGATCTGTTATTGTAAAGAGTGTTGTACCCTGACGGACAAGGAGCTCTGTCCTGTCTGCGCCAATGAGAAGCGCAACCATGGTGTGATCATGGTGGTGGAGGATTCCCGGGACATGGCGGCCTATGAGAAGACGGGGAAGTTTGAGGGAGTATATCATGTGCTTCAGGGGGCAATCTCTCCGATGATGGGGATCGGACCCTCTGAGATTCGCCTAAAGGAGCTTTTGCAGAGACTACAGGGGGATGTGGAGGAGGTCATCATTGCCACCAACTCAAATCTGGAGGGGGAATCCACAGCCATGTATATCAGCAAGCTGATCAAGCCGACGGGGATCAAGGTGACAAGGATTGCCACCGGCGTGCCTGTGGGAGGCGATCTGGAGTACATAGATGAGGTGACACTGACCCGGGCGCTGGACGGCCGGGTGGAGCTGTGAAGGCGGAGTACATGGAAGAGATGGCAGCCACCGGGCGCTGGACGGCCGGGTGGAGCTGTAACGCAGGGGTATATGGATGGAGTCCGACCGGACGGCCGGGCGAAGTAGTATGCACATGAAAGGAGAAGGAAAGAAATGGCTGTAGAGGTACAGGACTTTGGAAGGGCAAAGGATGGCAGGGAGATCAAGCTCTATGTGATTAAGAATCAAAAGGGAATGCAGGCAGCAGTGACCAATATCGGTGCGGTGCTGGTAAAGCTTCTTGTGCCGGATGCAAACGGCAGGATCGATGATCTGGTG
>CACXDS010000036.1 GCA_902766425.1 uncultured Lachnospiraceae bacterium
CACAAACAAGAGATAGAATACCCAAAAAAAAGGAAATCCTTTCTTATGTGTCCTGCCCTGTCCATATTGATTTGTCCGATTATTCTTATGCAGTGTCCTTTCCTTCATGTCCAAATGACCACCTTGTATATTGCAATTCAATAGCAATTATTAAATCATGATTTGATAATTTTATTTCCTCGCCGTAACCACAAATCCTGTGGGTAAACGCCAGGAGGAGGTTGAATAATATAAAGTAACGCTTGTCATTTCATATGTTCCGTTATAATACATGGAAGACGAGCTTCCCCCATCCAGGTTTGCTGCATTCACAGCGCCATACTCCTCCATGATGCTCACCAGATCTGCCGCTGTAGCCCCTAAATGCCCGGCAATCCCCCTTCCATCCGTCACCAGCATCAACACTGTGCCGTCGGCTCTCTGACCGATGGCCGTCCGGGGATTGGCCCCGCTTCCGTTCCCGTTGATCTGACGACTGTTGCCATTGATGATCAGCTTTGTGAAATGGTTGCTGTCCCCGTTCTCCACATCCTTAAAGCTGACTGCATCCCTGATCCTTTCTTCCTGCACCATGGCTTCTACCTGCTTGGCTGTCATGTTGCCGATATCCTTGACCACCAGAATGTCATCCTCGTTAAAGCCTACCATGACATCGCCCTTTTTGGGGTCATTGTACTGTAATTCTCCTTCACAAACGGTAATTCCCTTGGGCCTGCCGCCCCAGTTACCCTCGGAGAAATACTCCCCTCCATTGATACCGCCAATGGCTCCCGAATTCTTCACCAGCTCCTCTAGGGTAACGCCGTTCTTGCTGTGATTCATATCCGACCAGGGATAAATGGTAGCCAGCTTCACCTGGGAGGGATCCTTGATCACCAGAAGCTTTGCCATGTACGCTCTGCCTGTCAGCTCGATCAGAGCAATACCATTCTCATCGAAGTCAAACTCTTCCTCTTCCTGAACTGCCGCCGTCTCTTCTTCCTTCCTGTCGATGACGATCAGATCCGTATTGACCTCCTCCGTAGTGGCAACCATGGCATTGCGATTGGTGATTGCGAGAATCTCCTCCTCCGAAAAATACCAGGACGCCAAAAACTGCAGGGCACCGGTCTCAAGAATGGTGGAGACAAATAGGTCTCTTGCCGTCTCCGATGGACCATGACAGATGGAATATAATGTGTAGTTTGCTCCCGCAAAGGTAACTGCAAGAAATGTAAACAATACCAGCAGCACCCGCAGGATCACCTTTCTCACTTTCATTTCTGAAAAACTCCTTCGTAACTCAGATCTATTTAAATACCCAAAACTGTTGAATCCGAAAGCTGATCAGGAACAGGAAAATATCCACAAAGGCCTTTAGGATAACCTCCATGGCCGAACCGGCTGAAAACAATGCGCTGAAAAGATAAACCAGCCCATAGGAGCACCCTGTCTGTATCACGCATAAAATATAGTACCGAAGCATGGTCTCCTTTGCCGGTGCATCCGACCGAAAAACCGTCTTGCGATTCATATTATAATTAAACAGTGAGGAGACCGCCCTGGCCGGAAATACCGCACACAAAAGCCTCACCCAGCGATCCACCCGCTCCCCCAGCATAAAGACCAAAAGCGTAAACAATGCGTAATCGATCAAAAAAGACAGACAGGAGCTGAACATAAAGGCAAATATGATCCGATAGATCCGAAAGGAATCCCGCAGCGGATCAAAGTGTGTGGATTTGTTCTCCTCAATATAGACGGTTTCAATGACAACCTCCCGGAAAGCGATCTTCTCCCTCTTCAGTGCAAAGATCATCTCCGTCTCATACTCAAACCTCTCTCCCTTCACCTGCCCCATCAATTCCAGATATTGAAAGGGAATTGCTCTGAGGCCTGTCTGGGTATCGGAGAGCTTGATCCCGCAAAAAAGACTCAGAACCAGGGAAGTGATACGATTTCCCATTTTGTTCTTCTTTGGCACATTCGCCGCATCAAAATTCCGGCATCCAAAGATCACATCCCCGGTTTCCGCCATCTTTTCCGCGCAGGCCTTGATATCCTTGGGGGTGTGCTGGTTATCCCCATCCACGGTCACCACGCCCAGAATATCCTTCCTGTTCTCACGAATGTAGGAAAAAGCAGTCTTTAGTGCTCTCCCCTTCCCCTTATTCACTTCGTGAGTCAGCAGAGTAACCTCGGGGTGTCTGTCTGCTTCAAGGAAAGGCGCCATATGAGCTTCATCACTGCCGTCATTGACAATTACGATATCCCGAAACCCTTCCGCCAAAAGACCATCTACTACCATATTCAGTTTTTCGTCCGGATCCAGGGACGGCAAAACAATTGTTATTCCATTCATAATAATCTCACTTCTGTATAGACCTTTTGACACAGATACCATCATATCATTTTTTGTCAAAAATGACAATATACATTTCCTCCAACATGCACAGCCAAGTGCTTCCTTTTTTTAACATTTTTTCGCTTTTGATCTCAGTAGCTCGCCATATTTTCAACAATATTCATCTTCTATGTCACATCAAAATATGATATACTTTAGATTTAGAAAAAATACACTATATTAGATCGAGGTTTCTCATCATGCAGACCATAGCTATTCAATATATCAAAAATAACGAAGAGTGCCAAAAGCGAAATCGTACCCTGTACCATATAATCAAAGCAGTTCTTGCGCTCATGCTTGGCTTTGTCTTACTTCTATTCAATGACACTCATGCCAGTGCCAAGGAGCTTACCGCCAATATCTCCGGAAAGGGGAGTTCCATCACCGTGACCTCCAAGGATGGCTCCCCCATCGGATCTATCTATGTGAAATGGAACAAGGCCGTAAAGCCCTATGAACTCATAACGGACACCGAGACTCTCTCCTGCGGCGAATACGGATTTCTCCATGAATTTATCGCTCTGGATAATCCAAGCACAGCAGTGACCTTCTCACTGCCTGCGGAGGATCCCATGGGCATTTATTCCCTGCGCATCTTCACAGACAATGATGTCCCTGCGGATGTACAGATCTGGCAGCCCCCCTGTGAACGGGCCGACATCTTATTGGTCTCCGCTCACTCCGATGATGAGATCCTGTTTATGGGCGGGATCATCCCCACCTATGGTGTCCAGCAAGGCGCCAGAGTGCAGGTCGCCTATATGACGGAATTCTGGACCACCACCCCGGTCAGGGAGCACGAGAAGCTGGACGGCCTGTGGGAGGACGGCCTTCGCTATTATCCCGTCTGCGGTAATTTCAAGGATGTTTATGCCGAGAATCTGGCAGACGCTGAAAAGAAATATGACCTGGACGCCATGACAGCCTATGTGGCAGAGATCATAGACCGCTTTCAGCCGCAGGTAGTGGTCACCCATGATTTCAACGGTGAATACGGACATGGGTTTCACATGCTGACTGCCAAGGCCGTTGCTGCCGCCCTGGAAACAGCCACCTTTGATGTACCCAAGGCATATTTTCATCTCTATCCGGAAAACAAGCTCCACATGGAGCTTAATGTCCCTCTTAGCTCCATGGAAGGAAGAACTGCGCTGGATGTGGCCAAAGCCGCCTATCTGCAGCACAAATCCCAACAGTGGTGCTGGTTTTATGTATCGGATACATATAAATACAGCTGTGCGGATTTCGGGCTATACAAGACCACAGTGGGTGTGGATGAGGAGCCCAGCATGCTTGACCATATCACCCTCTATGCCGAGCAGGAGCGCCTGGAGGCCGAAAGACTGGAGGCTCTGCGATTGGAGGAAGAACGCCGGGAAAAAGAGCGGCAGGAGCAGGCTCTTCAGGCTAAGGTAGATGCGATCAGATCCGATATCGAACGCCAACAAAAAGAGGCTGAGGATAGTCTCCTCTCAGCCTCCAGAGAATTGGAACAGATCGAACAGGACCTTAAAGCCGCAAGAACCCGCACAGCCATCCTGATGATCGGGTGCAGCATCCTGTTACTCCTGTGCATTGTATATCTAATTCGCTACTTTAGCCGCTCCAGGCGAAGGCAACGGGAATGGGACGAGGAGGAATAAGGATTATCGATCCTTGCTCCAGATCAGCGGCGAAAACAGCACGATCATGGGCATGAGCTCCAGACGCCCCGCCAGCATATCAAACATCAGTACCACCTTGGAAAAAGGTGAAAAAATGCTGAAATTACCCATCGGCCCCACCTTGGAAAGGCCCGGTCCGATATTATTGATGGTAGCGGCCACCGCTGTAAAGGTGGTGGTAAAATCAAAATTATCCAGACTCACCAAAAGTGCTGACCCTGCAAAAAGCAGCGCATAGATCACCACAAAGGTATTCACGGAGCGCACCGTCTCATGCTCCACCACTCTTCCGTCTATCTTTAAGGTCTTGATCCCATGTGGATGCTTGATCGTAAATACCTCCTTAACTGCTGTTTTCACCATAATGATAATACGGGAGACCTTCATACCGCCCCCCGTACTACCCGCACATGCGCCGCAAAACATGAGCAGCACCAGGATCGAACAGGAAAACAGGGGCCATTCGTTAAAATCCGCAGTGGAGAAGCCCGTAGTGGTAATGATGGAACCCACCTGGAAAAAGGAATGCTTCAAGGCCTCCAACGGGTTAGGGAAAATATGTCTGATATTATAGGCGATCAACAATCCACTGGCAAGAATGATCCCAAAATAAGTCTTTAACTCCTCGGAATGCCAGATATCCTTTGCTCTCTTAACCAGAATCAGATAATAAATATTGAAGTTCACGCCAAACAGGATCATGAAAACGGTCAGGATCACCTGGTGCACGGAGGCATAAGAAGCGGCACTGTCATTCAAAATACCAAAGCCTCCGGTTCCCGCAGTGGCCAGCCCCAAATTCACCGCATCAAAAAAGTGCATCCCTGTTATCCACAAAAGCAAAATCTCCAGAACCGTCATGGCGGTATATACGCCGTAAAGGATCAGCGCCGTATTTTTAACTCTGGGCACCAGCTTTTCCACCGAAGGCCCCGGGCTCTCCGCCTTCATCAGAAACATAATATTTCCGCCCCGCAGCGGGAATACAGCCAGCACAAAGACCAGCACACCCATGCCGCCGATCCAATGGGTAAAGCTTCTCCAGAAGATACAGCATCTGGAAAGCGCCTCCACATCATCCAGAATGGTTGCTCCCGTTGTGGTAAAGCCGGAGATTGCCTCAAACAAAGCATCCTCAAACCTTGGGATCTCTCTGCTGATCCAAAAGGGCAATGCACCGAAAAGACTGAGTGCGATCCAACTGATGGAGACACTCACAAAACCCTCCGTGGCATAGAAGACATTACTCTTGGGCTTTCGAAGTACCATAGCTCCTCCGAACACCAGACAGAGCACCGCACATATCATAAAAGCAAAGGCGCTTTTTTCGCCACATACAAACCCGATCAACATGGGCAGGCAAAGAAAGATACTCTCGAAACAGAGCACCGCACCCACTACATATCGTATCATGGAATGATTCATATCAAATCCTCTCTTAATGGAGTCCGCTATCGCGGACGAGTGCTTCATTCACTCGGCTCCTATACAGCGAAGAAAATTTCGCCACAAAACCGGTGTCGTATTTTTCTTCGGTCGCCTCATTCATTCCGCTAATTGAGTCCGCTTAATTCGTCCCCCGTTTACTCGGCCAGGATATTCTGCGCATCCTGCAATCCCAAATGAGTGGTCACTACGATCATGGAATCCCCCGGCAGAATCTCTGTCTGGCCGTCCGGAATCAAAAGCTTATCATTCCGAGTGATAGCTGAGATCAGCAAACCCTTCTTCAGTTTCATCTGGCGAAGAGGAATCCCTGTAATTTTGGAATTCTCCGTAATGGCAAATTCTAAAGCCTCAGCCTTATCATCATACAGACGATAAAGGGTTTTCACATTACTACCGATGGAGTTCTTGGTTGCCCTGGAATACCGTAGAATCTTCTGCGCCGTCAAAAGCTTCGGATATACCACACTGTCCAGCTCCAGGTTATGTATCACCTCATTGAGCTGCTCCCGATTGATCTTGGTCACCACCTTACGGCTCACCTTCTTCTTAGCCAGAAGCGCAAGCAAGATATTCTCCTCGTCGAGATTTGTGAGCGCCACAAAGGAATCCATGGTGTCTAATCTTTCCTCGCGCAAAAAGGCCTCATCGCTGCCATCCCCATTTACCACCGTGGCACTTGGAAGCTCCTCACTCAGTTCCCTGCATCTGTCCGGATTTTTCTCAATGATCTTTACTGCAATTCCCAGATTATCCAACATTTTTGCCAGATAAAGCGTGATCTTACCGCCTCCCACGATCATCGTGTTTCTTGCTCTGTTGGTATTCATATCTATCTTTTCAAAAAAGAACTTCGCAGACTTTCTGGATGTCACCAGTGAGATCACATCCCCGGATTTCAGCACAAAATTACCCCCGGGAATTTCCACCTGTCCCGCCCGATCCACAGCGCAGACCAGAAAGTCGCATTTGATCATGGCATTCACATCCTTTAATGCCATATCGTTCAGCTTAGACTCCGCCGGAATCCGAAAACGGATCATCTCCACCTTGCCACCCGCAAAGGAATCAATGCCCAGAGCGCTGGGAAATCCCAGCAGAGATGCGATTTCGGCTGCAGCCGTCTGCTCAGGATTGATGATCATGGAAAGACCCAATTCCCGCTGTAAAAACCGCTTTTCCTGACTGTACATGGGATTTCTCACTCTGGCAATAGTCTGGCATTTTGAGGCCTTTCTGGCGATCACACAGCAGAGCAGATTGAGCTCATCCGATTCCGTTACTGCAATGAGAAGATCAGCTGTCTCAATGCCGGCCTCCTTCAAGACACTGTAGCTGGCGCCATTTCCCACCAAGCCCATAATATCATTCTCTGTAGCCAGCTGATGCACCACATCGGATTTCACATCAACGATACAGATATTATTGTCCTCCTGGCTGAGGCTCCTGGCAAGCGCCGTCCCCACCTTGCCGCAGCCTACGATCACAATTTGCATAGAATATCCTCCGCAATACCCTGACAGGATCGATTTTGTTCATTGCCGATCTTTCTTATTCCCATGTGTATTGGCTATATTGGTTATGCAAAAAATTCCAACACAAAATGTAGTATAACACTTTCTGCGCCAAATGTAAACCATTTCAAATTTTACATGTGCATTCACCTTTTCACATTTTGCATGCGTATTCACCTTTTCACATATTTTATGCTAAGTCAGCTTTTCCTATATTTCATATCCTATATTTCATATGCTGCCCTTGACGCTCAAGAGGCGATACCGCCATCCGTATCCTTCCCCATCAAAAACTCCATGCTGATGATCGCTTCCGTAACTCTGATTCTAAGGCTATTGATCTTCGTCTGCACATAAATATCGGAAATGGGATTGTCCAGAAGATAATCCGAGGAAGCTGCAAATTCACCCAGCTGAAGAAAATCCTGATGCACATAATCCGTCAGGTCGTTTTCTCTGCGGAATTTCTGCAAATGCCTCATGGCCATACGAATATGCCCCACCGCATCCTCCATCTTCGACTGCTTGAGCATTGTCACTAAAATGCCTCCTCCGCAAATATCCACAATGCCCCATCTTCTGGCGCATTCGAGCTCTGCTTTGGCTGTTTTCAGGTCATTCAAAGCCTTCCTCAATTCTATGGTAAATTCTCTTTTGTTTCTGATGCCAACAGCCTTCATAGGAACTCCTTTCCGGAAGAGAAGAATCCATTTCTCTGCCGTTTTAATCATGTTACCATGAAGGCTGCCGAAAATATATATACTAAAAGCGTACAATAAAAATTCTATCGTGCAAGACAGGAGGAAAAAGTCTCCCGGAATGCAGTGATATTCTTTCCGTTTTCTTTTCCGTAGATTGCAAAGCAGACCTTTTGAAAGCACTTCGAATAGGCTTCCTCCACCAAAACCTGCCGAAAATAACACGCAACATCCTTCGGATTATTTCCAAAGGCTCCGCAGCCCCAGGCCCCCAAAACAAGAGTGTCAAAGTCATTTTGCGCCGCAACCCTAAGCATGATCCGAATCCGTCTGAGGAAGGTCTCACGGATCAGCTTCCCGGAAGCAAAAACCGCCGCGCCATGACGATTAGGCGCCGGAACTGTAACAACGCCCACACCAAAAGGCTCCGAAAGCAATTCACATTTCTCATTCCGAAATACCCAAACCTTTGGGGACAATAACATATAGTCCGACTCCACCGGATGGATATTGGTATTATTGTAATGATACATCTCCGCAGCGTCCTTAGAGTGAATGGATGCATACAGAGTACTGCATCTGCACAGTGCTTCCTCCTGCGCCGTTGCGCCCATCAGAAAGCCCCCGCCGGGCACATGGGCATTGGCAAAATTCATGACAAGTGGATTATGAAGCTTTCTTGCCGCCTGAAAGGAATCTGCATTGACTACCTCAAACTCGCAGTTTGTTTCACGAAAGCACTCACTAATCTCCCTGCCGAGTAGCTCCTCCCCAGATTGAGGAGAAATCACCTGTACTGTCTCATAATCCGCTTCGGGAAATGTAACTTGTTGCCCATTTATTCGATAGAAACCATCCTGCGTAATCTTAATTGTTTCTCTTGCGATTTGTATGTAATTCAATGTTGCCTCCTTTGTTATAATTTACCAGCTCTTCGCCCAATAAAAAAGGCTGAATTAAATCAGCCATTTTTGTAAATATGGGGCCTATAGGGCTCGAACCTATGACCCTCTGCTTGTAAGGCAGATGCTCTCCCAGCTGAGCTAAGACCCCACAAATGTAAAATTACAAG
>CACXDS010000037.1 GCA_902766425.1 uncultured Lachnospiraceae bacterium
GCATCGTGGGTCACCATCATAATGGTGGAGCCAAGCTCCCGATTCATGGTGAGAAGACTCTCCAGCAGCATGCGGGAGGACTTGGAATCCAATGCGCCCGTGGGTTCATCTGCCAGGATCAGCTTTGGATCCGTCACCACAGCTCTGGCGCAGGCCACGCGCTGCTTCTGTCCGCCGGACATCTGATACGGGTATTTATCCAACACCTCCGTAATCCCAAGCCTGGCTGCAATCTTCTCCACCTTCTCCTTGATGGTTGCAACCGGAACCTTTTGAATGGACAGCGCCAGCGCAATATTTTCAAAGGCTGTCATGGTATCCAGCAGGTTAAAGTCCTGAAAGATGAAGCCCAGCTCATCCCGCCGAAAGGCATTCAGAGCCTCACCGCGAAGAAGCGTGACATCCCTGTCGCCCAATAGGATTTTTCCTGCGCTAACCACATCAATGGTGGAAACACAGTTGAGCAGCGTTGTCTTGCCACTACCGCTGGCCCCCATGATTCCGACATATTCCCCACTCTCCACGGAAAAGCTGATATCATCCAGCGCCTTTGTCAGATTGCCCTTTGAACCATAATATTTTTGTACATTTGATACTTCCAATACCTTAGCCACGATTCTTCCCTTCCTTTTCCAGACGAATGATCTATACTTGCTTCCGATGAATCCTGTAACATGATTATATTCTCTGGCTTTCCATTTTGCCATGGTATTATCTTACCGCAGGCTTACATTTCTGTAAGGATCGCCAAAATCAAATAAAGGACAGTACTCAAGCTACTGCCCTTCCAATTACAATCTATTCCACAACCCTTGTCACACCGGACTTCGGAAAAACAAAAGTCACTTCCGTTCCAACGCCCTCCCCGGAGGTCAGCGTGATCCCATGCTCCAGCTTATCGCAAAGCTTTTTACACAGGTACAGGCCGATCCCTGTGGATTTGGCTCCGCTCCGTCCGTTCTGTCCGGTAAAGCCCTTGTCAAATACCCGATCCACTTCGCTGGCTTTCACACCTATGCCATTATCCTTGATATGCAACTGCACAGCGTTTGCTGTATTGGTCGCATAGATTTCCAGCACAAGGCCGCATCCCCTCTCATCCTTTTCCGGCGCATATTTTATGCTGTTTCCGATCACCTGCCCCAGCATGAATTGCACCCATTTCCCGTCACTGTAAACCTCCTGCTCCAGATCATGCAATTCAATACGGGCATTCATGTCCCTGAGCTGGCGCCGATAGGAAAGGATTGTCTGCTCCACAATCTTTTGAAGCTTCAGGGGACCAACCAGATAATCCTTAGATACAGCGGAGCTCCTCGCATAGAACAGCGCCTGCTCCACATACCGCTCCATCCGATCCACCTCAACGGAGAGTCCAAAGTCCGCTTCCCTGTGATTCGCCAGAATCATTTTGATCACCGCAATGGGTACCTTGATCTCATGCACCCAGGTCTCCACAAAATCACGGTAATCCTCCGCATTTTTCTTTAAGCTCTCCAGCTCGGTCAGTGTGCCGGTCTCCACCTGATAAAAAAGCTCCTTTACATTCCTTTCTTCCTGCGTGTCCTGCCTTTCTATCATCTCGTAAAACAGATGCTTTTCCTTGAGGATTTCCATGGCGCTTTCCAGCTCTTCAAAATAACTTTTCATGCGATGGAATTCCAGATAGGTACCGCCGAAATAGCAGCCTGTCAGAGCAAGGAAAGCATAACCCATGAGAAAACTGCCTCCCGCCATGGTCAGCAGAAAAAGCTCAATGGTGATCAGCAGAAAGAGATAGAGCGCTGTCCAAATGCCATGCTCTCTCAAATAATTACCGTATGTCATAGCCCCACCCTCAATACATTTATTGCAGCTGATACCCCATGCCGCGCTTTGTCACTATGGCACCGGTGATACCGATCTCCTCCAGCTTCCCCTTGAGACGCGTCATGTTCACCGTCAATGTGTTGTCATCCACAAACATGCAATTGTCCCACAGTTCATTCATAATGTCATCCCGGGACACAATATTTCCCTGATTCTTCACCAGAAGCTTTAAGATCTGTAATTCATTTTTGGAAAGCTCAACGGATGTGCCCGCTACCACACGCCCCTTGGAAAGCTCCAGTGTAAACTCCTGATGGCGCTTTTCTCCGTCGCTTTCGATTTCCTGTATCACATGCATCTCATCGGAAACCGCCACCGATTTATAGGTACGCTTTAGGACGGATTCCATATGAGCGATCAAAAGCTGCGGGTTAAAAGGCTTAGCCACAAAATCATCGGCGCCGTTATTGATTGCCATGAGCTCCGTCAGATCATCATTTTTGCTGGTGATCATGATCACAGGACACTCCGATTGTCTGCGGAATTCCTTGCAGATATGCAGACCGTTCACCCCCGGCAGGCCAATATCCAAAAGAAGCAGATGAAGCTTTTCCTCCAGAAGAAATCCCACCAGCTCCTGTGGCTTCTTCCCGGCGTACTCCGTCGGCTCGATCCACCGGGCCTCGTATCCGTTGGACTCCAGATAATACTGGAGTTCCTTCCCCATCGCCTCGTCATCTTCCAAAATTCCGATCTTTTTCATGCTTCCCTCCCCTGCGTAAAATAGTACATATCTATCCTAGCCTTTCAGAGGGTTTCCTGTCAACCTTTTTTCAAGTCGGTCTCTTTGCTCCCCGCCCTGCGAATGGTGATAAACAAGAATGTGAAACAAAGCAGGATCTGCACCAGCGTGGAACAAGGCGTTGCAAGCCCGATGTGAAAGAGCGACACCGGCTCCCATCTGCTCATCAGAAAACAGACAGGGATCCTGATACAGAATGCTCCCACGATTCCCTGAAGCATGACAAAGGTGGTATTCCCGCAGCCATTATAAAATCCGATAAAGCAAAACAAAAAGCAGGTGAGCAAACAGTCAATGGCATAGGATTTTAAGTACTCCGCCCCCGCCAGGATCACCTCCCGGTCCTTTGCAAACAGCCCCGTGAGAAGCTCCCCTCTAAAGTATGCCAGCACAAACATGCTAAACCCAAAGACAAAGGACAC
>CACXDS010000038.1 GCA_902766425.1 uncultured Lachnospiraceae bacterium
GCTTCCTTCTCGTAGTCCTTCGCAGTATCGGAATTCACGGTTCGCTCTTCCAGAATCTGTTCCTCGCCATTTTGATTTAGCCAAAAGACCTTGTAACCTCCGATCATTGTCCCCTGCATACTCTCCAGCGGATGGTATCCCAAAAGATAGACTAGCCCTTGCCATTTGCACAGATAATACTTTCCCCACCCTGCACTGGGCAGCGCAAGGAAATCCTCCCAGAGAAACAGCCCGGCTTCGTCCCTGGCATCTATGGTAAGAAATGCCTGGCTGTCCTTTTCAATGGCCGCATAATCCACGATAATGGTATCCGGGAAACCGTTATGCGTAATGTCACAGGTGATCACATTCTTGCCGTCCTGCAGATCAGAGGAGTATTGCGCAGCCTGGCTCATTCGCTCCTGCCACTCCATATACTCCTCAAAGCGCTTTCGCAGGATCGTAAGGCTCTCCCGCAGATTCCCCATGCCCGTGCACGGCACATAATCATAGGTTATGTTGATCGGTGAAATGGAGCTGGCCTGAGCTGCGAAAACATCCTGATTAATACTATCCGCCAGCCCCTTCCAGATCTCCCAGGCATCAAAGGTGACCGCAAAGCTCTGTCCCTTTGATGTGCTCTGTCCCAGCGTTCCCACACTGACCCGCCTGCCAAGGGAATCATCCGTCATGGCGATCAGCCGGCTGTTTTCGGCCCATTCGTTAAGCCTCTCCGTATATTCCACCAGGTCATCCACGGAAAAGGCAGACTCAAGGCTATTGATGTCGGCCATCACCTTTGCAGAGTCAATGACAAATTCCCTGCCGCCCTCGTCCATCGCGATCACTTCATAGGATGCGTCCATAGTTCCCTGCCACATGGAAGCACTACTGATCAAAAGATAACTTTTTCCACCTTTCCTGTATAATAGGATCTGTCCATTCCCGACATGTGCGTCCGCAAGCCCCTTCTCCCAGTAAATATTCTCGTTCCCAAAGGTTCCCTCGGGAATGCTACCGTTCTCCCAGGCACTCTGCTGCCTCGCCCCGTCATAAACTCTGACAACGCAGAGCTCTCCCTGCGCCATGCGCTGTTCCCAGGATAGCGACCTGTTTTCCTCCTGGTAGGTCACGCTGGTGACGATCCAATCCGGCACGCCGTCATGGGTCAGCTCTGCCTGGGTCTTTAAGAGGATTTCTTCCCCGGCGAATCCGGCGGTAAGGTCTATTCTTTCTACCGGTCCCGTCCATGCAGGCTCCAGCCGGATCCTTCCAACGCTAAAGCTCCCGTCCTCATGGTATTCCAGCCCGCAGCTTAAGTCGATTCCTCCAAACTCCGGCTCTGCTTTATTTGTGATCTGAATGCCGCCACTGACATCATAGAAAAGATAGTCATCCATCACGCAAAAGGCTTCGGCTTGACCATAGCTTAGCCATTGGAATCTCTCCTCTCCCGCTGCCAAGGCGTGAATGCTTTCCAGCGAAGCGTCTGCCACTTCACCGTCCGTTGTTTCCACGCTGAGCATAAGGTTCTTTTCATCGTACCAATAGCTGACCTTCTGCTCAAGCTGACTGTACAAGCCCTGGCTCTTTGGCTCATGAAGCTCCAATCCGTCCTTTGTCACCTCTATCACGCGAAGCCAGTTCCCGGAAGTTCCGGTTCCCGTCTTTCCCAAGGTGATCAGCGCAAATTCCCTTTGCCCGTCATGGTCATAGTCGCCGCAATAGATCCGCGGTATTTCGCTACGCAAATTACTCCAATACTCATAGATGGGATGGACCTGATCTCCGATCCGAAGCATCATGACTCTTCCGTCAACATATCCATAGAGGCAGGCATCCGCTTCGGAAATATCCTGCAGGATACAAAACTCTCCCAATTCCTTTGCATCCCAGCAGGCAATGGAATAATGGTCCTCTTCGCTGACCGGGTTCAGGTTTCTTCCTGACTCGATTTCTTCTGCCCGGAGTGTTACGCTGCGAAGCTCCGCTGCCGTTACCTTGGCCAGCTTATCCTTTTGCTGCACGATCCGATCCTGCATGGCGACAAAGCTCTTTTGAGATTCCTCATCCAAGGATTCCGCCCCTTGCTCCGCGAGAAGATAGGGATACCAGACCTCCCTCCTCTGTGCCATGTAGTAATGTGCCTTCTCCCCATTTGCAAAGGTATATACCACCAAAGCATTGGAAAAAGAATCCTCAAAAACCTCAGCGCTACCGCCCTTCAGCGGGACAAGAATTTCCAAGGCAGTCCCGGGATCCAGTAGTGCCTTGTATTTTTCGGGAGCCGTCTCCTTCCAGCTTTCCGTCAGTTCATCCAGATAATTGATTTCATAATAGCCCTCATCAAATCCAAAGTATGGCACATTCATCGGGGCCGTTCGATGCCCCTTGCGCTCTTGGAAGGGCAGCGGCGCCTTTATTGCCTGTTCCAGGTTTGTAATCTCTGCGATCATGCCGGGTTCCCGCATCTTTTCTTCAGCCTGCCCCGTACCGGACTGTACAATTTCAGTCCCCTCTGTCTCCTCTCCCTTGTCAGTGCCGGGCTTTGTCGCAAGGCAACCTCCCAGAAGGGCAACCATGCAGACCATTGCAATGGTGCCCCACACGGAGCGTTTTTTATAATTCAGAGCCTCCTTGATCCTGCTCTCCGCGTTGCTCTCTCCAAAGGCTGCTGCTATGGGAAGCCCGCTGCGGCGCTTGGCAAAATGAAGCAATGCGTTTGCGTAATCCCCCCGTCTTTCCTCCCCCATCCTGCTCAGAACGCCTTCATCGCAGGCCATCTCAATGTCCTTACTTATGAGATAAGCACATAACCACACGAGTGGATTCCACCAGTGCAGGCACAGCCCGAGGAGTGCAAGCAGCTTCCAAAGGGGATCCATGCGCTGAAGATGCATCGCCTCGTGGGACAGGATGATCTCCTGCTCCTTTGTGCCCTCCCGAAAGGAATCCGGCACATAAATACCGCGGCGTAACACGCCAAAGGACATAGGCACCCCCGCCATATCGCTGATCCGAACGGGATATTTCTCCCAGGTTCGAAACGGAATGGATTCCTGAAGTCTCTTCCTAAGCGTATGATAATTCCAAATGCCATAAAGTAAGAGGAGCACTACCCCAAACA
>CACXDS010000039.1 GCA_902766425.1 uncultured Lachnospiraceae bacterium
CATGCGGTGCGCCTTATCACAGAGAAGGAAGTGCTCACGGTGAACGGCCATTCGGAGGCTCTGGAGATGGAAGATCTGGGCGTGACCTTTGACCTGCCCACGGGACTTGCGGTGGATGAAGCGGGGAATCTTTATGTGGCAGATACGGGGCGCGGAAGTATCTACCGGATTGACACTACCGGCAAGGCAGTGGAACTGTATGCAGGCATGAATGCTCCCATGGGGCTGTGCTGGCAGGGAAATGCCCTGTATGTGGCGGAGACCGGAGAGCATCGCATTGTGAAGCTGCAGGACGGGCAGCTGAGTGTCATTGCAGGTACGGGAGAGGAAGGCGATGAGGATGGTCCTGCTCTTTCTGCCACCTTTGCTTCCCCCAAGGGCGTAGCAGTTGCTCCTGACGGAACAGTTTATGTGGCAGATACCGTGAATTCCTGTGTTCGCCGCGTCAAGAATGGAATGGTAGATACAATCATGACTCAAAGCGAGGGCAAGCTGGAGACCTATCCCGTCTCTCCCACGGGAATGCTTGTGAAGGACGGCATCCTCTATGTCTGTGATCCCTTCTCCCGCAGAGTGTATGTCATGCCGCAGTAAGAAAGAGTTGTTCAGTTGGTTTTTCCCTAACATTGAGTGAAAACTTACCCACAGGAGATCATTTGAATGTTGACAAAAGCATATACCGACGAATTTCAAGAGAAATATCGCAATAACTGCCTGGCGCTCAATGAATGGAGCGACAGGCTTTTTGAAAAGATGGATCAGGAGGCTTGGATCGAGCTCCTCTCTAGACGATCTAAGGAGCTCCGTCGGCTTTTTCAAGAGGATGAGGCATTGCTTTCCCAACTCTGGCAAAGCGTGTCTGACAAACCTTCCCGGGAGGAAGCGGACGCCCTGTTCGATCTGACCGTGGGGCTCTTTCGGGGCGGTGTGGATGATGTGGATCTAATCATCAGGCTTTGCAGAACACTCCTGCCCATTTATGAGAAGTGGGAGGATGTGAACTACCTGATCCCACTCTATCATATGTTGGGAAATGAATATGCTATCTTTTTTCGGTTAGTAAAAGATGAGAAGAAGGTGGAGCTTGTATTTGAAAACTACCGCAAATGCATTGCTCTGCGGGACAGGTACGCGGAGATCGAAAATCCACAAAACCGCGTTACCATTTTTTATGCTTATTATAATCTGATTATGTTCCTGGGGCATTTCGAGAAGGCCTCCTTTGCTGAGTGCTTTGAGATTTGTAAGGAGATGCGAGCCTTTGCAGATTCTGAAGTGGTTCGGACAAAGGATGGTTGCAATCAGGTATTTTGTCAGGATCTGGAGGAGACCTTTCTTCAAACCTATATGGTACTCCTTTTCAAGGCGAAGGTGGAGTGGCCCTTTGACGAACGGACAAAGGCAGTCTATCAAGAGTTTCAGAAAACCATTTTGATGCCATTGGAGCGGGAGGGGAAGCTGGATCCACGCTCCCGACATTGTATGCGTCTTTTGAATGGTGATGTTGGTGAGAGGGAATGGCTGGATCAGTATTATCAGTATGTCCTGTCTACAATCCCGAAGATCGATTTCACGACTCCGGATGCGGAGGCCATGCTACCCGCCCTCTTAGAGTGCTATGTCTCCGCCGAATTTTATCTGGACTGTGTTAAGAAGGCGGCTCTATCTGAGGAGGAAAGACAGAAAATGGCAAGGCCTGTGGTCCGGAAGGGGAATGAGATCGGCATGAGCATCCCATATCTATACCAGACCCAGATGGCCAATTCCTTCCTGGCGGAGTGGTTTAGCTATGTGGAGCCTTTTCTGACAACCAGAGAGGAGAAGATTCAGTTTCTGAAGAATTTTCTACTGCGACGCCAGCCCATCACCTACATTCACAGCCTGATGGTCTCCAGGCTTGCCACGGAGATCGCGGAGGCTGTCATTGAGAAAGCCCCTGAGACCTTGGTGGATATTCTGGGATTGGAAAATGCAGCGCAGGTAAGGGCGGAGAAGGAGGAGCTGCAACAATATGTGTCAAACAGTGGTCTTCTTCATGACATTGGAAAATGCTATATTACCGATGTGATCAACAGGCAGAGTCGCGCCTTGTCGGATGACGAGTTCCGGCTGATCAAGCGCCATCCGGAGTTGGGGCTCAAGGTGGTGAACAACAGTGAGAAACTCTCCGCTTATTATGATGTGATTATGGGGCATCACAAGAGCTATGATGGGAAGTCAGGCTATCCCGCCGGTTTTGACAACAAGCATTCCAAAATCCGCATTCTGATTGACCTGATCACGATTGCGGATTCCATCGATGCGGCGACTGACATACTCGGGCGCAATTATTCTGAGGGAAAGACATTTTTGAAGGTTTTGGAGGAGCTTCAGGCAGGAGCCGGAACCCGTTATAATCCTACGCTGGTAAAGCTCATTCAGGAGGACGAGGACTTGATTGGTCGGCTTTCTGACCTCACGCGGGAAGGGCGGTATGAGGTTTACAGGCAGGTGTTCGAGGAGATCAATCCCTGAGGCAGGCTCAAAGAAATAAAGGAAAGAACCGCAAGGAAGGTGTGTGTATGGCATGAAAAAAAAGCAGAAAATGATCATAAGGGGGGTCGCAGCGCTTCTGGCGTCAGGGCTTTTTTGTCTGATCGCCGGGATGGGGATTTTGGAGCGGCCGGACAATGTCCTCTCAGATCTTCTCTACCAGCAGGAGAGGCCCACGGATGGGCAGATCATTGTGGTGGGGATGGATCAGAGGGCGCTGGACGAGCTCGGCCCCATGCCCTGGCCCAGATCCTATATGGCGGATGCCATTGATTTTTTGTGCAGTGATCCGGAGGGAAGGAAACCCGCAGTGATCGGCATTGATACCCTGTATGTGGGGGAGAGCGGGAATGCGGATGCTGATCAGGCGCTGGCGGATTCTGCGGAGGAAGCGGGAAATGTGGTGGTGGCTGCGGCGGCCACCTTTGGCAGTGAGCTGATCATTGACGGTGAGAATTTCTATATGGCCGGGGATCAGGTGCAGGGCTGGGATGAACCCTACCCTGCTCTGAAGAAGGTTACTTCCATGGGGCATATCAATGCACAGGAGGATGCAGACGCTATTTTGCGCCATGCTCTGCTTAAGATCGATGTGCCCGGGGAGGGGGAGGTTTATTCCTTTGCCCGTGTGGTTTATGAAAAGTATTGTGAGCAAAAGGGAATCACTCCCAATGCTCTCCCTCATACTAACCGGGGATTTTATTATTTGCCCTACACTACCATGGTGGGCGGATATTACGACAGCATTTCCTTTGCAGATCTGGTGAATGAGACGGTGGATCCTCTTTTCTTTGCGGGGAAGATCGTTCTGATCGGTCCCTACACAGTGGGAATGCAGGATTCCTATCGAACCTCCATCGATCATGCGGCGCCCATGTACGGCGTGGAGTTCCTGGCAAATGTCATCGACAATTTCCGGGAGGGCTTCTATCCGAGGAAGTGCTCGGATAAAATTCAATTGGTTCTATTGTTTGCCATCTGTTTCGGCATGCTGCTCTTTTTTTATGACAGACGCGTCAGATATGCGCTGCTGGCGGAGTGCGGTGTTGTTGCTTCTTGGATTGTGATCTGTCTTTTGGCTTTTCGCGGCGGCGTGATCCTGCATGTACTTTGGGTGCCTCTTTTCGTGACAATCCTTTTTATCACCTCCGTAGCGCTGAACTATGTCCGGGCTGCAAGGGAGAGGAGACGGGTTCAGAACACCTTTGGTCACTATGTGGATCCCTCCATCATGAAAACCTTGCTGGATCAGGGAAGCGAGGCACTGGAGCTGGGCGGCAAGATGTACGACATTGCCGTACTCTTTGTGGATGTGCGCGGCTTCACCACCATGAGCGAGAATATGGATCCCTCCACAGTCGTGGAGATTGTCAACCGTTATCTGACTCTGACCACGGAGTGTATCATCAAAAATCACGGCGTGTTGGACAAATTTGTGGGTGACTGTACCATGGCCTTCTGGAATGCACCCGTGGCGCAGGAGGATCCCGTTTATCTGGCCTGTTGCGCCGCCATGGACATGGTGGAGGGCTCCAAGGCGCTGGGGGAGGAGCTGCAAAAGAGGTTTGGAAGGAGCGTGTCCTTTGGGATCGGCGTCAACTGGGGCCCGGCTGTCGTGGGCAACATCGGAGCACCTAAACGCATGGACTACACCGCCATTGGCGATACGGTAAATACCTCTGCCCGTCTGGAGGCAAACGCTCCCGGTGGCCAGATCCTGATCTCCAGGGCAGTGGCCGATATTTTGGGAGACCGGGCGGAGGTGACAAGCCTGGGGGATTCCATAAAATTAAAGGGTAAGGCCGAAGGATTTGAGATTCTGCGGCTGGATTCGCTGAAGCGCAGGGAAAGCGGGAACAGATAGGGTGTTTTGGCAATTGACGGAAGAATGTGGATTGTACTATAATTAACATGAGAGAGGCTCATAAGCCTTGTTCCAAAAGTGAGATCCGTTACCAAAGGGTTTAGAGAATCCGACATTCAAATATGGCTGCCGGCTGCAGCCTGAACGGAGATTTTACTATATGGAGAAAATAAAAAATGAAAAAAAGCAGGAGTCTCATCCTGCGAATACCCCTCTTCCGAGTAAGGCAGGACAGGGCGGAGATAAGCAAGGGGCGGAAAATAAAAAAGGACTGCTCCAATTGCTGGCAAGGGGGCTGGGCTTCTATCGGAATTCCCCCTATGTGAAGGAGCATCTGCGGGAGGCCAATGCCAGAAGCGGTATCTTTATGTCCATTGTCATGATACTGCTGGAGGTCATCATGATCGTCCGCTATGTGATCAAATGGGTGATCATAGATCCGAAATGCGACAGTATCGGGGAATTTTTTCAATATACCGGCAGATACTGGGAGCTTTTGCTGGCGGCTGTGTTCATGCTGATCTTCTCCGTTCTTTTTGTGCGTGGGAAGATCAAAAGATTTCGCGTGATCTGTGATATTTTTGTCAGCTTGTTCGCCGCCATGTGTCTGTATTTCGGAGTAGTCACCTCCATGAGTGACTTTTCCAGGGGCAGGATGGTCACCTGTGTGCTATCCATGAGTATGTTTGTGGCCTGTCTCCTGATCTGGCGTCCTTATATTTCTATTATTATCCTTTCTGCCATCTGTATATGCTTCCACTATCTTTTGGAAAACCAGGTATTTGACAAGCTGGGCAATCATCTCTCCATGAATGAGGGAGATCTGATGAACTATATTGTCTTTTATATTACGGCAATCATGATCGCCATCAGTATCTATCATCAGAGATACCGGGAGGCCCTGAAGTCCGAAAGCCTGCAGAGAGCGGCAATTTCGGATGAGCTTACGGGACTTCCCAATATGCATCGCTTCAGTGAGCTGGCCAGGGAGAGGCTTCTGAACAATTTAAAACCTGCAAACGGAGCTTTGGCTAATTCAAATCAGGGAAATCCCGGCTCTGCGGATCCGGCCTTCGAGGCTTCGGAAAGGGAGAATGCGGATCCGGCCTCTTTCGTGAAAGAGACAAACGGGGAGCTGATCTATCTCTTCCTGAACATCGATAATTTTAAGACCTTTAATGACCGCTATGGCTATGAGGGAGGAAATGAACTCCTAAAACAGACCGGCAGGATCCTTCAGGAGATATTCGGGCAGGAGCCTGTGGCAAGGATCTCGGATGATCACTTCGCTGCTTTGACAAAGGTACAGGGATTTGAGGAGAAGGTGAGGGAGATCAATCGTCGGCTGAGAGAGAGCTACAGAAATGAGGGCTATCTGACCATCAAGGCGGGAGCCTACAGACCCAAGGACGCGGAGGCGGATCCAAAGCTGGAGATGAACAAGGCCCGTTTTGCCTGCGGCCTTTTAAAGAATAGCGGTGAAAAGCTGATCGAGGAGTATGATGACGCCAGAGCGGAGGATTATCGCTTGAGGCAGTATGTGCTGAACAATATCGACCGGGCAGTGAAGGAAGGATACATTAAGGTTTTGTATCAGCCGGTGGTCTGGGCGGAGGACGGACAGCTCTGCGGCTGCGAGGCATTGGCAAGGTGGATCGATCCCGAGGTGGGCTTCCTCTCCCCCGCAAAGTTCATTCCTGTGTTGGAGGAGTGCCGTCAGATCCATAAGCTGGATCGCTGTATTTACGAGACAGTCTGCCGGAAGCTCCGGGAATCCATGGATGCCGGGCTGCCTGTGTTCCCGGTTTCTCTCAACTTTTCAAGGCTCGATTTTGAACTGATGGATGTGGTGGGAGAGCTGGAAAAGCTGGTGGAGAAATACAGGATTCCCAGAGAATATCTGCATGTGGAGATTACGGAGAGTGCGTTGTCGGAGGATACGGAAAGCTTGAGAAAGACCATGGATATCCTTCACGAGAAGGGCTATGCCATCTGGCTGGATGACTTTGGCTCCGGGTATTCCTCCATGAATGTGCTCAAGGACTTTAATTTTGATCTCTTAAAGATCGATATGGTATTTTTGAAGAATTTTGAGGGGAATCAGAATTCCAGAAAGATCATTCAGAGTATTCTGGAACTGGCGAGATCCCTTAATATGAAGACCTTGACGGAGGGGGTTGAGACCAAGGAGGCCGTGGATTTTCTACATGATGCAGGCTGTGGAAGACTGCAGGGGTATTATTACGGTAAGCCCATGGCTTATGAAGAGGTCTTAAACGGTCTGGAGGAAGGAAAGTATCAATTGTCCGAAAATTTGATCTGAGTCCGGGCAACGGTGTGCGAAAGGACTCTCCCTTATAAAACAGCATCCTTCTCCGGACATGGTCAAAATCCGTTATGAGCTTTCGGCCGGCTTGAACACCGGATTGCTTCAGGCCAAAACGGGCAAGGGGACCATTAAGTTTACTCTGGGAGAGAGTGCCTACGACATTACAATCTGGTAAAGAAAATACATGATCATCCTTTCAGCGAAGGTTGCTTTTGAGGTGATTTTATAGTATAGTAAAAAAAGGGGGATTTATGTCCTCCTTTTTGGCGTAGAAGCAGGAAGACTTATTCGGGAGACAATAAATGAACCATTCCAATCATTCGAGGGGAAAATACAGAACTCAAAACATGTCCGCGGTTCTCCTTTGTGTTGCAGGAATCGCACTGAACCTGGTACTAAATATGGCTGTCACATCCATGGACTTACCACTATATCTCGATACAGTGGGGAGTGTTGTTGTGGCCGTCCTGGGGGGATATCTTCCGGGAGTAGTGGTGGGCTTTGTCACCAATATCATCAAAAGCATTTCAGATCCCTCTTCCCTATATTATGGAGTGTTGAATGTTTTGATCGCCTACGCGGCGGCAGATCTGACACGCCGCGGCTGGTTGAAAAAGCCCCTTGGAGTCATTGGCATGATCTTGGTGTTCACTTTGATCGGAGGCGGTCTTGGCGCTGTCATTCCCTGGTATATGGAGGAACTTACCTTTGACAGCGAATCCTTAAGTGGA
>CACXDS010000040.1 GCA_902766425.1 uncultured Lachnospiraceae bacterium
GAGTATCAAAGGGAACTGGGGAATCCATATCGAGGATTGGACGACGATGCATTGCTGGAACTTTCACGATTTGAGGAGGTTGAGCGCATCGGTGACCGAGGGAATGTTATCTTGGTTAGGGATCGAGAAACGAAAGAGTTGTTCGTTAAGAAGATACTTTCGTTCTATGATTATGAGATCTATCAATTTCTTAAAGATCATCCCATGGAGTTCATGCCACAAATTTATGGCTTATATGAGGGAAAGGATATTCTGTTCGTTATAGAGGAGTATGTGCGAGGGAAGACTCTTGAGGAAATTCTTGAAGCGGGACCTATACCAGAGAATTCGGCAATCGCGATTGCACAAAAGATTTGCAAAATTCTTGATTGTCTTCACGGATTGGACACACCTATAGTACACAGAGATGTTAAGGCATCCAATATTGTAGTTGCGCATGATAATGAAGTCTGGCTTTTGGACATGAATGTGGCGAAAATCTATGATCCAGATCAGAGGCACGACACATGGTTTATGGGAACATGGCTCTATGCTGCACCAGAGCAAGTTGGCTATGGTTTAAAAGCTTCTTCGCCTAAAACGGATATCTATGCGTTAGGAATGCTTATGAATGTGATGGTTACCGGCAAGTTTCCTAATGAGGAACCAGCGAAAGGTGAGTTATGGGACATAATTCAAAAGTGTATAAGCCTGAATTCTGATGATCGATATACGGCAAAGGAATTGGAAGAAACACTAATGAAAGTAGGGAAGGATTGACATGATTCAAAAATCTACTGATGAACTGAATGATTTGCTTGAAAAAGTGAAACCGAGCCAGATTGATAGATATCTGAAGGAAAACAAAAAGTACCTTAAGGATGACAAGAAGGCGTTTTATTATTATGTAAAGGAAGTGCTGGATGCCAAAAGAATAAAGCTTAAGGATGTATACTTGAAGGCGGGTGTTTCGGAAACATTTGGAAGCAAAATTCTTCGAATGGAGAAACATACCTCGGATCGAGATTTGATTTTACGAATGTGCCTTGCAGGGAGATTTAACTGGGAGGAAACAAATAGAGCATTGAAGCTGTATGGAATGTGCGAACTATACTCAAGGGACTCAAGAGATGCTTGTGTGATTGTAGCAATAAATAACAGAATGTATGACATTATTGATGTTGACGCTTTGATGAAATCCAAAGGATTAAAGGGCATTTTAAACGATACAGAGTAGTTGCTACGCATAGAGCTTATCATACATGGAGGAATTGGCGATGGCAGAAAAAGAGAAAAAAGATTTTGTTAAAAGTACGGTGGATGCAGCAAAGGCGGTAGGCCAAAGTACAAAGAATGCGGCTGTTAAGACCAAGGAAGAGATTGTAAAGCTATTAGATCAAGATGGAAATGGTCAGATAGACAGCGCGGACATTATCATTATGGCGATGAAGGTTCCCGGCGTAAAGATAAAGAGAGCAGAATTTTTAAAAAGAGAATTTCAAAAGTATGTTCCAAAGGAACAGATAGAAAAGGCGATTGAAACTAATCCGGCGACCGCAGGAATAGATAAAGCGTTAGTTGATAAGATAGCAGATGATGTGATAAAGTTTGAGCGAAATGCTGTTTCTGGCATATCGGTGGCATTGGGGATGCCTGGAGGCATAGCAATGGCGGCTACAATACCGGCAGACATTGCACAGTATTATGGGTATATGATCAGGGCCGCTCAGAAGATGTTATACTTATATGGATTCCCAGAGATTGACACATCTGAGGAAAACTTGATGTTTGATTCAGAGACTATGAATAGTTTGACGGTTTGCTTAGGCGTCATGTATGGCGTTGCCGGAGCGAATAATGCAATTAAGGCAATGGCTAAAGCGTTGGCGAAGGGAGTGGAGAAGCAACTTCTAAAGAAGGCGTTGACAAAAGGAACAATTTACCCTATTGTAAAAGCCGTTGCTAAGTGGTTCGGACAGAAGATGACAAAAGAAGTGTTTGCCGGTTTCTTTAAGAAGAGCATTCCTGTTGTAGGAGGGGTTATTGGCGGAGGGATAACCTTTGCAACTTTTAAGCCTTGTTGTTACAGACTAAAGGAAGCACTGCAAGATACCTTATTGAGCAATCCTAATCATTTTGAAACTGATGAAGAGAAGAAAATCTATGAGAACATTGAAAATGGTGTCATAGATGTCGAACCGGACGAGATTAGAGAAGTTGATAATTCTGATGATAAATTGTGAAAAAGAAGAACTGATTGGATAAATTCAAAGAATATTTTGAGAATGATACTGACAAATAGATATGATTATCAACAATTTTCACCAAAACAAAGCGAAAAGGTTTCCAAAGGGAAACATTCTCGGCTTTGTTTTTTTGTTTAAAGTCCAATGAATTCTGAAAACTATGTCTCCGACATCCGAAGCTTGTGTCAGGAAGCAGAAATGCAGCCAAAGAATAGCGCCTTTTTGACGGACATTACATTCCAACAAAAAGAAATTAAGAACATAACATTTTTTGTTGACCTGTGATCAAGCTTTTGTTATACTCTAATATGTTAAGTGTTGGAGGAGTATGACTGAAATGCTTCATAGGAATTTTGTGGAGGCAAGGATGAACGATTTTAAACAACGAATAAACGATTATCGACGATACAGGCGTGAGCATTGGATGGACGGAGTGGTTTTAAAAGGAATTCCCGTCAGGTCTCTATACTGGTTTTTGTTTCAGAGCGTGGAGCAGAGGAGCAGGCGGGAAGAAGAGGAAATAAGGGCATTGGAGGCCCTTCTGGACATAAAGCAAAGGAAATGATAATAATGCAGGAAAGAAAGAGCTTGGATAACAGTCCAGGCTCTTTTTTTGCAGTGAAGCTGCCTTAGGGATGCCAATACTAGAGTATTGTTTGACGAAGGAATGTTTTGAGGGGGGCTTTTCGATTTGACGGAATATCCCGGTTTTGCTATACTGAAAGAGAATATTATTCCGAGTTTTCGGGTGGGAGATAGAGAAATGGATGTTCAGATACGCTTATATCATTTGTTTAACAGAGTCAGGAAGGCGATTCTCTGGGGAAGCGTGCTTGTACTCCTTCTTACAGGAGGAGTGGGGGAGACAGCGGTTGTTCACGCAGTAGCCGATGCAGAAAGCTTGAATAAGTGTGGGATTTTGAATCGGACGCTATCGGTGGATCCATCCGGCAGGAGTGAGGGATATTCCGTAGTGCTTTATGATAATACCAACGGGTTACCCACCTCTGAGGCAAATGCCATTGCCGAGACAAGGGAGGGGTTTATATGGATCGGCAGCTACAGCGGTTTGATCCGTTATGACGGCGACAGCTTTGTCCGCATGAATTCTACAATGGGGATCGCCAGTGTTATCAGCCTGTATGTGGATAAGAAGGATCGGCTGTGGATCGGTACAAATGATGCGGGACTAGCGCTGATGGAGCGCGGAAAATACCGCAGATGGGGCGAGACGGAGGGATTAAAGTCCCTGCGTGTCAGCAGCGTGGCTGAGGATGAGCGCGGCACGATCTATGTGGCTACTGCTGTCGGTATCGCTATGATCGGGAAGGACATGAAGCTGAGTTATCTGGATGATCCCAGGATTGATGAGGCATACATTTCCAGTATGCGTATGGGAAACGATGGGTTGATCTGCGGAACCACTGTTTCCAGCGATGTGTTTTTTATCAGGGATGGTGAGCTGATCGATTGGCTGGATCACGAAAAGAGCGGCTTAAAGGGTATCAGCTATGCACTGCCGGATCCGCGTGATCCTCAAAAAATGTATTTTGGTGCGGATGACTCGACCATTTATTATGGTAGTATGGAAGATGAGTTTAAGAGGATGAAGTCCTGGGACATTTCTCCGCTCTATAATGTCACATCCATGGAATATATCGACGGGCAGATCTGGATCTGTGCGGAAAACGGCATCGGTGTGTTGGATGAAAATGATTTTCACTGTATGCAGAATCTGCCGATCAATAATTCTGTGGAGACCTTGATCACGGATTATGAAGGGAATCTTTGGTTTGCTTCTTCACGCCAAGGAGTAATGAAGATCGTGCCCAATCAGTTTTCCAATTTGTTTGATCGGTATGAGTTGCCCAAGGATGTGGTGAATTCCACCTGCATGTATGGGGATCAGCTCTTTATGGGAACTGATTCCGGTCTGAAGGTGCTGGATAAGAACGGCCAGGTGGAAGCTATTCCCCTGACGAAGGCAGAGACTGCCTCCGGTGTAAAGCTGGAGGAAACGGATTTGATCCGGATGTTGGATGGGAAGAGAATCCGCTCCATCGTTCGTGACAGTAAAGGGAGGCTTTGGATCTCCACATGGAAGAGTGTGGGGCTTTTGCGTTATGATCACGGCAATTTGGTGACCTTTAATGAGGAGGATGGTTTATTGTCCGGGCGTGTCCGTATCGTTCATGAGAGGAAGGATGGGACGATGCTGGCGGCCATCACCGGCGGCGTGAGCGTGATCTCCGGGGATGAGGTCATTGCGAGCTACGGAAAAGAGGCTGGGATCATTAATACAGAGAGTTTGACAGTTACAGAAGGCTTCCATGGGGAGATCGTTCTGGGCTCCAATGGGAATGGAATCTATGTCATTACGGATGCGGGAACACAAAACATCGCTATTAAGGATGGACTTACATCCGGTATCATTATGCGGATCAAGAGGGATGAGAAGAGGAAGGTCTATTGGATCGTCACCAGCAACTCTCTGGCCTATATGACGGATGATTATAAGGTGCATACCATTCAGAAATTCCCTTATTCCAATAACTTTGACCTTTATGAGAACAGTAAGGGTGATATGTGGGTGCTGTCCAGCAACGGCATCTATGTTGTCCGGGCGGAAGAGCTTTTGACCAACGGAGAGATCAGTCCCGTCTATTATGGAATGGGCAATGGTCTGATGGGGATTGCCACAGCAAACTCCTACAGTGAATTGACGCAGGATGGAGATCTCTATATTGCTGCCAGCACCGGAGTGATCAAGGTCAATATTGAGACATCCTTTGAAAATGTGGGCGAGCTGAAGGCTGCGGTTCCCTTTATTGATGTAGATGGGGAGCGGATTTATCCGGATGATAATGGTATTTTTACGATTCCTTCGGATGCGCAGAAGCTTACTATAAGTAGCTTTGTCTTTAACTATTCTCTGGTGGATCCCCAGGTTTCTTATCAACTGGAGGGATTTGAGGGGGAGAGAGCTCCTGTCAATCGCAGCGAGATGGTCTCCGTGGATTATACCAATCTGCCGGGAGGCGTCTATAATTTTGTTATGCGTCTTAAGGATTCCATGGGCCGCGGTGGGAAAGAGGTCTCTGTGCGGATCGTCAAGGAAAAAGCATTTTACGAGCAGACTTGGTTTTTTGTGGTTGCGGGAGTTGTCATACTTTGTCTGCTTTGGGTGGGCGTTCTGCTCTATATCCGCAAGAAAACCCGGGACTTTGAGAAAAAGCAACAGCAGGCCAGAGAGCAGTTTGAACAGACCGCGGAGGCGCTGGCAAATGCAATCGATGCCAAGGATCCTTATACAAACGGTCATTCCCGCCGAGTAGCGGAATATTCCTTAAAGATCGCCCAGGCAGTGGGAAAATCGGCGGAGGAATGCGAGAAGACCTACTTTGCCGCTTTGCTGCACGATGTGGGGAAGATCGGCATACCGGATTCCATTATCAATAAGAACGGCAGATTGACAGAGGATGAATTCGAGCAGATCAAGCAGCATCCGGTCAAGGGTGGTCAGATTCTGTCCACCATCAAGCAATCTCCATGGCTTAGCGTGGGGGCGCGTTATCACCATGAGCGTTACGGTGGAGGCGGCTATCCTGAGGGCTTAAAGGGGGAAGCTATTCCTGAGATTGCCCGTATCATTGCTGTGGCCGATGCCTATGATGCCATGACATCTAACAGAAGCTATCGAAATGCCATACCGCAGCACATAGTCCGTGAAGAGATTGTAAAGGGCATGGGGACTCAGTTTGACCCCGTGTTTGCCAAGGCAATGCTTCACATGATCGATATCGATACGGAGTATCGGATGCAGGAAAAAGAGACGGGCTCAGCGATCACTCCCGCCACCAGCATTCGATGCGATACAATTTATCATGACTGTTCCGCGGGGGTTGTTGTGACGAAAAAAACAGCCCGGATCAGACTTTGCAGTCAGCCGGACGAGGGCTTTCGAAAGGAAGAAAGTCTGCCCTGGCTGATCCTATACGATTCGTTGGATGGTATGGTTCATCCGGGAGAGGAGAATAACAAAAACCTTTTATACTTTGAATATGCCCGGATCCGTTTGGACGGAGAAGTGGTGCAAGGCGGTGTGAGAAAGGTGGATGTACAGTCCGGCGATCAGGAGACAGATCTGGAGGCAACCGCGTTCGGAGAGCCGGAACGGGGACAGCATTATAAGATCGAGGCAGTTCGTTATCGCGACCATGCGCTTGTGCGGATCGCAGATGAAAAACGGACGATCCGTATCATTCTGGCACTGCCGGATTCCTCGAGATTTGTATATATTGCAGTGGGCGGGGAACATTGCTATATCCATAACATCGGAATTGAAAATGACGAAGTGGAGATCGGTGCGGAGGCGATTCCCAGGATCGCGGAGGAGATCAGCTTTATCAAAGGGGCACCTTCGGGGGATGTGCCGAATATACAGGTCGACAGCTGGCGCTCAGAGACTACCCGAGGCATACGGATCACGGAGAATATGAAGCTCAGCTTTCATACATTAAGTCTGCCCACGGCCAGACTGGTTTGGCATTGTCCTTTTATCAGTGTATTTTCATCCGATGATGGACAGGTGAACGGCAGAGCTTTTCGGGAATATATGCTGTTGCGTCTGGATGGGGAAAACTGGGAATCCGATGAGCATGTGAAAAATGAAGTAAAGGTTGTCCGGCAGGAGAGCTTTGCCGGCTGGAATGACTGGAAGGAAAAGAACAAGCAGGGGATAGATTGTCAAGTGATCATTCAGAGAGAGAAGAACTGTATCATTATGCAGACAGAAAACCTTGGCATATCCATTCAAAGCGTTACAACGATCAGTGATGATCCCAAGGAGATCTATGTTGCCCTTACAGGGGATCAATGTGTGATCACAAACATTCGGATCGAGCCCTTGGCCTAACCAGATGTAAGGTTGCTAGAAAGAATACCTGGCGCATATGCGAAAAATGAAGAAAGAGTAACAAAATTGCAAGAATTGAAGGAATGGTAGTCAAAAATGATATAATGAATAATAGGTGGAGTGTAACTTAAGGGTTGGGGTGGAAACCCTGGCAGAATAAAAAATTGTAGTAGAATACCTCTGCTTCCGCAAATTGGCCAAAGTGCACATGCAATCAGCGAAACTGTGGACTTTTATTGTGTAATGTGCTATACTGAATATAGGCTTAAAGCAGATGGCAGAGAGAACGGAGAGGGAAGAGTGGATAGCGATCTTGTTTTACATCTTCAGTTGGAAAACCAATTACAGATAGCGATCAATTTTTCATTGTCCTTAAGCCTTTTGGGTTTACTTTTTTCGGTACTTGCGGATCCTTATCTGAAAAAGCGGCACCGGATACAGTTGCTTTTGGCTACGATAATGGTATTTGTACTCTTGGTCCAGTCACAGCTGGATTCCTGGTTCGGTTATCAAAAGAATTCACTGCTGGGGCGGACAATAGCTGCTATGATAGGGTATCAGCTCAGACCGCTGATTTTGATGCTATTCATTTCCCTGACCGAACAGGAGAAGATTAAGCGAAGGATCTGGATCCCGGTGGTGGTCAATGCACTGATTTACAGTACTGCATTGTTTTCTGGGATTACCTTTTCCTTTTCAGAGGACTTTTCCTTTCATAGAGGACCCCTTGGTTTTACCTGCCATGTGATCAGTTTTGGATTGCTGATTTATCTTCTTGTTCTGTCAATACGCAAGTTTGGAATGCGGAAGCATTTGGAAACTCTGACTCCGGTTGGAATTGCAGTTGTGATCACAGGAGCAACCGTGGCTGATTCTTTCTGGGGAAATGAGCAGTGGATCAGTTATCTGACAGCAGCCATGGTAGTGAGCTGCACCCTGTATTATCAATGGATTCATCTGCAGTTTGCCAGAGAGCATGAGAGAGCGCTTCTGGCAGAACAGAAGGTCCAGATCATGATCGCTCAGATACAGCCCCATTTCCTGTATAATACGCTTTCCACCATACAGGATCTTTGTAAGCGGGATCCTAATAAGGCGTATGAGGTGATAGAACACTTTGAAGACTATCTTCATCAGAATAGTGATTATTTAAATCGGACCGGTTTGATCCCCTTCCAGAAGGAATTGGAGCATACGAAGGTTTATATGGAGATCGAAATGGTACGTTTCCCTAATATTCATCTGGATTTGGATGTGAGAGAGACGGATTTCCTGGTACCGGCCCTTTCCCTTCAGCCCATTGTCGAGGATGCGCTCCGTCATGGAGTTCATATTCGGGAGCAGGGAGTGATCAGAGTGAGTGCCAGCAGGGAAGAGGGATA
>CACXDS010000041.1 GCA_902766425.1 uncultured Lachnospiraceae bacterium
CTGTCATATTCCAGCTCAAAGAAGGTGCGGAGCATGGAGAGCGCAAGGGTCTTGCCAAATCTCCTCGGACGGGTAAAAAGCGTGACCTTTCCGCCCTTTTCCACAATGTCACTGACGAGTATAGTCTTATCGATATAATACAAATCATTATCAATAAATTCCTTATAGTTTTCATATCCAATGCCGATTTTTTTCACGATTCATGCCTCCCTCGTCATCATGATACCATTCTTTTCTCCCGCACCGTCTTCTGCTTACGCGAAGGTTTCCCCCGATTCCGCTCCTAACGGAGCGGTTCCGCACTTCGTGCGAATCGGGTCCCCCCTTCCGCTGGGCGGTGCGGGTTCTACGCTTCGCTTCGGTCGTTGCAAAGCCGACATCCCCCGGATGTCGTGCAACCTCCTTCTGCTTATCATACCACGGTTGTGGGGTTTTCACAATGAAAATTGCGCCCCAGTCTTATGTTTCATGGCAAGCAGGGCGATGTATGAATCGCGATTTAGTGGAGATACTGTAAGGGATCATCTCAAAGGAGCGGACAAAAAGTGTTATCACAGAAAAACAGTAACCCCATACAAACCAAACTTTCCGAGAATATAGAAACCCTGCACAGGCTTTTGCCCCTGGGCAAGAGCTTTGACCTGATGACAAGGGAGCTTCTTCTGGGAACGACGCAGGCCTATTGGCTCGGACTAAATGGCTTTTGCGTGTCCGAAATGCTGGAAAAGCTCTTTGGAGCACTGCAGGGCAGCCATAAGAAAGAGCTCCCTTCCCGTCAGAATGAGCATCTATTCAAAGGCTCTTCAAAAGAAAATCAATCTTCACAAATAGAGAATCTTCACACCTATGTGGAATCCCGGGTGGGGATTGCCCAGATCAGCTACACCCAATCCCTTGATGAAGCCCTGGACAAGCTCACAGCAGGAAATTCCGTACTCTTTGTGGATGGCTTCTCTGAAGCGGTGATTCTGGATACCCGCGCCTATCACTCACGAAGCGTGGAGGAGCCGGATCTGGAAAAAATGACCCGCGGCGCCAGGGATGGGTTTATCGAAATCCTCCTGACCAACGCCAATCTCATCAGAAGACGCATTCGCTCCCCCCATCTGGTATTTGAAATGCATTCCGTCGGCCAGACCGGAAAGACGGATGTGGCCATCGCCTATCTGGAGGATCGTGCCGACCCGGAGCTGGTTAAGAAAATCGCCCAAAAAATCGATAGCTTAAGGGTGACCGCCCTTACCATGGGCGCCAAAAGTCTGGAGGAGCTTCTGGTGAAACGGCGCTGGTGGAATCCCCTTCCCAGCCTTCAGATGACGGAGCGCCCGGATGTGGCGGCTAGCTATCTGACGGAGGGCTATGTGCTTGTCATGGTGGATAACACCCCCATGGTTCTGGTTCTGCCCTGCACCATTTTTCATTTTACCCAGACTGCGGAGGACTATTACAAAAATCCCCTGGTGGGAACTTATCTGCGGTTCATCCGGTTTCTCTGCATTCCGGTGGCGCTGTTGTTTCTGCCACTGTTTCTGCTCATAACGGCCTATTATCCACAGCTGGCCGAAAAATGGCAGCTGATATCCACAGAATATCCCACCAGGGGGCATTTATTCTTTTATGTTTTAGTGGTTGAATTCTTTCTCGCTCTGTTCCAGTATTCCGCCTCCCTCAGCTCCGACCGCTTCTCCGGCGCTCTGTCTATTGTGGGCGGCCTTCTGATAGGTGACATGGCTGTCAGTTTACATTGGAGCACCTCGGAGGTCTTATTCTACGGAGGGATCACACTGCTGGCCACCCTGTCCGTCTCCTGCGTGGAGCTGTCGGATGCCCTGAGGCTTTACAGAATGTTCCTGATCCTAAGCATTTTTGTAGGGGGCGTCCCGGGATTTTGGGTGGGTCTGGGCCTCACTCTCCTATCCATCCTCACCACTCCCACCTTTGGAGGCTACAGCTATTTCTGGCCTCTTTGCCCCTGGAACGGCAAGGCTCTGGTAAACCTGCTCCTGCGCACTCCCACTGCCAAGGCTCAGCCCAGCAAGGTATGGAACCGGAAGAAGTAAGTCCTCTCTCTGAACCGTACTCACATTTTATTGGTTGGCAAAATAGGTATCGATCCCGTCTGCGATTCCCTTTGCGATTTTATTCTGGTAGTCCTCCGTGGCCATGAGCTTGTCCTCGGTCTCATTGGTCATGTAGCCCATCTCCACGATGGTGACCGGGACCTGGCACCAGTTGATGCCACTCATGGTATCCGTCTCCCAAACCTTCCTTTTTTTGCAGCCGCACTCCGCACAAAGCCCGTCAAGCACTGCCACGGACAAATCCTTGCTCTGCTGGTATAGTGCACTGTTATAGGGATTCTTCTTTGTCTGGCAAATGGTTTCGGCGCCGTTCACCGAGCTGTCCTCCGATCCATTGGCATGAATCCGGATGAAGGCATCCGCATTTGCGTCATTGGCAACGGCGGCCCGCTCGCTGTTACTGATATTCACATCATGTGTTTCCCGCACCATGATCACATCATATCCCCGATCCAGGAGGATTGTCTGGAGCTTTTTGGCAACGATCAAATTCAGTTCGTACTCCGTCTGTCCTGTAAAGCGCCCCGTGGTACCGGAGGAAACCTTTGCTTTCATGGTTGAGGAGCCGGGACCATCCGGCTCCTTCTCGTAATTCCCCTTGCCCTGATGCCCCGCATCGATCACCACCAGTTTTCCGCCGGTGCGTATCACCTGCCCGGCGGGCACATCCTCCTTCCGGCCGGAAGCCGCTGTCTGATCGCCGGAAGCTTTCGTTGTTTCCAGTCCTGCCTCGCTTTCGAAGCCTCCAGTTGACTCAGACCCTTTTGTACCCTCGGAGCTGTCCGGAATCCCCTCTCCATCCGTGAAGTTCGATACCTCCTGAGAATCCTCTCCGCCCTTCTCTTCGGAAGACACCTGAGTGTTTTCAGCCCCCTGCTCGGCAGAGGATGCCCGATTCTCCACACCCTCCTGCTCTGCGGAGGACGCCTGCTTCTCCACACTCTCCTGCCCCGCAGAGGATTCCCGCTTGTTCGCACCTTCCTGTTCCGCAAAGGATGCCCGGGACTCAGCCTCAAACTCCTCATAAGATATGGGCATTCCCTCCAAAGGACCGGGCGTTGCCCCCTGCTGCCCGCCAGCTCCCGAACAAGCCGTCAGCCCTAAACACAGGCATACCGTTACCAGACATTTTTTCCAATTTCTTTTCATCCTCTTACTTCTTCTTTCATTGACTCCTTATTTCATTGACTCCTTATAGACTGCCTGCTCATATCGCATTTCCAAACGCCTGTCGCCCGAAGCAACACATATCAGTCAAGCAAAATCTGAAACTCGTTTGATTGATTGAATTGCTCCACTGCTGCAATAACCTGCGGCTTTTCAGCTGCGGAAACAGGCGCTATAACATCCATGCTGCTTAAAAACTGAACTGACTCTGACGGCTTACCGACCCAATACCACTCCCGTCCACCGGTGACATAGAATTTTTGCCCTAAGGCCAGTTCCCCATCCAGGAAGATGAAGCGATCCTTTTCCAACCATAGGATCAAATGTCCCCTTGCAACCGTTAAATTCATGATTTTCATGAGCCCGCCTCCCTCCGACAGCAATTATCATCCATCTTTTTGCCCCAAAATAAGTCTTCACAGATTCCTCTTTGGGCAAATTAATTCTCCCTTTCTCCTGTTCCTAAAAAAGCTACACAAATTACGCCGGAGCATAATTTGTGCAGCCTCCTTTGTGGAGATGTATCGAGGCAATTATATTACAAAACCTGATGCGCCGCAAGATACAATTGCCGAGATGGCGGTTTTTCTTGACCAGTTCCCGGTAAAGATATAAAATCATTATTGTGCAGAAAAAACATATGAATATTACCCTTAGGGAAGGAGAATTCAAAATGGCAAAAGAAACATACGATCCTATTTTCGGAAATGCAGACAACGCCGCCGACAAAGAAACCGCCTCATCCGCAGAAAGCGGCAATACTTCCGGTGCAAATGCAGCTTCAACAGACGGGTACGCCGACAGAACCTCTTCGCAGGAGGGAGCTGCTAATACCCCGTCTCCGGAGAAGCCTTCCGTCCTCATCTCCCTGATCAAGGGACTGTGCTATTTTGTTGCCTTCTATGCCGCACAGTTTGTGACAGGCATGCTGATGGGCATTGTTTTCGGTACGCAAAAATCCATGGAGGATATGGCAGCCGGCGCTGCCCCTTCTCCCGATGCTCTGGCAGAATACATAAACGAAGCTCTGAATAAAAACGCCAATCTGCTGGTTGTCGTTTATACCGTGATCCTCCTGCTTTTCCTTCTGATCTTTTTTGCTATCCGCAGGAAGAAATTTCTACAGGAGGTCCGCCTCAAAAAGATATCCGCCAAAAGTGTTCCTGCTCTTTTGATCCTCCCTGTGGGACTGATGCTTTTTGTAAATGGGGCTTTAAATCTGCTTCCGGCAGAGTGGCTGAGCAGCTATGCCGAATCCTCCGCTTCCTTACTGGGAATGAGCGCCTTTGGGCTCGCTCTGCTCTCCAACGCGGTTTGCGCTCCCTTAAGCGAGGAGATCACCTTCCGCGGTCTGATGCTCAGCCGCTTTGACAGGGCTATCCCCAAGTGGGTCGGCATTCTATTGACCTCCTTCATTTTCGGATTGGTACACGGACAGATCATCTGGATCTGCTACGCCACGCTCCTGGGAGTTGTGTTCGGTCTCGTAGCGGAGCATGAGGGCACCATCCTGGCTTCCCTTATACTTCATGTGATCTTTAACCTGCTTGGCACCATTCTCTCTTATTCGGGCCTTTCCTTTACACCGGTCATTCTGATCGCTGCGCTCCTTATTGGATTGGTTCTGACTGCTCTTGGTTTTTACCTGCTCTTCCGTAATCCTGCAAAACGCACACCCGAAACCGACTGAGGTACCCGATGAACATATTATCACTGGAAAATATTACACATTCCTATGGACAAAGAAAGCTCTTTGACGAGGCCTCCTTTTATCTACAGGAGCATGAGAAGGTAGGGATCATCGGCATTAACGGTACCGGCAAATCCACTCTCCTGCGGCTGATCGCCGGTCTGGAACAGGCGGACAGTGGAAAGCGCACTATGGCCAACAACCATGTGATACATTTTCTGCCGCAGACTCCTGTCTTTGCGCCGGAGCAGACCGTTCTGGAGGCAGTGCTCGGCGAGATTCATGCTGCCCACGCCTCCTCCACTCTGGAGAGCGACGCCAAAAGCATGCTGACCCGTCTTGGCGTCACTGATTTCTCAAAACCCTGCGGAGAGCTCTCCGGCGGCCAGAGAAAGCGCCTGGCTCTGGTGAGCGTTCTTCTGACCCCTTCCGAGATACTCGTTCTGGACGAGCCCACCAACCATTTGGACAGCGCTATGTCCGACTGGCTGGAAAAAAGCCTGCAGGCCTATCGAGGCTCCATTGTCATGGTCACTCACGACCGCTATTTTCTGGACAGCGTCTGCAATCGCATTGTCGAAGTGGATAAGGGCTCTGTTTATTCCTACGATGCCAATTACGAAGGCTATCTGGAGCTGAAAATGCAGCGGGAAAGCATGGAAAATGCCAGCGCCAGAAAGCGCGCCTCCATCCTTCGCAACGAGCTTGCCTGGGTACAGCGGGGCGCCAGGGCGAGATCCACCAAGCAAAAAGCCAGATTGGAGCGCTTTGAGGAATTGAAAAACACAAAGGCCCCGGCAGTGGATGGCAAGGTCGAAATCTCCTCCCTGTCCTCCAGACTGGGCCGCACCACCGTGGAGCTCCATGACATCACAAAATCCTACAAGGATCACCTACTGATCAGAGATTTCACCTACTGCTTTCTCCGGGATGACAGAGTGGGCTTTATCGGTCCCAACGGCTGCGGAAAATCCACTCTGATGAAGATCATTCTCGGTTCGGTAAGTCCGGAATCCGGTCATGTGGAAATCGGCCAGACCGTAAAGCTTGGTTATTATGCCCAAGAAACTGACACTACCGTCATGAATCCCAATCAGAGAGTCATAGATTACATCCGGGATGTGGCGGAATATGTGGAAACCCCGGAGGGAAAGATCAGTGCAGCCAGGCTCTTGGAGAAATTTCTGTTTGAAGGAGAGGACCAATACAGCCTTCTGGGAAAGCTCTCCGGCGGTGAGCGCCGTCGTCTCCATCTGTGCCGCGTTCTCATGGGAGCCCCCAATGTGCTGATCTTAGACGAGCCCACCAACGATCTGGATATTACCACGCTACAAATTTTGGAAGACTATCTGGATCATTTTTCCGGCATTGTGATCACAGTCAGCCACGACCGCTACTTTTTGGATCGTATCGTCCGGCGGATCTTTGCCTTTGAAGGGAATGGAAGGCTTGTACAATACGAAGGCGGCTACACGGACTATGTACTAAAGCGCCCGGACCTTAAAGACAGTGATCCTCTTGTGGGCCCACCCTATAAACAAAATATCAATTCCGAAGACAAAAGCGCTTCCGTCCGAACCAAAAACAGCTCTTCTCCGGCTTCCTCCGCTTCAGGCAAGGACTGGAAAGCAGACCGCAAGAGAAAGCTGAAATTTACCTATCAGGAGCAGAAGGAATACGAGACCATTGAGGATGACATTGCGAAATTAGAGGAAAAAATAGCCTTTTTGGAAGCAGAAATCTTAAAGAATGCCAGAGATTTTGCGAAATTAAATGAATTGACAAAAGATAAAGAAGAGACAGAACTACTATTGGAACAAAAAATGGATCGCTGGGCCTATCTGGAGGAGCTGGCGGCCAGAATTGAAAAGGGAGAGCTGGTCTGAAAATCACTTGTCAGAAACCCATACATTTATTATAATAAAAAGGATTGGAAATATCATTTGCTGCTTTTGATCAACTTAAAGACAAATTGCAGATAGCACTGGCTGCTCTGTACAAAAAGGAGGACTTCGATATGGGATTTTTCGATAAACTATTCAACGCCGGAAGCTCTGAAGTACTGGATAAGCTTAAGGAAGTGGCGGGAACTGTGGCTAAGGAGGCAACTGAAGCGGCGGAGGCTGCGGCAAAGGCTGCCGGTGAAGCCATCGAAAATGCAAAAGCACAGAACGGGGCTGCTTCCGCTCGGACAAGCTCTGCTTCTGCATCCTACGGATCAGCAGTCAGCCAAAGCAGTGCCTCTTACGGTGACAGCGGCTTCTCCTGGGGAGAAAACATGCCTTCCGAGGAAAACCAGTTCAACTATCCCGGCACATATGTGGAATATTTCCGGCATGTCTTCTCGGAGGATTTTCCCTCCTATCGTCTCACTGACGAGAGCGTTCGCAAGGGTAGAGCTACGGTCATAACTCTCTGGAACGGAGAGCAAAAGGCTCTGGTGGTGGAGCTGATGAGTGAGACCAGCAGCGCCGAAAAGATCCGCTACAGCTGCCAGAAGGAAGGGATTCCCTATCTACGCTTTTACTACAATCACCACGGCTGGTGGAATACGAGAGCCTATGTGGTAAGCCGCACCCGGAATGCTCTGGGTCTTTAAATCTCTGACAACCGGAGAAGAACGCCCGGCGCCTGTGGTGGGTCCGGCGCAGAGCACTTATGTGTTTCGCAGGCAACCGTTCTGCGTACGATCCTGTACATTCAGGGAATTTCCCTGAATTTAAATTCTTCTTCTCTGTGTTATACCGAATGGGACGCTTGCTTGCATGCCGTCCCATTTTCTATTAGAACTTATTCTAAGGAGCTAAAATGACTCTGCTGGAACAGCTTTCCCGGCGGGAAGCCTGGGAAAAATTTTATGAATATAAAACCTCTCTCGTCTGCCCCAAAGCCCTTTCGCAGCAGCTTCGGCGCTATATCGACCGGGAGGATTACGGCCCTGTCTGCCAGGAGATAGGGGATCTTCTGCAATCCGATGATAGGAATAAATCCCCATTTCCCTTTCCCGAAAAAGCCGTTATCAGCAAGCAGGGAACCCAGAAAAAGCGCACTGTCTATACCTATCCCTACCGTGAAAATATGACTCTAAAGCTCCTGACCCACCTCCTTTTGAGAAAATATGATACCTTATTTTGTGATAACCTCTACTCCTTCCGGCCGGGCCGAAGCGCCAAGGACGCCATTCGTAGGCTGATGAAGGTACCTGGCCTTGAGCGGAAATACTCATATAAGGTGGATGTGAGCAATTATTTTAACTCCATTCCCATTCAGGTATTGATCCCGGAATTAGAGCATGCAACCGCAGACGATCCGACCCTCTTTCGGTTTCTGAAGGTCCTGCTTGAGGAGCCCCGGGTGCTGGATCGGGGAGAACTCCTTACGGAACAAAAGGGCATTATGGCAGGAACGCCTCTGGCTTCCTTTTATGCGAATCTGTATCTGCGCGGTTTGGATCAATGGTTCTGTGATCGCGGGATCCCCTATGCAAGATACAGTGATGACATCATTGTCTTTGGAGATTCCGCCGAGGAGGTATCGGAATATGCTTCTGTGATCCGGGAGCAGCTTCTTTCCCGCGGCCTAAAGATCAATCCGGCCAAGGAGGAATTCCGCAGTCCCGAGGAAGGCTTTGTCTTCTTAGGTTTTTCCCTTCGCAGTGGCCAGATTGACATTGCTCCCGCCACCATCCAAAAGCTCAAGCAAAAAATGCGCAGAAAAACCCGGGCCCTGAAGCGCTGGCAAAAGCGGAATGATCTGCCCGGGGATCGTGCCGCCAAGGCCTTCATCCGTATTTTTAACCGAAAGCTTCTGGAGAGTCCCATGGACAATGATCTGTCCTGGAGCTACTGGTTTTTCTCTGTGATCACCACCACGGAGGGGCTTCACACCATCGATGCATATGCGCAGGAATGCCTGCGATACCTGATCAGCGACACTCACACCAAGGCCCGGTTCAATGTGCGCTATGACACTTTAAAAAAACTGGGCTACCAAAGCCTGGTACATGCTTATTACAGCTTTTCCCCGGTTAAGCAGTGACTCATTAAAGGAGCGATCCCACATGGAAACTCAGCGCAGTCTCCGACAAAAAAAGAATCTTGGAGCCTTTTATACCCCCGCTCCTTATGCCGCAAAGGCTCTTGAACTTTTGCGGCAGGCCATCGCGCGTGTCCCCGCCGGGAATGATTACATCATCTTAGACAGATGCGCCGGCATCGGCAATCTGGAACAGAGCCTGACCTCGGAGGAGCTCTCCCACTGCATACTCTCCACCATCGAATATGAGGAATACAGGGTTCTGGCAGAAGGCTTCACCGGAAGGATCAGACATCTCATTCCGGAGCGGCTCCCCGCTCCCTGCGCCTTAATTTCCGAGGCTGATGCCCTAACCGAAGAATATCTCCAGCATCCCGTCATCCATCAATACCTGGAGGATCCGCATTGCTCCGTCATTCTATTGGAGAATCCCCCCTTTGCCGAGGTGCACGGGAGTGAAAAAAACATGGCCGGCACCTGGAAAAGCAGCTATCTGTACAAAGAAATGAAGAAGGTTTTGCCTGATAATGTCTCTGATGACATCGGAAATGTTTTTATCTGGTCCTGCTTTCGCTACTACCTCCGTCAGGAAACAGACAGCTATATTGTCTTTTTTCCTGTCAAATACTGGAAGAGCCAAGGCCTCGTAAATAAGAAATTTCTTGGGGGCTTTGGCTTCAACCGCAGGCATTTCAATACGAATATCGACGCCTGCATCATGTGCGCACTGTGGACGAACCGGGAGGATCCGGACAGTGAGGAAATCCTTTTGGATGGCTATGACCTGGATCCGGAGGGAAAGCTTATAGCCTGCGGTCCTCTTCCTGTTAAAAGGATCCACTCCTCCTATACCTCTGTCTATTATGACAAACGGAAATCCAAGGAGGATGAAAAGGGTATTGTTTGTTATTCCGACGGCTTTGAATCCATTGGCAGAAAGCTGTCCCTGCGCCCCAGATATCACTGCGACATGATCTGTTATCTGGCGCCCAAGGGAGTTGGCTTCGACAAACCTGATCTGAACTGTACCCTGACCACCTGCGCCTTTTATAACGGACATGGCTTTTATGTCTATCGGGATAATTTTCTAACAAAAATGCCCCTCTTCTGTGCCTCCCGATATGTGGTCTATAACCGCTCCTGGACGGAGCGTGCCAGGATCATGAAATCCGCGGATGGCGCGGAGCGATTCCGAAAAGCGGTAGAAAGCGGTGTTTTGGAGCAGTTTCTTTTAAAATGCCTGCTCTTTACCTGTCTGGATCTGCAAAATCACTGCTGCACCTTCCGGGGCAGCGACGGGCGCTTTTACCGCAACGAGCTCTGCCTGGATGACACCAACGGAGAGACCGCTGCGCTGCAGGAGCTGAAAAAACTGCGCCAAAACGAAATCGAGAAGTCCCTCTTCTCCAAATGGAAAAAGGTACTTCTCGAAGCAAAAAAACTTGAGCTCTATGATCCGACCCTGACCTATGGTTTATATCAGATTTTTTTTCAATTGGACACCTCGAAGCCGGATCCTGCGTCCCGAAACCGCCTCTGGGATCACAAGGAGCTTCATGCTGCTATCGGCGAGCTGAAAGGCGCTCTAAAGGAATATTATTTGAATGAGATCGTGCCGACCCTCTTCGAATATGAATTTTTGAAGTAATATAAATTCCTTAAGTAATATAAATTTAAGAAGCAAAGAAACATCCCAACCGGAAACAGAATTTAGGGTGGATTTTTATTCTCTTTCGTTTTATAATA
>CACXDS010000042.1 GCA_902766425.1 uncultured Lachnospiraceae bacterium
AATGGATCGCCTTATGGCAGAGGTTGAAATGCCTCTGACCTTGGTGCTCTACGATATGGAGCGGGAGGGCGTGATCGTTCGCCGGGAAGAGCTGAAGGCCTATGGGGATGCTTTGGTGAGCAGGATCAGCGAGCTGGAGAACTCTATTCATCAAAGGGCAGGGCATGCCTTTAACATTCAGTCCCCCAAGCAGCTGGCGGAGGTACTCTTTGAAGAGATGAAGCTTCCCGGGGGGAAGAAGACCAAGACGGGATATTCTACAGCTGCTGATGTGTTGGAAAAGCTGGCACCGGAGTATCCGATCGTCAGTGAGATCCTGGAATATCGCGGCCTGGCAAAGCTGAAATCCACCTATGCGGATGGACTGGCTGCCTATATCGGATCGGATGACAGGATCCATACCAATTTCAATCAGACCATTACGGCTACAGGGCGGATCAGCTCCACAGAGCCGAATCTGCAGAATATCCCCATGCGCATGGAGCTGGGGCGCAGGATCCGCAAGGTTTTCGTGCCGGCGCAGGGCTGCATTTTTCTGGATGCGGACTATTCCCAGATTGAGCTTCGTATTCTGGCTCATATGTCCGGGGACGAACAGCTGATAGAAGCTTATCACATGGATCAGGATATTCACCGGATCACAGCCTCTAAGGTGTTTCATGTTCCTTTCGAGGAGGTGACGGATCTGCAGAGGCGCAATGCCAAGGCAGTTAACTTTGGCATTGTCTATGGCATCAGCTCCTTTGGGCTAAGTCAGGATCTCAGCATCACGCCCAAGGAGGCGTCAGCCTATATCGAACAGTATTTCCAGACCTATCCCGGGATTAAGGCTTTTCTGGATGGAAGCGTTACGGAGGCGAAGGAAAAGGGCTACAGTGTAACCATGTTTGGAAGGCGCAGGCCTATTCCGGAGCTTTCCTCCTCCAATTTCATGACCCGATCCTTCGGGGAGAGGATCGCCATGAATTCCCCCATTCAGGGAACGGCGGCGGATGTCATTAAGATCGCCATGATCAAGGTTTGGAAGGCTTTGCGGGATGAGGGGCTGAAGACAAAGCTGATCCTGCAGGTGCACGATGAATTGATCCTGGAGGCTCCTGTGGAGGAAAAGGACAGGGCCTTCCGCATTCTGGAGGGAAATATGAAGTCTGCCGCGGAGCTGGCGGTGGAGCTTGTGGTGGATGTGCATGAAGGTGAGGACTGGTACAGTGCCAAATAAGGTGGAAAGCATGAAATTTATCGGGATCACCGGAGGGGTCGGAGCGGGAAAGTCGGAGATCCTCTCCTATATTCGAAAGCACTATCTCTGCGAGATTTATCTGGCGGATGAGGTGGGCCATGAGGTTAAGAGGCGTGGGACTCCCTGTTATACTGCTTTGGTGGAGCTTTTGGGCAGGGATGTGCTGGATGAGGACGGCGAGATCCATAAGGGAAATATGGCCCGGAAGATCTTTGCGGATGAAAGTCTTCTGGAAAGAGTGAATTCCATTGTCCATCCTGCGGTAAAGGAATATTTGATGGAGCGATACCGGAGGGCAAAGGAGAGGGGCGAGGCGGAGCTTTTCTTTGTGGAGGCGGCGCTTCTGATCGAGTGCGGCTATGGGGAGCTGGTGGATGAAATGTGGTATATTTACGCTTCACCGGAGATCAGAAGGGAGAGGCTTAAGAGAGCCCGGGGCTATTCCGACGAGAAGATCAATCAGATCATGCAGGCCCAGCTCTCGGAGAAGGATTTTAGGGCGGGAAGCGATTTTGTCATAGACAACAGCGGGGATCTGACGGATACGCAGCGTCAGATCGATGGTAGACTGGAGGCGTTTACATGGCGGGAGTAAAGGAAAAGACAGAAAAATATGTCTTTGGCTTGGATATCGGTACTAGGAGCATTGTGGGCACTGTGGGGTATCTCTCAGAGGGCAAGTTCCATGTAGTTGCGCAGCGTGTCCTGGAGCATGAGACCAGAGCCATGATGGACGGTCAGATCCATGATATCCCCAAAGTGGCGGAGACCATTACCAGGGTCCGGAAAATGCTGGAGAAGGATCTGGGGCGCAAGCTTAGAGAGACTTGCGTGGCAGCAGCGGGAAGAGTGCTGCGCACTGTAACCCAGCGGGTTGAGATGATCTTTGAGTCCGAGCGGGATGTGACCAGGGAGGATATCGATGCGCTTTCCATGAAGGGGGTACAGAGCTCCTATGAGGAGCTATACCGGAAGCTTGGCAGGGATTCCCGTTTTTACTGTGTGGGCCACACGGTCATGCATTATTATGTGAATGATTATCCCATCACTAATCCCGAGGGGCATAGGGGAGGATATTTAGCAGCGGATATGATCGCTACCTTTTTGCCGGACGAAGTGGTGGATGGCTTATACAAAGCGGTGGAGCTGGCGGAGCTGAAGGTGGCCAATCTGACGCTGGAGCCCATTGCAGCCATCCATGTGGCCATTCCGGAGAGGTATCGGCTTCTCAATATGGCCCTTGTGGATGTGGGAGCCGGAACCAGCGATATCTGCATCACCAAGGAGGGAACGGTGACGGCATATGGGATGCTTCCCATAGCAGGGGATCGCCTGACGGATTGTATTGCAACGCATTTCCTGGTGGATTTTGATTCGGCTGAGCATATCAAAAGGCAGCTAGCCGAGGTGGACACCATCACCTTTGAGGATATCATGGGGCTAAAGAAGAAAATCTCCACGGAGGAGGTTTTGGATATTTTAGATGAGCCTCTGAAGGAAATGACCCAGGAGGTTGCAGCAAAGATTCTGGAGCTCAATGGGGATAAGCCCGTGAGCGCTGTGTTCATTGTGGGGGGAGGCGGCATTATTCCCGGCTATGCTAAACGCCTTGCCGAAAAGCTGAATATTCCCAAGGAGCGGGTGGCAGTGCGCGGCAAGGAGGTCATGCAGAATATTGTCTTTGAGAACAAAAATGCCATAACGGATTCCATGATGGTGACGCCCATCGGAATCTGCTACAGCTTCTATGAACCCAGCAATAACTTTATTTTTGTGGATATCAACGGAAAGCAGACAAAGCTGTATGACAACGGAAGGCTTACCATTTCAGATGCTATCATGGCGATCAAGCTGACCAACGAGGATCTGTTCCCAAGACGCGGAAGGTCTCTTACCTACACGGTGGGGGATAGGACGGAAACAGTAAAGGGTAAGATGGGGGAGCCCTCCTATATCCGCTTAAACGGATCACCGACGGATCTCCATACCGTGATACGAAACGGGGATAAGATCGATATCCGGGTATCCACGAAGGGGGAGGACGCCACCCTGTATGTGAAGCAGCTTCCGGAAATGAAGGAGGATCTGATCATCACAGCAGGCGAGCGGAAGATCAGCTTCTCCAAGCGTGTGGAGGTAAACGGGGAGGAGAAGAATAAAGAATACCGGATCAAGGATGGGGATGTGATCCAGATTTATAACTGGTATCCTCTCGAACGGATCGCCTCGGTTTTGGCCATTCCCAGGGGCAGTATCATCAAGGTCAATCAGTCCGAGGCCAAGCCGGGGAAGAAGATTTATGACGGCTACGAGCTTTGGTGGGAGGTACCACTTGAGCTACAGGAAAAGCCGGAACCCGCGATCTCACCGGATGAAGTGCCGGAAACCCAGGGGGGAACAGGCTTTGACCGTCTCATGTCCAAGAGCCTGAAGCTTCGCAGCCTGGGGCAGCAGATCAGCGACTCCGTGACGAAGGCGGATGATGCGTTAAAAGCAGGGAGTACGGAAGGAAATATGCTGCAGTACGGAAATGCAGCCGGAAATGTGCTCCGGTCCGGAAACACAAGGGAAAATATGTTCAGCTCCGGAAGTATGGATCAATATGGTGTGGACGGCACGATAACAACGGTCGGGGCAGATCTCAATCCTGAGAGAGTCTTTTCGATGGATGGTTCGGAGGACAGAAGCTGGCTGAAGCTGATCCCGGGTTATCAGGCGGGCAGTTCGACATCAGGCGGGATGGGTGTTATTGCTGACGGGTTAAGCGCAAAGGCGAGCCTTGGGCTCACTACGACTGATGTGGCGGAAAAGGGCGAGAGCCTTCCGGCAGGCGCGGCAGATATGGGCGCTGTGGCAGCAGGCAGTAGTGCAGCAGGACTTTTGTCAGGCAGAAATGCAGCTATGGAAGCTGCTATATCGGCGGCAGCTGTCGACCCGACGGCCATCGTTGTGGAGGTGAACGGAGTACCTGTGACCTTAAAGGGAAAGACGAAATATGTCTATGTGGATGTCTTTAACTTTTATCACTTTGACTTAACACCCAGAGCCGGCTTTACCATCGAAACCTTGCTCAATGGTAAGCAGGCGGAGTATATGGGACCGATCAAGCAGGGAGACCAAGTGACGCTGAAATGGATTCCCATGAGATAAACAACATACAAGAAGGACAGAAAGAAAATGAGATTATGCAGTATTGCCAGCGGCAGCAGCGGCAATTGTACTTATGTGGGCTCTGAGGCCACACACTTACTGGTAGATATCGGAATCAGCGGTAAGCGGACAGAAAGTGGATTAAATACCCTGGGATTAAAGGGGAGTGATGTGGATGGGATTCTGCTTACTCATGAACATGCGGATCATGTAGCAGGTCTGGGGGTATTTGCCCGAAAATATGGTATCCCCATATACGCCACCCCCGGTACGCTTCGGGCCCTCAAGGGAATGCGTCAGGTGGGTGATATCGATCCGTCCCTGTTTTGTGAGATTCAGGCAGACCAGAAATTCACCATTAAGGATCTGACCATCAATCCCATGAAGATTTCCCATGATGCGGCACAGCCCGTGGCCTATCGCATTGCCTATGGCTCCAAGAAGGTTGCCGTCTGTACGGATCTGGGCGTATTTACGGATTATACGGTGGATTGCCTGAAGGGAATGGATGCGCTACTGATCGAGGCAAATCACGATGTACATATGCTGCAGGTGGGGCCATATCCCTATCCGTTAAAGCAGCGGATTTTAGGCGACAGGGGGCATCTTTCCAATGAAAACTCGGGAAAGCTTTTGTGCAAAATCCTGCATGACGGGTTGCAGGGTATTGTACTGGGGCATCTCAGCAAGGAGAACAATCTACCGGAGCTGGCATACGAGTCCGTGCGAATGGAGATCAATC
>CACXDS010000043.1 GCA_902766425.1 uncultured Lachnospiraceae bacterium
CGGAATTTGACCGGATGCTGGAAAACGGAAATGCCATTTTGCCGCAATGGATCGCTGGGAGGGCTGACGGCGGGGAGCTGCCGAAGAATCGGATGATGAGGCGGGAAAGTGTCGTTAAGAAGGACGGAACCGTAAGGATGTGTACCTCGGACGGGGTATTCAAGGGGCTATATGAATATCAGGCAGCGGAGAAGAAATATCGGCCTGTGAAGATGTTCCTGTAGGTTTCTATTTGATTGTGAGGTTGGGTTTTGGAGATCATAGCGGATAGTCTGGAGTTTCAATTGAATAGGGAGACCGCCATAGCCATCGGAAAGTTTGACGGGGTTCATATCGGTCACAGAAGGCTTTTGGAGGAGATCCTTGCAAAGAAAAGGGAAGGCTTGGAGGCGCTGGTCTTTACCTTTGACATTTCTCCTGCTGTTCTTTTTGGAGCCGGGGACGGAAAGGTTCTGACCACGAGGGAGGAAAAAAGGCGAATCTTCCGGGAGTTTGGGGTGGATATTCTGGTGGAGTTTCCCATGACTATGGAGACCGTAGCCATAGAGCCGGAGGATTTCGCCAGAAGGTTTTTGTCCGGAGCTCTTTGCGGCAGATTTATCGCGGCGGGGGAGGATCTTTCCTTTGGACGATACGGGCGGGGGAATGCGAAGCTTTTGCTGAGTCTGGCTGATGAGTTGGGATTCGAGATAAAGACCATACCAAAGGTGAAGCTGCAGGATGAGGAGGTGAGCTCTACACTGATCCGGTCTATGGTGGAGCAGGGCAGAATGCAGCAGGCGAAGGACTTTTTGGGGGAACCCTATCAGGTGACGGGAAGGATTGTCCATGGGCACCACATGGGGCATTCACTGGGCTTTCCCACCATCAATATCCTGCCGCCGGAGGAAAAGCTCCTTCCCCCCTTTGGGGTGTATTATTCCAAGGTGAGGGTGGGGGAGGCACTGTACCTTGGAATCACCAACATTGGTAAGAAACCCACTGTCGGAGGCGGGGAGCAGACGGGAGTGGAGACCTTTTTGTATGATTTTGAGGGGGATCTCTATGAGCAGGAGGCGGAGGTTTACCTCCATGAATTCCTTCGCCCGGAACGCAGATTTGAGAGTCTGGAAGCACTGAAGGAGCAGATCGCCCGTGATGTGCATGAGGGCAGAAGATATGCGTCTGAAAATCAGCGATGAGTAAGAAAAACCTAAAATTGGCAATAATTTGAGAAAAAAAGGTTGTATCTTTTCCATTTATCCCTTATTATATATGTGTATGCGTAAAAATGGGTGATAGAAAAAGCCCCGATTTGGGGAATACGAAGGGAAAAGAGTATGAGCAGCAGCGTCCTTTTAACAATGGCAGGGGGACTGGGTCTATTTCTTTTTGGAATGAGAGTCATGAGTGACTCCATCGAAAAAGTGGCAGGTGCCAAGTTAAGGCAGATTTTGGAATTATTTACCACCAATCGTTTTTCGGGTATGATCGTCGGCGTGATCTTTACCGCCATTATTCAATCTTCTTCGGCCTGTACGGCCATGGTAGTCAGCTTTGTAAACGCAGGGCTGATGAATCTATACCAGGCAGCGGGCGTGATCTTTGGTGCCAATATCGGTACCACCGTTACATCACAGTTGGTTTCCTTTAATTTATCGGCGTATGCGCCTCTGATCCTTCTGGCGGGTGTGTTGGCGCTGATGTTTATCAAAAATGATAAGGTGAAGAAGTTTTCCGAGGTTATCATTGGCTTTGGTGTGCTCTTCCTTGGACTGAGTACTATGTCAAGCGCCATGTCGGCCATGAGGGAGGAACCGAGGGTGGTTGGGCTTTTGGCATCCCTTCATAATCCTTTTATGGCGACACTAATGGGCCTGGTGCTCACCTCCATTATTCAGAGCTCCTCCGTAACGGTCAGTATAGTACTTCTTCTGGCCAATCAGGATTTACTGTCTCTTCATATCACGCTTTATATCATTTTAGGCTGTAATATCGGTGCCTGCAGCACAGCGCTTCTGGCATCTCTGGCCGGTAAAAAGGACGCAAAGCGCACGGCACTGATCCATTTCTGGTTCAATGTGATCGGTACGCTGCTGATCTATGTTCTGCTGTTTATCGCAGAGGAGCAGGTGATGAAGCTGATCTGGATGATCTCTTCGGATAAGGGGAGATTTGTTGCAAATGCGCATACCCTGATCAAGGTATTCCAGGTATTGGTGCTGTTCCCCTTCTCTAATCTGATCGTGAAGCTGGCCTGTCTCTGTGTGCCCGGTGAGGATAAGAAGATCGGCTATCGGGAAAGCTATCAGTTGAAATACATTGGCGAAAAGGTGGTGTTTAACCCGGCGACTGCGGTGGTAGAGGTTGTCAAGGAGCTGGATCGTATGGCATCTCTGGCCAGCGAGAATCTGAATCGCGCCATGAATGCTCTGATCACTCTGGATGATGAGGATATTCAGGAAGTATATGAGGTGGAGAAGAATATCAATTTCTTAAATCACGCAATCACGGATTATCTGGTAAAGATCAATCAGAGCACTCTGCCCATTGAGGACTTAAAGAGCATCGGTGCCCTGTTCCATGTGGTAAATGATATCGAGCGGATCGGCGATCACGCGGAGAATGTGGCGGATTGTGCCAGACAGCGGAAGGCGGATGGCTCCAAATTCAGCCAGGAGGCCCAAAAGGAAATGGGGGAGATGCTGGAGCTGGTGAATACCGTAGTCCGGTATGCCATCGAGATGTTTGTGAAAAGTGAATACACTCACATGCAGGATGTGATCGAGCTGGAGGACCGTGTGGATGAGATGGAGCGGGAGTTCCAGAAGGCGCATGTGGAGAGACTCACCAGAGGGGAATGTACGCCGGAGGCGGGGATGCTTTTTTCGGATGTGATCTCGGGCCTTGAGAGAGTTTCGGATCATGCAACCAATATCGCTTTCGCCATCATGGATCAGGAAAAGGCAAATGAGGGTTGACAAAAGATGGCATTCCCATTATAATTTGTAACAGAATGTAACAATTTTGTAACAAAATAGTTCCGACTCATCGGAAGGCCGAAGGGGTATCGGTCTGAGGTGAGCGACGAAACCGGGGGTCATATGAAGAATACAAAGGCTTGGAATAGATTGTTTCTTGCATCAGCGGCACTTTCTCTTGGCATGCTGGCTAATCCCATGAACGCACGGGCAACGGAGTTTTCAGCGGAAGGCGGTTTTCTGGTTGGAGCCGCTTCCATTTTTGAGACCAGTCTCTCCACGGAGGATTTTGTGGCTTTTGCCGATGCGGCACAGGGGTCTCATTGGGGCTACACCAATCTGGGCATCGCAAATACAGAAGGCTCCAATCTGAATGTACGGGAGACGCCCTCCACGGAAGGTAAATTAGTGGGGAAAATGCGCAGGTATGCTGCCTGCGAGGTGATCGCTGTGGAGAATGGCTGGGCGAAGATCGTATCCGGTGAAGTGAATGGTTATGTGAGCATGGATTATCTTCTGACGGGTGCAGATGCAGTGAGTCTGGCAAAGGAGCTGGTGGAGACCGTTGCGATCGCAAAAGAGAATGGTTTAAATGTGCGTCAGGAGCCTTCCACGGAGAGTCAGGTCATGACTCAGATCGCAAAGGGAGAGGAACTGGAGTATGTGGAATCTCTGGGAGAATGGGTTCATGTGACGGTGGATGACGAGGATGCTTATGTCTATGCGGAATATGTGCAGGTGGAGACGAAGCTGGATGTGGCAGTCACCATGTCCGAACTGCTCTACGGCAACGGGGTCTCCAATATCCGCGTCGATATTGTGGAATATGCAAAGCAGTTTTTGGGGAATCCTTATGTATATGGCGGCACCAGCCTGACAAAGGGATGCGATTGCTCGGCTTTTGTACAGGGCGTTTATAAGAAGTTTGGCATCAAGCTGGAGAGAACCTCCGTTGCCCAGTCAAAGAAGGGGACGGTGATCACCACCTCCGATCTGCAGCCGGGAGATCTGATCTTCTACAGCAAGAACGGCACCATTAATCATGTGGCTCTTTACATTGGCGGCGGGCAGGTGATCCATGCCAGCAACCCTAAGAGCGGCATTAAGATCAGCAAGTACAATTACAGGACTCCCGCAAAATGCGTGAGGATGCTGAATGATTAAAGATTGGGCTTATAGAGAAGTCTGACAAAAGTTTTTTCTGATTTTTGTTGACAAATCGGTAAACCCGTTATATACTGTACAAGTCGGTTGTGAAAACAGCGGCTTGTACAATAGTATGGCGATGTGGGAACCGATGTTCAATTTAATATCTGATGGAAGTTTAGCTCAGCTGGGAGAGCATCTGCCTTACAAGCAGAGGGTCATAGGTTCGAGCCCTATAACTTCCATTCCGACCTTGGTCGGTAAATGGCGAAGTAGCTCAGCTGGCTAGAGCACACGGTTCATACCCGTGGTGTCGAGGGTTCGAGTCCCCCCTTCGCTATTTTTTGTGTGTAAAATTTTGTTTTCTGTCTGAGGAGAATTGGACATGAATGGGAATGAGCTGCGGATTGTAGACGCAACGCTGAGAGACGGCGGTCTGGTCAATGATTTTTATTTTGAGGATGAGCTGGTGAAGGCGCTTTACCTTACGAATCTTTACACCGGCGTGGATTATATGGAGTTTGGCTATAAGGCCTCCAAAAGGATGTTTGATCCGGCGAAGAATGGAAAATGGAAGTATTGTGCCGACGCGGATATATGGAGAATTCTGGAGGACTGCAAGGAGCTTGATCCATACAAGGCTGTTATGGAAAACAGGGAAGGTCATTTGAAGATTGCAGTAATGGCGGATGTGGGGCGCTGTGATTTTCGCGAGGATATTCGTCCGAAGGCTGAGAGTCCCATTGATATGATCCGGGTTGCGACCTATCTTGACACGATTCCCGGGGCGGTGGAAATGCTTGAAGACGCTGCAGGCAAGGGGTATGAGGTGAGCTGCAATATCATGGCCATCTCCAAAGCGGAGGAAAAGACGCTTCGGGAACAGCTGGAGATATTGGCGCAGACCCCTGCGGAGGTTCTTTATGTGGTCGACAGCTATGGAGCCCTGTATCCGGATCATGCAAGGAGACTTTTGGAGCTCTATGGAGAGGTGGCTGCCAAATATGGGAAAAGGGTGGGGATGCATGCCCATAACAATCTGCAGCTGGCCTTTTCCAATACCCTTCTGGCGAAGGAGATGGGGGCGGCATGGCTGGACGGCACCTATGCCTCCATGGGAAGGGGGGCCGGCAATTGTGCCATGGAGCTGCTCCTGGGGTATCTGGAGCGGCAGGGCTATGAGAAATATCGGATGGTGCCGGCGTTGTCCTTCTTGGATCAGTACATGGAGGGATTAAAGAGACAGGGGATCGTCTGGGGATATGACACACAGTATCTGCTTACGGGGCTTACCAATCAGCATCCCAGGGCGGCGATTCAATTCACAAAAGAAAGGCGCAGCGATCACAGTGCCTTTTACAGGGAAATTGAGGAGACTTAAACAAAAAGCGTCTTGTAAAATAAGTCCTTTGATGATATACTGTCAAGGTGTAGATGAGATGATGAAGGAGAAATCATTGCTACGGGGAATGATTTCTCCTTATTTTCTATTGTGTTCATGACGGACTTGGTCATGCCGGTAGCAGGAAGGTGTGTGTGCTTTGGAAGAAAAATTAAGTTTGCGTGAGAGATACGAGAGACAATTAAATGAGCTGCTGGAGAAGGCAGGAATCAGTCAGCCGGAGGAACGGGCGGAGACCTCCGGCCTGGAGGAGAAGCTTTATCAGAGCAGAACCTTGCAGGATGACGCAGAGAATGCAGGATCCGCAGCAGATGAGGAGATAGAGGACGAAAAGCTGAGAAGTATTCGGGAGCAGTTGGATCCCCGGATCCGCCGGGCACTGTCCGATATGGGCTTTGAGACGCTGACTCCCATTCAGGAGCAGGCAATCCCGTCGCTTTTGGAGGGGAAGGATATCATCGGTCAGGCGCAGACGGGAACGGGAAAGACAGCTGCCTTTGGCATCCCGCTGATCGCAAGGGTGGATCCCAGCCTGCAAAAGCTTCAGGCTGTTGTGCTCTGTCCCACCAGGGAGCTGGCGATCCAGGCGGCGGAGGAGCTGCGGAAAATCGCAAAATATATTGAAGGGCTCAGGATCCTTCCGGTGTACGGCGGACAGGATATCACCAGACAGATCAGGGCTTTGCCCGGTGTCCAGATCATTGTGGGTACCCCCGGCAGAGTGATGGATCATATGAACCGCCATACGGTCAAGCTGGAGCAGGTAAGTATGGTGGTGCTGGATGAGGCGGACGAGATGCTGAACATGGGCTTTCGCGAGGACATGGAGGTGATCCTGGGGGCAATTCCCGGAGAGCATCAGACGGCGCTTTTTTCCGCAACCATGCCAAAGCCCATTCTGGAGATCACTAAGCAGTTCCAGAAGGATGCGGTGAATGTGAAGGTGACTGCGGAGGAGCTGACCATTCCCCTGGTGAGTCAGAAGTATTTTCTGGTAAAGAGCAAGGATAAGGATGCCGCAACGGTTCGGCTTTTGGAGTATTATCAGCCCAGGCTCTGCCTGATCTTTTGTAATACCAAGATGAAGGTGGAGGAGCTGGCGGAGGTCTTAAAGAAGAATGACTTTCAGGCGGAGGGATTGCATGGAGATCTGATCCAGCATCAGCGTGACATTGTGATGGGGCGTTTCCGCAACGGAAGTACCAATATCCTCATCGCTACGGATGTGGCCGCCAGAGGAATCGATGTGGATGATGTGGAGATCGTGATCAATTACGATATCCCCAAGGATAACGAGTATTATGTACATCGTATCGGCAGGACGGGGCGCGCGGGAAAGTCCGGGCAGTCCTTTACCTTTGCGGGAGCCAGGGAGCTTTACCGCATTCGGGAGATCGAGCGGTATTGCAAGACCACCATTGAGGAGAAGAAGCTGCCGGATCCCTCCAAGGTGCTGAAATCCAAGGCGAAGAAGTATCTGGACAGCGCCTGGGAGCTTCGGGAAAAGGAAGAGGACATCGAGCTGATGAAGGTGTACCTTCGCAGAAAGATGGAGAAGGATAACTGTGATATTTTTGATCTGGCAGCCTGTATGCTGAAGCAGGAGATCGGAGAAAAGGGGGAGGAGATCCCCGAGGATATTCCCCAGCCTAAGAGAGGCAGGGGTGGCAGAGATTCCGGTCGGCGCGGCGAAGAGGGCAGCGAGAGAAGGAGCTTCGGGAAGCGCGGCGAGGAAGGTGGCGAGAGAAGGAGCTTTGGGAAGCGCGGCGAGGAAGGCGGCGAGAGAAGGAGCTTCGGGAAGCGCGGCGAGGAAGGCGGCGAGAGAAGGAGCTTCGGGAAGCGCGGCGAGGAAGGCGGCGAGAGAAGGAGCTTCGGGAAGCGTGGCGAAGAGGGCAGCGAGAGAAGGAACTTCGGGAAGCGCGGCGAGGAAGGCACTGCAGAAAAGGGCTTAGAGAGGAAGGCAACGGGGCGCAGGGAAAAAAGAGAAGCCGGGGAAGGCTTCTTTGGCAGAAGGTATGAACTCCTTCCGTCCAGGGCAGACTTAGATGAGAGAGAAATGCGCCGCAGCAGGGATCATAAAGCCGAGGACCATAAAGCCGGGGATCATAAAGAAAGGGAGTGCAGAGATCAAAATACTGAGAGAGCCGTAGAGAAGCACCTGGAAAAGAAAGAGCGGAAGGGGGCCGGCGCAAAGAATCATCGTAAGGGCGGGCTTGACGCCAGAAATGTATTGGATGTGGATAAATACGGGCGCCCCAGGAAGGTGAAAAAATAAGAACGGAATTATGGAATGATACAGGCGGGAAGTGTGAGGTGACAAGGTGAGAGTAGGAATGGGATATGATGTGCACAGACTGGTGGAGGATCGGGAGCTGATCATCGGGGGCGTAAAGATCCCTTATGAGAAAGGGCTTTTGGGACATTCCGACGCGGATGTTCTGCTTCACGCCATTTCGGATGCGCTTCTGGGAGCGGCAGCTCTGGGAGATATCGGAAATCATTTCCCGGATACGGATCCGGCCTATAAAGGGATTTCTTCCGTACTTTTGCTGCAAAAGGTGGGGGAGCTCTTGGAGGAAAAGGGCTTTCTGATCGAAAATATTGATGCCACCATTATTGCTCAGGCACCCAAGATGCGACCCTACATCGATCAGATGCGGGAGAATATTGCGAAGGCGCTTGGGATGGAGGTCTCGCAGGTAAATGTAAAGGCAACCACGGAAGAGGGGCTTGGCTTTACCGGCTCGGGGGAGGGAATCTCCTCCCAGGCGGTCTGCCTTTTGACCAGTCCCTATGATCTGGCGGCCACACCGGTGCAGATGGGGTGTAGCGGCTGCGCAGGCTGTCCTTCCGGGAAACAGGTTCTGCCGAGATAAAGAAGCTCAAAAGGGGGAAGAGTGCGGAGGAAGAAAATGGCTGAGAAAAGAGAAGTTTATTGGCATTTGCCCGGACTTTGTTATTTTAGACTTTTGAATCAGGTTCTGATCAATACTATGAAGGATTATCCTGAGAAATTCCGGGAGGGCTATCGGATCGGCAGTGTCTATGGAACGATCCCCGGCGCCATCTGGAACGGAGGGCGGGCAGTATTTGGCATCAGCAATAAGGCAGAGATTGAGAGGGTGCTTCATACCTATAATCAGTATGGCATTCCCGCGCGTTTTACCTGGTCCAATTCCCTGCTGGAAGAAAAGCATGTTTATGACACATATTGCAATATGATCATGAAGCTGGGGGACAATGGGCTGAATCAGGCCATAGTAAATCGTCCGGTATTGGAGGAGTATATCAGGAGGGAGTACCCCGGTTACAAGCTGATCTCTTCCACCACGAAACGCATGACGGACACGAAGCTGCTGGCTGAGGAGGTGGCCAAGGATTACTTCCTTGTGGTTTTGGACTATGATCTGAACCGCAAGGAGGAGGTGATCAGGCAGCTGGAGCCTGTGGCGGGAAAGATAGAGATCCTGGTCAATGAGATCTGTTATCCGGGCTGTGTCAAGAGAGCGGAGCATTATCGCGAGGAATCCCGGTCCCAGCTGGAATTTGACAACCGGACGGATTTCAGGTGTCCTAACCATTCCAGGGACAATCGGACCTTTGAGGAATGCATGAAGCGCCCGGCCTTTATGACCACGGATGAGGTGGATCGCTATATAGAGCGGGGCTTTGTGAATTTCAAGATTGTGGGAAGGGGATTGCCCCAGCAGTTTGTGCTGGATTCCTATCTCTATTTCCTGGTGAAGGAGGAGCACAGGGACTTTATCCGAAGGCATATGGTGGATACCATCAATCAGCTCATGACGGCGCAGCGCTCCATGGCAAAGCGTTAGCTTGATCTGGGAAGTGTTAGAAGAAAACAGAGGGTGATCTGAATGTATAATGATTTGTTAAAGATTGGACCCGTCGTGCTCCATTCCTACGGACTGCTCATCGGGATCGGATTTCTGGCCGCTGTTTTTATTGCGGAGCGGCGGGCACCGAAAAACGGGATGGATGCGGATACTGTGGCATATTTTGGCATGTACTGTGCCATTACGGGGATCCTGGGAGCGAAGATTCTGTTTGTGATCGTCAACTGGCGGGCCTTTTTGAAGGCGCCGCTCAGCGTTTTGGGAACGGACGGACTTGTGGTATATGGCGGGATCATCGGCGGGATCCTGTGCGCTGTGATCTACTGTAAATTAAAAAGGACCAATTTCTGGGATTATTTTGACCTGGTGCTGCCATCGGTGGCTGTGGCCCAGGGCTTTGGACGACTGGGTTGCTTCATGGCGGGGTGCTGTTATGGCGAGAGAACGGATGCCTGGTATGGCATAGCATTCAGTCATTCCAATTATGCACCCAATGGCGTAAAGCTGATTCCCACGCAGCTCCTTTCCAGTGCGGGAATGTTTCTGATCGCCCTGCTTTTGTTTGGCTACGCCAACAGAGCGAAAAAGGCGGGGCAGGTGGGAGCTGTCTATTTAATGCTTTACAGCATCGGCAGGTTTTTGGTAGAATTTCTGCGTGGAGATCTGGAGCGGGGGAGCATTGGAAGTCTGTCCACCTCCCAGTTTATCTCGATCTTTATATTAGTCATCGGCATTGCAATCTGGTTTTTCAGAAGCGGGAGCAAGGATGACAGGCTTCAGGCGGCGGCTTATGGCAGCAGTAAATCACAGGACGCAAAATAATGTGGGTTTCAAAGGAATTCATTCAATAAGGCAGGAGGAAGAGATGGAAAACAAGGTTTCGTTTTACAACACACTGACAAAAAAGGTGGAGCTCTTTGTCCCCAATCAGGACGGAAAGGTGAGTATGTACACCTGTGGCCCCACCGTATATCATTTTGCACATATCGGGAACCTCAGAACCTATATCTGCGAGGATATTCTGGAGAAGACCCTGCGTTATGTGGGGTACGATGTCAAAAGAGTGATGAATATTACGGATGTGGGACATCTTTCCAGTGATGCGGACACCGGCGAGGACAAGATGCTTAAGGGCGCAAAGAGAGAGCACAAGACCGTGATGGAGATCGCGAAATTCTACACGGATGCCTTCTTTTCCGACTGTGGGAAATTAAATATCAAGACGCCGGATGTGGTGGAGCCTGCCACCAATTGCATTCCGGAGTTTATCACTATGATCAGTGGTCTTTTGGAAAAGGGCTTCGCCTACCAGGCAGGGGGAAATATATATTTTGACACCTCTAAGCTGAAGGAGTATTATGTACTTTCCAATCACAGCGAGGAAGAGCTTCTGGTGGGCGTCAGGGACGATGTGGAGGAGGACGGAAACAAGAGGAACAAGAGCGATTTCGTGCTCTGGTTCACCAAATCCAAATTTGAGGATCAGGAGCTGAAATGGGAGAGTCCCTGGGGAGTGGGTTATCCCGGCTGGCATATCGAGTGCTCCTGCATCAGCTTGAAGCATTTAGGTGAGCATATGGACATTCACTGCGGTGGCGTGGACAATATCTTTCCCCATCACACCAATGAGATCGCCCAGAGTGAGTCCTATCTGGGACATAAGTGGTGCAACTACTGGTTCCATGTACATCATCTGAATGATAAGACGGGAAAGATGAGTAAATCCAAGGGGGATTTCCTCACGGTATCCCTGCTGGAGTCCAAGGGCTATAATTCTCTGGTCTATCGGATGTTCTGTCTCCAGAGTCATTACCGCAAGCCCCTGGAATTCTCCTATGAAGTGTTGGATAATATGAGCGCCGCTTATGAAAAGCTGGTGAATAAAGTGAGCTCACTGGATCAGGCGGGAGAAGTGGATCAGGAGCAGTTCGCCGCATACCGCGAGAAATTTGAGGCGGCGCTCTGCAATGACCTAAACACCTCCATGGCAATCACAGTCCTGTACGACATGTTGAAGGCGGATATCAATGATCCTACGAAATATGCATTGGTTAAGAGCTTTGATGAGGTGCTGTCCCTGAATCTGACTGTCGGCAAGGCAGTGGAGGCAGTGGATGAGGAGCTTGCCTCCTTTGTGGAGGAAAAGATCGCCGAGAGAGCGGCGGCAAAGAAGGCCAAGGATTTCGCCAAAGCGGACGCCATCCGCGAGGAGCTGTTGGCAAAAGGGATCGTTCTTAAGGATACCAGGGAGGGAACTGTCTGGTCCAAGGCCTGATGACGAGGAATGTGGTTTGACAGTAAAGGCATGAAGACGAGGAGCTTGATTCGCAGACGAGAAACATAGTTTGCAAAGGAAGCGGGAAAGACGGGAGTGCATAAGGTCATAGATCCCGGAGAGAGGAGAGCGGCTGAGGGCATGGAGGCAGTTACCCGTGGAATATGCCGGAAAAGTTGAGGAGTTTCAGATTTGGAAGAACAAGGCTTTTTAGAGAGTATCCAACAAGTATTTCCTTCGCAGGAGCAGGACATTCGGTCCTATTCCCCGTTATCACTGGCTTTTCTGGGAGATGCGGTCTATGAGCTTGTGGTGCGGACGGTGATCGTCAGAGGCCCTAATCGGGCGGCGGCAAAGCTCCATGACATGACTGTCCGGTATGTGAATGCGCCGGCACAGGCAAGGATGGTGGAGATCATCTCGCCTCTTTTGACGCAGGAGGAAAGCAATGTGCTCCGCCGGGGAAAGAATGCCAGTCCCCATACCATCGCCAAGAGCGGGAGCCGCAAGGAATACCTGAGAGCAACGGGCTTTGAGGCCTTGATGGGGTATCTCTATCTCACCGGACGGACGGAGCGGATGCTGGAGCTGGTGCAGGCCGGAATGCAGGGGCTGGACGGGGAGAGGAGTTAGGATTCTCCCGGTATTGAGAATGTGGAAAGGATTTTTAACGATATGGCATATCAGGAATTTACAATAGAGGGGCGCAATGCGGTGATCGAGGCATTCCGCTCCGGCAAAACCATCGACAAGCTTTATGTGTTGGACGGGTGTCAGGATGGGCCCATGATGACCATAAAGAGGGAAGCCAAGAAGCAGAATGTGATGGTGAAATTTGTGACAAAGGAGAGGCTGGACCAGTTGTCGGAAACCGGCAGACATCAGGGGGTGATCGCCGTGGCGGCTGCCTATGAGTACGCCGAGGTGGAGGATATGCTGAAGGCAGCGAGGGAAAAGGGAGAAGCCCCCTTTCTCTTTTTGCTCGACAATATTGAGGATCCGCATAATCTGGGAGCCATTATCCGTACTGCCAATCTGGCGGGAGCACATGGTGTCATTATCCCGAAAAACCGGGCGGTGGGACTGACGGCCACTGTGGCCAGATGCTCCGCAGGGGCGCTGAATTACACGCCTGTGGCGAAGGTGACCAATCTGTCCAAGACCATCGAGGAGCTGAAAAAACAGGGAATGTGGTTTGTCTGTGCCGATATGGACGGCACTGTGATGTATGATCTGGATCTGAAGGGGCCCATCGGACTTGTCATCGGCAATGAGGGCGAGGGCGTGGGAAGACTGGTGAAGGAGAGCTGCGATCTGGTGGCATCCATTCCCATGAAGGGACAGATCGATTCGTTGAACGCTTCTGTGGCAGCAGGGGTTCTTGCCTTCGAAATTGTCCGGCAAAGACGCTTGGTGTGAGCCGGGAGACTTGTTGAGCCGAAAGTGATGGAGAAATAGAATGGGGAATTTCAAGGATTATAAGGCTTGCTCCGATGAGGAGCTCATCGATCGCCTGCGGGCTGGAGAGACGGATATCACGGAATATCTCTGCGACAAATACAAGGATCTGGTGCGAAAGGGCGCCAGATCTATGTTCATTTTGGGCGGAGACACGGAGGATCTGATCCAGGAGGGGATGATCGGTCTGTTTAAGGCAGTCAGGGATTATGACAGTGGCCGGGACGCCAGCTTTTTTACATTTGCGGAGCTGTGCATCAATCGTCAGATCTATACGGCGGTGCAGGCCTCCCGCAGAAAAAAGCATATTCCTCTGAACGAGGCGGTTTCCTTCTATAGCCAGGGGGATAACCGGGAGGAGGATGGACGGCTTCTGCTGGAGGAGCTGACAGATGAGGCCATGCCGGATCCGGAGAGGCTTTTTCTGGATAAGGAGAGATGGGAGGAGCTGGAGAAGATGATCGAGAGCTCCTTGAGTCCTTTTGAAAAGCAGGTCTTTGATCTGTATCTGACTCAGATGTCCACGGCCCAGATCGCCAGAGTCCTCGGCAAGAACGAAAAATCCACGGACAATGCGCTTCAGCGGCTCAAGGGAAAGCTACGGAAGATCATCCGTCGGGATGACGATTGAAAACTGAAGAAAAAAATAGGAAATGAGAAGCATAAAATGACCGAAAACTGGTCACTTTATGCTTTTTTAATATTTTGAGACTGTGTTTTGTATTGACACTTTTTTTGGGAGAGAATTATAATGAAATGAATTATTGAAGCAGTGAGTCGGACCGGAGAAGACCTTGGAGCCAGGGAAAAGAGAAGAGGATTAAAATGTCAGGTTTTAGTGTAAAGAAACCATATACTGTGTTGGTGGGTGTGGTGCTGGTTATCGTGCTGGGCGTGGTTTCCTTTATGAAGACTACCACAGATCTTTTGCCAAATATCAGCCTGCCCTATGTCATTGTTGTGACTACATATCCCGGGGCCAGCCCCGAGACGGTGGAGACTGTGGTGACCCAGCCCGTGGAGGCGGGGATGGCAACAGTGAGCAATATCGAGAGTATCCAGTCCGTGTCATCGGAGAGCTATTCCATGGTGATCCTGGAGTTTGCCCAGTCGACCAACATGGATTCCATTTTGCTGGAGATCCGGGAGAAGCTGGATCAAATTAAGGCTTACTGGAATGATTCCGTCGGCAATCCCATGATCATGAAGCTGAATCCCAATATGCTGCCCATTATGATCGCTGCAGTGGGTGTGGATGGAATGGATGATGCCCAGATCAGCAGCTTTGTGCAGGATCAGGTGATGCCGGAGCTGGAGAGTATTGAGGGCGTGGCTTCCGCCTCGGCATCCGGACTTTTGGAAAAAAGTGTTCATGTGGTGATCCGCAAGGAAAAGGTGGATCAGATGAACGAGAAGGTCAGAAAGGCCATTGATGAAAAGATGGCGGATGCCCGGAAGGAGCTGGAGGACGGTCGCCAGAAGATCGAGGACGGTCAGAAGGAGCTTCTGGACGGTCAGAAGGGCATCACAGATGGTCAAAAAGGGCTTCTGGATGGTCAGAAGCAGCTGGAGGACGGGAAAAAGCAGTTGGCGGAAAAACAGGAGGAAACCTTAAATCAGCTTGCCGCCACAAAGTCCATGCTCACTACAGCTAAGACTCAGCTGGAG